>CAKZTE010000164.1 GCA_937923115.1 uncultured Caulobacterales bacterium | reverse complement strand
ATTGAAATGTTTCGCCGCGGCGAGGCGGCGCGCGTGCCTTATATCAGCGGGGCCAATAGCTATGACGGTAACGGTGTACTTTACGGCGCGGGGTTTGCGCCAGAGAACTTCCTCGCGCTTTACGGCGATAAGTTAGAGACCGTAAAAGAGTTATACGCGGGTGATTTCAAAGCCTCTGACGAACAAGCGGCGCAGCGTCTGTTCGGGGATGCGCGTTACCTGATTTCGGCGCGCGAGACAGTCCGTGCTCAGAACGCGAACGGCGCACCTGCTTGGCTTTATTACGTCAACGCGCCTGTGCCCAATATGCCCGGCACGCCGCACGGCGCAGAAAGCAGTCTTGTATGGTCGCCAAACACGAATCCGATGAAGAATTATTGGCTCAACTTTATTCGCACGGGTAATCCAAATAGTGCTGATTTGCCAGTATGGGATAACAATACTGCGGCGCAAGATCGCTGGATAATATTTGATCCTATGCCAAAGCCTGCCAATGATTTGCTGACGGATAAACTTGATTTCATAGATGCCAACCCCGTGGGCGCAAAATGATGATACGGCTATTATTTGTAGGGTCATTTTTTACGCTAACTGCCTGCGCGGCGGCTCAAGAGATATCGCTTCCTGAGGCGGACTGTCTTGTGGCGGGGCAATGGGTAAATGATCGCGGCTCGGCTGTGACGCTATCCTGTGAGGGCGATCGCTTGAGCGGCGTTTACAACACGAATGTTGGACAGCCTGATAAAGGCCAAAGCTTTCCGGTGACGGGCTGGGCCGAGGGCGATAACGTTAGCTTTACGGTGAACTTTAAAGGCTACGGCTCTATTACGGCATGGGTTGGGCAGGTTGAAAATAGCGGCGGCGCGGAGCAGCTTAAAACCCTTTGGCACCTGACTCGCAATATCGACGAGGCTGCGGAGGCCGATGACTTGTGGAAATCCGTGACGGCAGGCGCGAGTGTTTTCACGCGCTATGATGCCGTTGTAAAATAGGGCACTTGTATCGGCGGCCGGGCTTCCCATCTATTCGTCATGACCCAGACACTAATTAAATCAGAGACACGCGGACAGGCTAATCACGGCTGGCTCAAGTCCAATTTTTCATTTTCATTCGCCGATTATTACGATCCAACGCGAATGAATTTTGAGAGCTTGCGGGTGATAAATGATGATTGGATTGCGCCCGCTGCAGGCTTTCCGGCCCACCCGCATAAAGACGCCGAAATATTCTCCTATGTTCTGTCGGGCACGATTGAGCACAAAGACAGCATGGGTAATGGCTCGCGCGTGGGCGCTGGCGGCGTGCAATATATGAGCGCAGGCAGCGGCGTGCGTCATAGCGAGTTTAATCCTAATGCGGATAAGGCGCTTGAGATTTTACAGGTCTGGCTACTACCCAATGTGGGCGGCGCGAAACCGCGTTATGAGACGCTCGAATTATCCGAAGCCGACAAACGCGGAAAGCTGAAGCTATTCCTATCGGAGGATGGCCGTGAAGGCGCCATGAAAATTCGTCAAGACGCGGATATCTATGCGGGTCTTTTTGACGGCAATGAGACGGCATCCCTGACCCTTCGCGCAGGCCGTAAAGCCTATATACATATGGCGCGCGGAGCAGCCGATGTGAACGGCACGCGCCTCTCACGCGGCGATGCGCTTACGCTGGATGGCGGCGGTTTAATTATTGAAAACGGTGCTAAGGCAGAGCTTCTTGTTTTTGATCTTGCACCAGTCGGATAACTCAATCCGTCAGCCCTTCCCAGAACCGTTTGGCTTTCCCGAGGAAGTTTTCAGACGCAGGGCTTGTATCCCGTCCTGACTCACTTTCAAATTCTTGTAACAGCTCGCGTTGGCGCTTTGTAAGTTTAGTTGGCGTCTCGACGGATAACTCAACATACATATCGCCGCGCGCATTACTGCGTAGGACGGACATGCCTTTGCCTTTGAGGCGCATACGTTTGCCAGATTGGCTGCCTTCGGGGATTTTGACTTTGGAGCGGCCGCCGTCAATTGTCGGAATTTCAATTTCTCCGCCCAGCGCTGCTGTCGTCATTGTCATCGGCGCGCGGCAGTAAAGATTGGCGCTATCGCGTTCAAACAGCTCATGCGGCTTTAGCGAAATAAACAGGTACAGATCACCGCGCGCGCCGCCGCCTTGGCGTTTTGGCGCCGCGTCGCCTTGGCCAGTCAGGCGGATACGCGTGCCGTCCTCAACGCCGGCAGGTATAGAGACATCAAGCGTCGTTTCAACGCGCTGCTGGCCTTGGCCGTCACAGCTCGTGCAAGGGTTTGAGACATATTCACCTTGCCCGCCGCAGGTTGAGCAAGGTCTTTCCATTGTGAAAAATCCTTGCTGCGTGCGTACACGGCCCGCGCCGCCGCAGGTGCTGCAGGTCTCGACTTTCGCGCCCGGCTCTGCGCCTATGCCGTCGCAGCGTTCACAGTCTTCGGCAATGGGGACATTAATTTCCATGTCCTTGCCCGCAAAGGCTTCCTCAAGCGTGATTTCCATCTAATAGCGCAGGTCAGACCCGCGCGCTGTGGCTTGCCGACCGCGCCCGCCGCCGCCGCCAAACATATCGCCAAAGCCGCCGCCGCCTGCCGCGCCGCCAAAAATCTGGCTGAAAATATCGCCAAAATCCTGGAAGCCGTGCCCGCCGCCCATGCCGCCGCCTTGCTCAAAAGCGCGGTGGCCCATACGGTCGTAGGCCGCGCGTTTTTGCGCGTCTGACAATATACCGTAAGCCTCGTTAAGTTCCTTAAAGCGCGCTTCGGCTTCAGGGTCATTAGGATTGCGGTCAGGGTGGCACTCCATAGCCTTCTTGCGAAAAGCGGACTTCATTGTTTTCTCATCGGCCGTTTTTGCAACGCCGAGGATTTCATAATAATCGCGTTTTGCCATAGCGTTCTACCTGTCTTTAAGCGCGAGTATGCGCGAAATTTGTTTCGGCCAAAGCGCGGCCTGTCCGTGTGCGCGGGCCGCCTTGCTCATGCGGGCGCGCTGTTTTTTATCTGTAATAAGCTTATGCAGCGCCTCTGTTACAGGCTTAATTTCGGACGCGTCCACGACAAAACCTGTCTCCCCATCAATGACGGCATCAGGCGCCCCGCCTGCATTGCCTGACACACAGGGCAGACCGTGAAGGGCCGCTTCTATATAAGTTATGCCGTAACCTTCGCATTGATCGCCAACTTTGCGGCCGGGCTGCATGAAAATATCAGCGCTCTCAAATAGGGCAGATTTTCGGCCGCCTTCGACGCGGCCCGCAAAACGGGTGCGGTCAGTTAATGACAGCTCGGAAATTAAGGCTTCTAGACGCGGGCGGTCATTGCCAATACCAGCTATGACGAGTTGCGCGTCAACGCCTTTGCTGCGCAGCTGCGCGAGCGCGCGAATGGCTTGGTCTATGCCTTTCCACTCAATTAGGCGGCAGAGCGCAAGAAGCCGAACGGCTCCGTTTGGCCAAAGAGCTTCAGCATAAGTTGTGTCGGCTTCGCTTATGGGCGCAACAGGCTCTACAGGCGGGTGAATAATTGTAGGCGTTAAGCCGTCAGGAAGAAAGGGCGCGGTGCGCGCCGCCGTTTCATGCGAGACCGCAATCAGGTGGCTGGCTTTGGAAAGAGCTTTTTTGATACGGTTTTGCTTAGCGTAGCCTCCACGGCTCTCGCGCGGATATTCGTTACCATGGGCGTAGGCAATAACGGGAGCTGTTAGCCCTTGGGGCAAATGCTCGAGGCTTTTCCAGCTATCGGCGACAATATAATCTTGGGCGTCAACGGCTTTACCAACAGCCGCGCCCTTTACGCGGCGGCGGAGGGGTTTGAGGCCGCTAAAGCGCGTGACGCGATAAGGGGTCTGGGTTTGGGTGTCGTAATGCGCGGCGGCTTTGTCGCCATCCGCAAAGACATGCACAGCCTCTCCCGCGCCCACAGAAAAATGGGCCAGGGCGGACATAAGATTCTCTATCCCGCCAGAGCGGGGAGGGAAAGCTTGCGTTGTTAAAAGCATCACGGGAATTTAAAAGGCGGCCCTCATGAAAATGAGGGCCGCTTTGAAACTTAAGATTTGTTGTCGTCGACGTCTTCAAACTCTGCGTCGACAACGTCGTCATCGTCTTCGGCGTCATCGGCTGCGGACATCGGGCCTGTCTCTTCGGCCGCAGCGGCATTCGCGTAAATCGCTTCGCCCATTTTCATGACCGCCGCTGTGAGGACTTGAACTTTGTCTTCAATCGCCGCTGTGTCATCGGTTTCAGCCGCTTCGCGGGCTTCTTTAATGGCTGTTTCAATGTCCTCACGCTGTTCCGGCGTAATGCTCTCGCCGTGCTCTTTGAGGTCATTTTCAGCTTTATGCGTTAGCGCTTCAGCTTGGTTTTTAGCTTCAGCAAGCGCGCGGCGCTCCTTATCGCTATCGGCATTGGCTTCAGCGTCTTTCACCATAGCTTCGATATCAGCGTCAGACAGACCACCGCTGGCTTGGATGCGTATTTGCTGCTCTTTGCCTGTGGCATTGTCCTTGGCTGACACATTGACGATACCGTTGGCATCAATGTCAAATGTGACTTCGATTTGCGGCATACCGCGCGGGGCCGGTGGGATGCCGACCAAATCAAATTGACCGAGGAGCTTATTGTCTGCCGCCATTTCGCGCTCACCTTGTGAGACGCGAATGGTCACAGCAGATTGGTTATCCGCCGCCGTTGAGTAGACTTGAGACTTCTTGGTTGGGATTGTCGTGTTACGGTCAATCATGCGCGTAAAGACGCCGCCTTCGGTTTCAATACCGAGTGACAATGGCGTCACGTCTAGAAGAAGAACGTCTTTCACGTCGCCCTGCAAGACACCCGCTTGGATAGCCGCGCCCATAGCGACAACTTCATCTGGGTTCACGCCTTTATGTGGCTCTTTGCCAAAGAATTTTGTCACAGCTTCTTGGACAGCTGGCATACGTGTCATACCGCCGACCAAAACAACGTCATCAATGTCGCTGGCTTTTATTCCGGCATCCGCCAGTGCTTTTTTACACGGCGCGATCGTGCGCTTAATAAGGTCGCCAACAAGGGTTTCAAGCTTTGCGCGTGTGAGCTTCATGTTGAAGTGTTTGGGGCCAGAGGCGTCTGCTGTGATAAACGGGAGGTTGACCTCGTATGACGACGCTGTGGACAATTCTTTCTTAGCTTTCTCAGCTTCTTCGCGAAGACGCTGAAGCGCAAGCTTGTCGGATTTCAAATCAATGCCATTGTCTTTTTTGAACTGCTCATTGAAATATTCAACAATGTGCATGTCAAAGTCTTCACCGCCGAGGAAGGTGTCGCCATTTGTCGCTTTCACTTCAAAAACGCCGTCGCCAATTTCGAGGATAGACACATCGAATGTACCACCGCCAAGGTCATATACAGCAATCGTTTTGCCGTCTTCTTTGTTCATACCATACGCTAGCGCCGCAGCAGTAGGCTCGTTGATAATGCGAAGGACTTCGAGGCCTGCAATCTTGCCCGCATCTTTTGTCGCTTGGCGCTGCGCATCATTAAAGTAAGCTGGGACGGTGATGACGGCTTGGGTTACAGCCGAGCCAAGGAAGTCTTCGGCTGTTTCCTTCATCTTAGTCAAAATCATCGCTGAGATCTCAGACGGGCTCAGCGCATTGTCACGGCCCTGAACATAGGCGTCGCCGCCTTTACCTTTGACGAGTTTATACGGCAGGAGTTTTGAATCCTTTTTAATCGCGGGGTCTGTCATCTGGCGGCCAATCAGGCGCTTGACGGCGAAATAAGTGTGGTCTGGGTTTGTTACCGCTTGGCGGCGGGCCGTTTGGCCGATCAGGCGCTCGCCGCTTTCTGTGAACGCCACGACGGACGGCGTCGTGCGCGCGCCTTCGCTATTTTCAATAACGCGGGCTTTGTCGCCGTCCATGACAGCCACACAAGAGTTGGTTGTACCGAGGTCGATACCAATAACTTTAGACATAATGGTCTCCATATCTTGCGGCGCGGCGCAAAGAGGGCGTCTCGCCTGTGTTCGTAAAATCTGCGGGAAAACCGCCGTTAAACGCGATATGGGGGGCAAAACTGGGCGTGCAAGGGTAAGCGGAAGAAAAGACTCACTTTTTTGTGTTGTGGCTCATGCATTCATCTTTTTGCGTGAGGGGGTAGCGGCCCTAGTAAAGTGGGCTTTGTGTTTTTCAACACAAAGCCCCATCGGGTGTGCCCCGATTAGAGCCAACATCCACCATGCGGCTCCATGAACGTTTTGGGGGAATAAACATGAACACAGCCTGATGTTGATTTGTGACGCATTTTTATTCATAATCAGTTCAGAGCGCGATTCGTAGCTTTAATGTGGGGCAGATATTTAATGAGTCCCGGCTAACTTTTTATAGGGGACTACTATGAGTAAACGTGACGATCTAATCGAAAAATATGCAGCGGACCTAAAAGAAAAATGCGGCGTTACAGCCGACATGGATTTCTTGCGCAAGGTCACAATCGGTTGCGGCCCATCAATTTATAACCGCGACGCGTCAACAGTATCTGCCTCTGACCCATCAGAGCTTGCAACAGTAAAGAACAATTTCCTTATCAAGAAGCTTGGCCTTTCGGATGGCCCCGCGCTTGATGATGCGATTAATGCCGTGATGGACCAATATGGCCGCTCAACGAAAGCGAAATACCGCGCCGTTGTATATTACCTCTTGGCGAAACACTTCAACAAAGAGTCCATCTACAACAAGTAAGA
>CAKZTE010000163.1 GCA_937923115.1 uncultured Caulobacterales bacterium | reverse complement strand
GGGGATATAATTTGCTAGCGGGTCTTGGTTTATATTAGTGGGCATTGCCGCTTTCAATCGCTTGCGCGATTTGGACCAAATCAAAAATGATGCAGAGAGTGCAATGAAAAATAAGCCTGTGGCTAGAAACGCGATGTCACTACCATAATTCTTAAATGTCCATATGAATGCTGCGACTACCACCAAAAGGACGCCTACAGAAAGCATGAGGTAGGCCGCGGCAATCCCTGCCAAAGCTTTTACTGGGCTACGACGCGGTGCCTTCAATAAAAAGGGCACCGCGTATTTGGCGTATCTGAGCATCTAAGTTCCTAGCGGCGGGTCAAAGCGCCAAGTACAATGCCTGCGCCGATAGCGATAGCGATTGACGTAAGGGGGTTTTCTTTGATTGAACTTTCCGCCTTCGATGTAATTTCTTCGTATCGCATTACAACTTCGTCGGTTTTTTCAGACGCAATAGCCTTTGCGGTTGAGGTTTTCTCGTTGACCTTGGCTGTGGCCTGTGACTTGATCATCTCCGTCAACAGCGCCATGTCGGCACGTAATGTGTCGAGTTGAGCGGGGATGTCGTCAGATTTCAATGTTACGATATTCTTTTTCGTAGCCATGTTTTTCTCCTATATTTACAGGGCCGGAAGCGGCGCTTTCATATACCAACAACGGAGAACAGGGCGTTTGGTTCCCGTTTTTTAGTCTCCTCTAAAGAATTTAGAGGCCTCTTAATTTCGTGGTCAGTGCCAGCTGGCGGTGGGAAGGAACAGCTATCTCGTTTAAAACGGCGACATACGTGCTGGGGAGCGCTTAGTCCTTGGTATGCGTGATATTACACAGGCTGTCGGAATAAAACTTCGACATAATCGGGGACCTAAATCTTAAAATTCTCTTGTATGGCATTTTCAGCTTCGGGGCTTAGAAAAATCCTCATTCGTTCTATTTCTTTTAGAGTTTTTGGTTCAAGCTATCTCTTGGGCGATTAAAGTCACAATGCTACAACTCAAATACCTTCACGATAACTAGACCCAGTCTCACTTATGGCTGGGTCATTTTTTGTGCCCGGGTCTTCAATTTTCCACGGCCTCCGAACCGAGTATTAGTGACACGCTATGGCCATTCGTGTTCTTCGTTGAGATGCGCCCGGAGAGCTGGCGTGCAAACCCCTTGATTAACTTCAGCCCTGTGCCTTGCTTAATCGTCGTGTCTTGACCGGGGCCATCATCAGAGACTGTCACCACGAGCTCGCCATCTATTCTCATTAGCATAATTGAGACATTTCCGCCATTTGGTACACCGTGCTGGATTGCGTTGGTGAGTGCTTCAACTATGAACAATGCGATTGGAATTGCGGTATCGGGCTTTAGATTCTGATCAACGATATTAGTCTTGATTGCAACACCTAGCTCCTTGGTACCTAATCCCGTTTTCAATTCAGTTATAAGGCGGTCCAAAAACTGATCCATCTCAATAACGCTGAGGTCTTCGCCCTCGTAAAGGCCTCTGTGCACAAGTGCAATGGCATTAATGCGCGTGCGCGTTTCCCTTATGACACTTAGCCCGGCGTCATCCTTAAGCTTTCGTTCCTGCATATTTAAGAGCGAAATAATGATTTGAAGATTGTTCTTAACGCGATGATGGATTTCTCTAAG
Organism: uncultured Caulobacterales bacterium; assembly: GCA_937923115.1. GTDB lineage: Bacteria > Pseudomonadota > Alphaproteobacteria > Caulobacterales > Maricaulaceae > Fretibacter. The sequence goes on along the minus strand of CAKZTE010000163.1, from coordinate 8,650 downwards.
TAGAATCTCTTTCTCCACGAGGCTATCAAGCATAGCGGCTTCCCTCTGGCTGATATTCTCTGCCATGCTGTCAAACGCTTTGGCTAAGTCTGCAATGCGAGGCGGGGCGTTTGGCAGATCGCCAATTCGCGAGGTCAGGTCACCTGTGGAGAAGTCTCCAGAGATTGTCTGGATAGTTCGGAGGGGTTGGAAGATGAGGGCGTTCGTCGCAAGCCAAATCGCTCCATACGCAAATATAAAAGATAGTAAGGCGTAGACAACCGGTAGTAGGCGCCCAGTATCAAATGCAAGCCAGCATGCGTATAGAAATATTGGTAGGAGCGACAGCGCGAGAATAACGCCAAATCGTGTCCTTAAATCTACCATTCTTGGCTCCGCTTGTTGCCGTCTAGGTTAAACTTTCTAATTTACCCCTTAGCAAGGGCGTCGGCTTCACCTAAAATTGCGGCAATTGCCTGCGTTGCGCTGACATTATCCGCAGCGGAAGCAAAGTCCCCAGAACTCATAATTATTTCTAGGTTTTTTCGAGCGCGGCTAACACGACTTTTAATTGTCCCGACGGCGCAATCGCAAATTTCAGCCGCTTCCTCATAGGATAACCCCGACGCGCCGATCAGAATAAGAGCTTCGCGTTGGTCATCTTGAAGGCTATCCAAGCCTCGGCGTAGCTCATTGAGCTCCACGGATGCCTCTGCATCATTATTTGCCACGATTGTCTGCTCGGCGACCTCCTGATCGAGTGAAGTCGCCCGCCATGACCTGCGTTTAATGGAGTAAAATTGGTTGCGCAAAATAGTGAAAGTCCAGGCTTTCAAATTAGACCCAGGTTTAAAACTTTGCCGCGCCTTCCAAGCTTTCAGCATTGCGTCTTGCGCAACATCATCAGCTAGGGTTGCATTGTTGCAAAGCGACCGGGCGAAGGCGCGCAGGTGAGGGATAAGCGCCGTTAAGTCCTTACGAAATTGATCTTCGTCAAGTACCAGTTTATCATCGATCAATGGGGCATGCGAAGGTTGAGTTTCAGTGGGCATGGACTGGCTTTCTTGCGGCATTATGGAGGTCGGTCAAACCTATTTAGATTTCGAGTCAGCTTCGGCGAGCAGAGCTAGAAAATCGTCAGGAACGGGCTCGTTGACGACGTCATCATATATTTTCCGTAGATTCCCGCCAATTTTGTCTTTAAGCGGTTTCTTCGCGAAATCCTCGCCTTTCTTGACGAGTTTTTCTGGTGCTCTATGGGGGTTCTTATTCATATTTGGCCTCGGTCTTATCTCCCTGCGGAATAATTTTACGCGCGGGAACCAAAAAGGTTCCCGATACGTTTGAAAATAAAGAGCTTCTTAATTAAGAAGCAATCTATTATACCTTACGTTCTTAAGAGGGGATTATCTAGTGAACCATGTAGAGATTTTCGCACCGCATCTGCCATATCTTCGCCGTTTCGCGCGGGCGCTGACAGGGAGCCAAAACTCCGGCGACAATTATGTTCGAACTGCGCTCACCGCACTGGCAAGCGGCGACGCGGAAATGTCAGATGATTTGTCTCCAAAAAATGCTCTTTTTCACATGTTTCTTGGAATTTGGAATACAACAGGGGCGGAGCTTGAGGGATGGGACGCGCCTGATGGGGATACGCCCGCCGAACGTGTCCATCGTTTGACACCTCGTTCCCGGCAAGCATTTCTTCTACAGGCCCTAGAAGGTATGAGCTCTGACGATATCGCCAGCATTATGCAGATCGGACGTGAGGATGCGGATGCTTTGATTTCGCAAGCAGAGGCGGACATTGAGAATGAGTTGCGCACAAACGTCTTAATCATAGAGGACGAGCCTATTATTGCGGCTGATATAGAGGGACTAGTTGTCGAGCTTGGTCATACCGTGGACAACATCGCGGCCACTCAAATAGAAGCTGTAAAAGCAGCACAATCTAATAAACCAGGTTTGGTTTTGGCTGACGTTCAATTGGCTGATGGAAGTTCGGGCATTGATGCTGTAGCTGATATTCTTGAAAGTTACGATGTTCCCGTCATTTTCATTACGGCTTTCCCAGAACGTCTTCTAACGGGTGACAAACCAGAGCCAGCGTATTTGATTAGTAAGCCCTTTAGGCCAGAAAATGTTAAAGCCGCGATCAGCCAAGCTTTGTTTTTCCACAAGGGCTAGTGCGAAAAAATTAATATTTTAGCTTGTTAATGTGTAGGTGGCGGTCGTCAAACTCCGCCATCACTGCCATATCATTCCGTCTCAATATATGTATCATACCTGGATCAATCGCAATGAATCCCTCGCGTTTTAGCCACGCCAGCGTGCGCGATACGTGAACAACTGACAAACCCAAGGCATCGGCCAGGTGTGTGCGAGGAACGGGCAAGTGCAAGGAGTTATCCTGTTCCCCTGTGGAAATGCTAAGACGCCTACTAAGCTCTAGAATTAAACTAGCAACGCGTTCTTTGGCGCTCATTCGGCCATTTCGGACAATCTGCTCTCTTAATATGGTTTCTTCTTGGATGGCGACCCACCAAAAAGCCGTCGCCAGTTTTGGGTCTGTCTTTATGGTCTTAAGAAAGTCATCAGATTTTATACGCCTAAGCATGACCTGGGTTGCTGCAGAGACGCTGTGGTCCGATTTAGCTTTCGTAAGCGACATCAAGTCGAAGCAATCTCCAGGCAACATGAAATTCACAATTTGGCGGCGTCCGTCGTCTAAAAGTTGATATCGGATTGCCCAGCCCGTTTCCACGATGAAAACATAGTCAACAGTCTCTCCGGCGTTCACGATATCCTGCCCAGCCTCTCTCGTTTCTATTCGATGGGGCAGGCTCAACAATTCCTGAAATTGCGGAATCCCTATTTCAGCGTAATGGGCAATCCGATTTATGATCATATCCATGACAGCGTCTCCATGTGGCCCCACACTTTAACTAGAGCAGATAATAAAGATAGCGCCTTATTTGGCGATGCTGATTTTATGGCGATCTTTGCGGAAGATTAAAATTTTGGGATTCGGAGGTGTTCGGAACCACTAAGCTTGAAAGGCGTTTTAAGGTCAGTATCACAAGAAGGAAAGTTTCAGTATCACAAGAAGGAAGGTTTATGTCAGGATATAACGAGGGAACGAAGGTTCAATGGGATTGGGGTGGCGGCATAGGAACGGGAGAAATCGAGAAGGTTTATACACAGAAAATAACTCGGAAAATCAAAGGGACTGAGGTTACGCGTAAGGCCAGCGATAAATCTCCCGCTTATTACATCAAACAAGATAACGGCGATGCCGTTTTGAAGTCGCATTCCGAAGTGACGAAGGCCTAAAATGCCGATTGCGAAAACCGAAAGCGTCTCTACCGACAAAGCTGGTCAAATAGACCTTAATCCGGCGTTGGCCATCGAGCGAGTGGATAGCTGGATAGATGGCGCCGTTGAGCTATTTCCTAACATTGTCGTCGCATTATTCATCTTAGTAATATTTTTCTTTCTCTCTAAGTTGGCGAAGTCCATTGTCTGCAAAACATTTGATTCACGAGGCAGGACAAATCTTGGGCAAGTTTTAGGCGGATTCATTGGCGCTTCAACCCTCGCATTTGGCGCCCTAATTTCTGCGACTATCTTAATTCCCAGTCTCGAGCCTGCTAATTTAATCGCAGGGCTCGGTGTAAGCTCTGTGGCGATCGGATTTGCATTTAAAGACATATTGCAGAATTGGCTCGCTGGTGTTTTAATTTTGTTGCGTCAACCTTTCGAAATTGGAGACCAGATAGAGGTCGCAGGATATGTTGGCACGGTTAAACAAATCGAGACCCGTGCTACCATCATTAAAACTTATGATGGGCAAAAGGCTGTGATACCCAATAGTGATATCTACACAAATGCTGTTTTGGTGAAAACAGGTGAAGAAAAGCGTCGGACTCAATATGATATTGGTATTGGGTACGCAGATAACATCGACGAGGCTTGCGAACTTATAATGGGTGTCCTGAACAGCATTGAGGGGATAGAGAAAGATCCAGCGCCAGAGGCTTTTGCATGGGATTTAGCTGCGAGTTGGGTAACAGTTAGGGCCCGGTGGTGGACAGACAGCAAGCGCGGCGATGTCATCGCCAACAAATCAGCTGTTATTAAGGGCGTAAAAAAAGCGCTTGATGACGCTTCAATTGACATGCCTTATGACACGCGCGTAAATCTTTTTCATGATCAAACAGAAGAAAGTGACGGTGACAGAACCTCTCAACGCGAAGGGTGGCCAACACCTCAAAAAGGTTCAGCACCTCGGCCGCGATATCAGGTCAAAGGCGCTGTAGTGGGGGAGCGCAGAACGTTCGATCTTGATATGGCAGAGCAAAAAAAATGAACGCTCGTCTAATCAAGGCATGGCAAGATCTGCAGAGTAGCTATTATTTCATCCCAGGGCTCATGGCATTGGGCGCTTGCCTGTTAGCCTACTTCACGGCTCACATTGATGAAGCTATGGATACAAAGTTAACTCAAAATCTGGGTTTCTTTTACACCAATACCGCAGAAAGCGCCCGGGTTATTTTATCGACGATTGCGGGGTCCATGATTAGCGTCGCAGCTGTGACGTTCTCTATCACTATGGTTGCAGTCACCAGCGCCGCAGGACAATATGGGCCGCGCTTAATTGGAAATTTTATGCGGGACCGGGGCAATCAATTTACCTTAGGTATGTTTACGTCCACATTCATATACTGTCTTCTAATTTTGCGAATAGTTAGAACTGGAACCGGAGAGGGCGGCGAAATCACAGATTTTGTGCCCAATATTTCGCTTCTAGTGGGCATCGGGCTAACGCTATTGAGCGTCGCGGTAATGATATTTTTTATTCACCATATTCCAGAGACATTAAACGTTGGAAATATCACCGGTAATGTCGGTCGTAAACTAAGGAATGATTTAGAAACGCTCTATCCTGAGAGTCTGGGAGAGGGGCCAGGGGGTATCGCTCCAGACACGTCAAGGCTAAAACCTGAGTTAGCCATTGAAGTCCAAGCTAAAGCGGAAGGATATATCCAAGCCGTGAATGACGAGGCCCTCATGGCCTTAGCGAAAAAATACAACGCTATCGTTTCAATGGATTACCGACCTGGGGACTTCGTTGTAAAAGGAAATGCCCTTATGAGCATTTGGTCGGACATGGACATAGGGGACGCGGCTCTTCAAGAGTTCACAAACGGATATGCAATGGGGCAAGAGCGTACAGCGCACCAAAATGTGTTGTTTCTTGCTGATGAGTTAGTTGAAATTCTGGCACGCGCTTTGTCTCCAGGGATAAATGACCCTTTTACGGCGATTAATTGTATAAATTGGTTCCAGAGTGCGATTAAAGCGATGATGCGAGGTGCGCCTCCGTCCCCGTATAGGTATGATGAAAATGGGGACTTTCGCATAATCGCTAGACCTATCTCATTTTCCCGATTTGTCTCAGTCCTATGCGACCAATCGAGACCTTACGTCGCAAAAGATAGCAACGCAACCGTTAAAATGCTTACGGTGCTTACTGAATTAATTCTAGATGCGGAAGATAGCGACCACAGAGCTATTCTTCAAAACCACCTGGATAAATTACGGCTAGCAGCCTTGCATTACCTCGCCGATGACGCAGAACAAGCCGATTTAAATGAACGCTTTAGTATGAGTGCGCGAATGATTTCAGATCCCTCTTATTACGAAGCGCAGCGCTATTGCGAGTACTGGGTAGGCGGCCGAGCATAATGTGGCTATAACATAGGTTCTATGCCACGACGGAAATATTGCTTAACGTGATAAATGCAGGGCCTGTATTATCCTGCGTTGCTGAGAAAGGTACTTATGTCAGAAACTGCCCGCCTATCAGCGCTAGAGGCGACAGCGCTCTTAGATAGTATACCCGAAGAGCGTTTCGACCGTATCACGCGACTCGCAAAACATGCTCTTGGAACTGATATTGCACTTATTTCCCTTATAGATTCGGACCGCCAATGGTTTAAATCCAAGCAGGGGCTAGACATCAGTGAAACCCCGCGTGATCTCGCTTTTTGTAATCATGCAATTAGGCAAACAAATGTATTGATTGTTGGCGATGCAAATGACGATGCTCGCTTTAAAAATAATCCGCTTGTGATGGGTGAGCCTAATATCAGCTTTTATGCTGGCGCACCACTTATTACACAATCGGGCCATGCACTCGGCACGCTTTGCGTGATTGATAGTAAGCCTCGAAGAGGTTTTTCCGACGAGGACGCGCAAATGCTAAAAGACTTAGCAGCGGCTGTAATGACGGAAATCGAAATGGTGGAGCAGCTGCAATTAATTTCAGACTTAAACGTCGTTAATGAGGAATTACGCCACCGGATGGGTAACATGTATGCCCATGTCTCGGCCTTGATCGCAATTGTTGGCCGAAATGAAGATGACAAAGAAATGTTGGTTCGCCGTCTAAGGGAAAAAATTTCTACACTTGGTCAGACCCAGGCTCTGTTGGCAGCAAACAAGTGGGCCAGTGTATCTATGAGCAATTTGGTAAGAACGACACTTGCGCCCTACATCACCCCCAGTAATCAGGAGCGTATTCTAATTCAAAATACTGATGACTTCGACGTATCTCCACGCGGCGCTTTCATATTGACCCTGATGCTTAGCGAGCTTGGAACCAATGCCGTCAAGCACGGTGCTTTGGGTCGAGAGGCAGGAAAATTGTCGGTGGCTTGGAAAACCGGGGAGGAGATGTCGTTAACATGGATTGAGAGCGTCGCTCTCGACAATGCTAAGCCTCTTGGTAAGGGCTTTGGAAGTCAAATTCTTACCCGGATTGTACCATTGGATCTAAATGGTGAGGCCACATTTGATCTGTCATCGGAAGGACTGCGTTATCACGTCAGTGCGAAGTCAGACCGTCTCGCATTGATGTGATGCTAAACACAGTTGCGTAACATATGTTAATGAGAGTTTTTTTATATCCTCATAAGGGGAGCGCGTCAGCTTTGCTGGTGGTTCAGACACGTGTATGACGTAACGGCCTTCCCTGCTGGTCTACACGCGTCTGAACGGTAAAGACGCCGCTGAAAGCGACGTTTCTTATATTAATTTGAAATCGGAACCGTTCTATCTATGTAGCGCTCTTACAGCCCGAATTAAATGAGACGGAATAAATGGTTTGGCTACGACGCGGCGTGGCGGAAAATTTTTGTCTATGACAACCCTCTCGATTTGACCAGACAAAAATAGAAATGGTATTTCTGCCTTGTCTAGGGCCTTCGCAATGGGAATACTTGTTCCTTGACCGAGGTTGTAGTCAAGAATTGCTATCGCTGGGGCTGTCTCTTCGATAATGGCTAAACCCTGCTTGACCGCTGCTGCAGGGCCAAGAACGTCATAGCCCTCAGCAGTAAACGTGTCTTCCAGATCCATAGCGATAAAGGGGTCGTCTTCTACAATTAAAATTTTCATCATTTCCGTCCTCTCACGCCATCAACGCCGAAAAAAGCCGTGAGTTCCAAAGCGATGTAGAAAATCAATCCCTATTATTATGTTTGAACTATGACAAGAACTTCGCGTCTATCTTCCCGTTTTACGACAAGGTCTTTGGCTAAATTCGTGCTTAATTTTACTGCCATCTAGGATGTAACATTTCTGGGCGAGTCTCTGGACGTTGATGAGAAGACGTTGTTGGAACCTCACGTTGCCAGGCGTAAGGTTTTGGCCAGTCGTAAGGTTTGGAATGAGCTCTGTTCCACTCCGCATTCGCAAGCTTGTGCGTTGTTGATAATATGGTTCCGTTAAATACTTTGGGAACTCTAGCCTAATGAGCTCGTTGTGAATGCAAGCGGGCAACATTGCCGCGCAAATACTGAAGGAGAAAAATATGTTAGAAGGTTTAGTTGGAGTGTTTCATCTCATAGTCGCGATATGGGCGATTATCAACATCGTGAGTTCGGGCGCCTCTACGCTCAGTAAAGTTTTGTGGACGTTGTTTGTCTTGCTCTTCCCCCTCATTGGCTTGATTGTTTGGTTTTTTGCTGGGCCGAAATCAAGCTCTCGCACAGCGTAGCGTTAGCCTAAAGCGCATTCTTACATGAAACTTCAAACAAGTACACACGGCACGTCCGCTGACGAAACCTCATCAGGAAAAAGGTGGTGGTGTAATCTTTATTGGCGCAGTGCTCATTGCGGGCCTTGCTGCGACGGGTCTCTACCGCGTTGACTTTGACCAAACGATGGAAGCCCGTCTGCAATGTATTGATGTTTAGGTCACAGAAGGGCAGATGGAACAGTTCGGAGTTGATGTAAGCGATGAAGTGTGAAAATACAACTTTAGAGGTCTGAATCCCTACGTTTGACTTCAAACTGAAACACATACAATCGCAGTAGAATTCCCTGTTGACGTTGATGCGGGAACAAAACAGAGAGAATTACTGTCCCGACTCTAAACACTCAGCCGCCTAAAGAGGACCACCCTGCGAACAATAGTTTAGACTATAACTAAAAAATTATTTTTGAGGTCTGCCCCTGTTTGGGTGACCTTTTTTGTGCAAAAGACCCCAATGCAAATCTTTCTCTACATTTTTTACATCTGGAGCGCTTTGATTATCGCTGGCTCACTTATTCCACTATTGCGCGAACAAACCTATTGGCTACGCGCTTGGACTTATGCGCGCCT
>CAKZTE010000162.1 GCA_937923115.1 uncultured Caulobacterales bacterium | reverse complement strand
TTTTGGAGTGTTGCAAACTCTTTCAGGGAAATGTCATTACGTGACTAAACGAACTCATTAGTACTTGCTCTATATTTTTTAATTATAAAGGGTCGCCCTAATGCCCACCCACAACGCCACCTGCCATTGTGGCACTGTCCGATTTCAAATCACTTCGCCGCTGACTGAGTTTACTACCTGCGACTGCTCGCTCTGTAAGATGCGCGGCGCGGTGATGGTGAAAGTACCCGAAGCGGATTTGACCGTCACGGCGGGCGAGGCGGCGCTGACCCTTTATCAATGGAATATGCGAATCGCGAAGCATTACTTTTGTAGCCAGTGCGGGATTTATGTCTTTCATAATAAACGCGCCGCGCCAGATCATTACGGCGTGAATGTGCGCTGCCTCACGGATGTCGCGATTGACGCCGCGCCGCTGCGCGCAACAGAAGGCGAGAACATGAGTGTTAATCCCGTAGGTGCGCAGGCGCATTGGCTTGGACCTTGAGAATAACCGCCAAGAAACTAACCCTCAACCAAGCTCCAGCCGCCTTTGCCTGTGGCTTTGCGCAATATCGCATAGAGCACTAATCCTACGGGGCCTGCCATGAAGCATAACAGCAGGCACGGGATTAGCAGAGCATGTTTAAAACCGCGCCTTTGTGCGTCGCGCGCGCACCATGCGCCGACGAATAAATCAAACACCAGATAATGCGCCCAGCCAATCACGATGCCCGCGTCGGAGCTAAAGAGGGCGCGCACGCCTTCAATACTGGTGAAGCCGCCGCCCTCTGCGCCTTGACCAAAGAATATCACGGCCGCGAAAACGGCAATATACAGCCCGCCCAGCACCAAGGGCCAGAGCATGGAATGCACAAGTTTGGCTGTCCATGACCAGCGCGGCGCAAAGATTAGCAGCGCCCAAGCGGGCAAGACGCTGGCGTTTACAAAGTTAAAAAGATGATCATAGCTCATTGGAAACGCCCATCATCATATTACCCGTCACAACGATCATCAAAGTTAGATCGCCCTTATTATGATTGCGCTCGTCTGAGAGGCTAGGAAAATTCGCCCGCATTCAGGCCCCAATGCTTGGCTGCAATCGTAATCAAGCTTTCTTCGGTGGGGTGCATTTCATTGTCAGCAACGGAGACGGCCACCATGGCCCGCAAGACCGTTTTACGATGCTTGAAATTCTTCATCGCGATAATGATAGACAGAGCTTTGACGTGGAGCTGTTTATCATTGGCGTCCGCCAAAATGGCGGCGCGGTGGCCGCGAAACCATTCAAACACGAGGTCGCGCGTAATCAGCGTCTCGTCATCAACGGCCGCTTTGATTTTCATGGCGCTGTCGACAAATGTGTCGACCTCTTCTTTATACACGCGTTTGTCGGCAATAATCACCATTGCCAACAGCGTGAAAATATCATTCCAGCGGTCTATATTCATTTTATCAGTGCCCTACGTTGCCCGTATTTTGCTTTACCATACCGCCCCGTGTTTAAAAGCCCTTAAAAATAATCCTAATAGACTTTAACGCACCTTATCATAAAGGGCGGATGCGGGGAAGAAAGAGGCGTTCGAAAGTTAACCCACATGATTGCAAGCTGGCGCGGGCCTGCTATAAGCACCTAAAATAACAGGAATTTACCCGAAGGAATTTTCATGGCCTCTCTCGACAGTTTTAAATGCGAACGTGAAATGAGCGTACGCGGCGGCACTTACACTTATTACGACATGAAAGTGGCAGAGAAGAATGGCCTGAAAGGCATTTCCGCTCTGCCGCGCTCGCTTAAGGTTCTGCTTGAGAATTTGCTGCGCCATGAGGACGGCACGACGGTCAAGAAAGAAGACATTGTCGCGATTGCCGATTGGCTCAAGACGCGCAAATCGACGCATGAAATTGCTTACCGTCCTGCGCGTGTTTTGATGCAAGACTTTACCGGCGTTCCCGCCGTTGTTGATTTGGCCGCCATGCGCGATGCCATGGTCAATTTGGGCAAAAGCGCCAATGCGATTAACCCGCTCAACCCTGTGCACCTCGTTATCGACCATTCTGTTATGGTTGATTATTTCGGGACGCAAAATGCGTTTAAAAAGAACGTCGCCCGTGAATATCAGCGCAATGGCGAGCGGTATGACTTCCTAAAATGGGGCTCGAAATCCTTTGACAATTTCGCCGTGGTACCGCCCGGCACGGGCATTTGCCACCAAGTGAACCTCGAAAATATCGCGCAGACGGTCTGGACGAAAACCGAAGCGGGCAAAACATATGCTTTCCCTGATACGCTCGTCGGCACGGATAGCCACACGACGATGATTAACGGCCTGTCTGTTTTGGGCTGGGGCGTCGGCGGCATTGAAGCCGAAGCGGCCATGCTTGGCCAGCCCGTCTCTATGCTTATCCCCGAAGTCATTGGCTTTGAGCTGAAAGGCAAACTTCCAGAGGGCGCAACGGCAACTGACCTTGTGCTGCGCGTTGTGGAAATGCTGCGCAAGAAAGGCGTGGTTGGCAAGTTCGTTGAGTTCTATGGCCCCGGCCTTGACCATCTGAGCCTCGAAGATCAGGCGACCATTGCCAATATGGCCCCCGAATACGGCGCGACCTGCGGCTTCTTCCCCGTTGACGGCGATACGCTGAAGTATCTCGAAGCGACAGGCCGCGACAAAGGCCGCATTGAATTGGTTGAGTCCTATGCCAAGGCACAAGGCCTGTGGCGCGATGGCTCGACGCCGACCTTCACAGACACTTTGTCTTTGGATGTTGATACGGTGCGTCCCGCGATTTCTGGCCCCAAACGGCCGCAAGACCGCTTTGACCTGAAAGGCGCGAACCGCCACTTCGCCACGATCCTGCGCGATGAGTTTAGCAAGACGCCAACAGGCGACAGCGCTGTGCCCGTCAAAGGCAAAGACTATAGCGTGGATCACGGCGACGTGTTCATCGCGGCGATTACCTCTTGTACCAATACCTCAAACCCGTCTGTCATGATGGCGGCGGGCCTTGTGGCGCAAAAAGCAAACGCGCTTGGCTTGACGGTTAAGCCTTGGGTGAAAACATCCCTCGCGCCGGGCTCGCAAGTGGTGGGCGAATATCTTGAGAAGTCCGAGCTTCAAACAGAGCTCAATCAGCTTGGCTTTGATGTTGTGGGCTATGGCTGCACCACCTGTATTGGTAACTCTGGCCCGCTTGCGCCCGAGCTATCCGAAGCGATTGCTGAGGGTGATTTGGTGTCTTGTTCGGTCCTCTCTGGCAACCGCAATTTTGAAGGCCGCATTGGCCCCGATTTGAAAGCCAACTTCCTCGCCTCTCCGCCGCTTGTTGTGGCTTACGCGATTGCAGGCTCTCTGCATCATGATTTTGATATTGATCCGCTCGGCGTAGACCATGACGGCAATGCTGTTTACCTCAAAGATATCTGGCCGACTTCGGCTGAAATCGCAGAGGTCGTGCGCAAAATCATCACCCGCAAAATGTTCACAGAGCGCTATGCCGACCTTTATAAGGGCGACAAGGAATGGCAGAAAATCAAAGTCAGCGGCGGCAAAACCTATGATTGGAAGCCCAAGTCGACTTACGTGCGCAACCCGCCTTATTTTGACGGCATGACTATGACGCCCGACCCGATTGAGGATGTGAAAGGCGCAAATATCTTGGCGCTTCTTGGCGACTCAATCACGACCGATCACATCAGCCCGGCCGGCGCAATCAAACATGACGGCCCTGCGGGCGATTACCTGAAAGCCAACGGCGTCCCTAAGGCGGAGTTTAACAGCTTTGGCTCTCGCCGCGGCAACCACGAAGTGATGATGCGCGGCACATTTGCCAATATCCGTATTAAGAACCACATGGCGCCCGGCACAGAAGGCGGCGTGACGAAATATGTCCCAACGGGCAAAGTCATGTCTATCTTTGATGCGGCGGAAAAATACAAAGCCGATAAGAAAGACCTCGTGGTCTTTGCGGGCACGCTTTATGGCAATGGCTCTTCGCGGGACTGGGCGGCCAAGGGCACCATACTGCTTGGCGTGAAAGCCGTTATCGCGGGCAGCTTTGAGCGTATTCACCGCTCCAACCTGATCGGCATGGGCGTGTTGCCGCTTGAGTTCCAAGAGGGCGATAGCTGGACAAGCCTCGGCCTGAAAGGCGACGAAACCGTCACTATCGCCGGCATTGACGCGCTCACGCCGCGCGGCATGCTTGACGTGAACATCACCTATCCCGATGGCAAGACCAAAACCATTACGGCCAATGTGCGGATCGATACCGATAACGAGCATGAGTATTTCAAAAATGGTGGTATCTTGCATTACGTTCTGCGTAACCTCGCCCGCGAAGCGGCCTAAGGTACACTTACTTTATCAATGACAAAGGCGGCCCTCGGGCCGCTTTTTATGAGTCCTTACTTTATGCGTTTTTATTTTGCGCAGGGGAAAAGGCTGACTGCCCATCGCGTGGCAATTGCTGGGAAGCACTCTGCCTCCACACATTTTACAAATGCGCAAAGGAACGTCCGCGTGGCCAATCTCGCGACGGAGACCGGAAGGGAGGATGTAATTTGTTTTACGCGGTATCAACCACGCGGCGGTGCGCTGCAATGCGGCCAAATTCAAAGACCTTTGACGGGGAAAATTACCCTATCAATCGGGATAGCTCTCACTTTGCGGCCTCTCCCCCAAGGACGTAACCCCTAAGTTCAAAACCACACCGTCCTGACCGCAGTAAGTAACGTCTTACCTGTTCCGCCGATCAGAAACAGCCACAGAGTGACACAGTATTTCAGGGTGGGGATTAAATAATTATTTTGGCGCGCAGGCCTTAAGCCAAACGTCAGTAAAATGCTCAAGCTGACATTCACCTTTATGTAATCTTTCAATGCGTTCTACGCGCTCGATGAATGTTTTGCTGCGGGTTTTATAGTTCAAGCTGCTCGGAGCAATCATAACGGCAATCAACTCTATAAACTGAGTATCATCTAAGTCATTTGGTCTTATTCCATAGAAAGACTCGCTGGCTCGAAAGAGCCCATTTTCCCATCCATTGGGCCCATTTCCCATTGGAACGGTTTCAAGGAATAAGGCCAAAATTTCATCCTTAGTCAGATGTTTTTCGAGAGCTATGGCATATGTTGTTTGCCGAATTTTCCCAACGCCTGGCTTAAAATTGTTGAAAGCAAGTCGTTTAGAGAGGGATTGAGTGACGGTGGTTAATCCTGCACCAGCTGTTTTAACGTCTATACCTTTGTGGTTGAAGAAGGCGGGGTCTTGCACTCGCAGTAAAAGGTACAAACGGTCTTTTCTAATTGCGTCCGGGCCTTTACCTATATCAATAAGGGCTTTGGCCCTCAGCTTAAGCGCGCCTGCCTGTGCGGCGGCAGAGATATATCCAGACGCAGCATATGACATCATAGCGACTGTAACAGCTATCAAAACGAGCTTGAGCACTTTACCCATTATTCCTCCAATTTTTGTTGATAGCTGAGAATTATGCCAAAATTTAGATTAGTCTAAACTTTCATGGCACCCAAAGGCTCCTTGGCCTGCAAAAGCATAGCCTAAGTTTGCTGCACAGTTTGGGCTTTCATATTGCAACCTTTGTCATATAAATAACTATGAGACAATCGCCGCACACTGACTATCCGTGAGGGACTTTCGAGAGTTTCTTCAGTATATTTCGAGACCCTATTTTTTTAGATCGAGGGAGGTGTGGTCTAGAAAAACTGTTTTCTCATTGGTTAAATTAATGGGTACAAAATTCTTTTTAACCGTCGTCTTTTACTTGCTTGCCACTTTGACCTTTGAGGTCTTTGGAGTCATAGAGTCAGAACGAAATAATAGTTTATTCGGATCATTTACACTTAAAAAATTTATAATGATTGCGTTGTTGGTCCCTTTTGTTGAAGAGTTTTTCTTCAGATATTGGCTCATAAAACCGTGGGGCGTGCTATATGTTTTTCCCATGTTTTTATTCGCCGCGTGGTGGATTTATATCCAAGAAGTTTTGCAGAGCTACGATGGCGTTGTTTTCGGCACGCTGCTGTTTCTTCTCGCGCTCTATCTTTTTGTCATTCGTAGAATACAGGCAAAGTCATACAATAAGGATATTCTTATTCAGAGGGTTTTTCCCTATGCATATTGGAGTAGCGTGACACTGTTTGCGATAGCGCATCTAAGCAATTATGCTGAAGGGCAAATGGGTTATTTCGTTATCTTGCTCGTGTTGCCGCAATTTATCTCAGGGACTTACTACGGTTATATCTGTGGGCGCTATGGTTTCCTCGCCGCTTTTTTGTGTCATGGAATTTGGAATGGAACGCTCATGATAATGGCTATGCAATTGGTTAAAATTTAACGCCCACTATAAACACTTAAATACGGTTTTCACCTAACATGATTTGCTTCATGTCACCTTTGGTTTGATATGATAGATATAAGAGATAGGCCGAGAGAAATAGAATTCCGCCGCCCACCGCAATCAAGCCCAAGATAAGTCCCCTAGGCGTAAAATTATTGCGCCAACTGACCCATAATCCAGAGAGAAGCAGAAAGCCGAAGAAATCGAAATTAAATTGCCCCGGCCATGTCATCGCTTTCATATCACCGAAAAAGATAGGCAATAAATTCCAACCGTGATTTGCGATAGTGATGATCGTGTAGATTATCAAACTTACGAAAAGAACAGATAAAAATAAGCGAAACAGCGTCATGCAATAAATCCTCTACTCTGAAAATTATATTGGCCGAATAGGCCTGTAACGTCCAGAGTAATCGTATCGTGTGCAATGGGGATATGTCTACGGTTTGCAAGCGAGTCTTATATCGTCTTCACTGCTAAAAGACATCATCTTACGCGTCTCTCTGCTCATCCAAATTCAACAACTCATTTCAAAGCCAGGCGATGGAACCCGTTCTCCAACGGGGTGAGCGGGTTTAAAGGTCAGCAATAGTAACGTCAGCGGCAAGACATTTGGTTTATCAGCGCCTCTAGCCTTCCTCAACCTCCGCGCTTTTAATCTCCATTATCATATCATCGGCGGCGATTTGCGTGCCGGCTTTGGCGGCAATTTCGGTGACAATGCCGTCGATTTCGGCGAGAATTTCGTGCTGCATTTTCATGGCTTCGAGCACGGCGATTTTATCGCCTGTCTTAACGCTTTCGCCTTGGCTCACGAGGATTTCCAGAAGCTGCCCGTGCATGGGCGCGCGGACTTTGCCCCCGCCGCCCGCGTCTATGCCGTTAGGCAGGCCGCCGGCGATATTGGTCAGACTATAGCTTCGGCAAGGCGTGACAAGGCTGATGTGCTGCGGGGAGTGGCGGGCATATATCACCTGTACGCGCGCGCCATCAAGGCGCAGTTCAAGCTGCGTTTCGCTGACGCGGCTGTAGCTCAGCGCGTGTTTGTCCTCGCCAATCTCGGCCCACAGCCCGCTGGGGGACTGTATGATGTCCACGCGGATATCGTGCTCATCGGCGCGATAGATATAGCTTTTGCGCAGCACCCCAAGACTGCCCCATCCCATCAACTCGTCGGCAATAGGCAGGGCCGCGCCGCGCGCGCTCTGCGTGTCCAAAGCATATTGCGCCGCCGCGCCCAAGACGTAATCGGCATCGGTCAGGGCAGGGGCGCTGTAGCCGTCCTCGCCATAAGTGTCTTTGATAAAAGCCGTCGTGGCCTCGCCGCGAATAAAGCTGTCTTGCGATATGGCATCAAGCAGAAAATCGCGGTTGTTTTCGGGGCCGATTAGGGCGGTGGACTGAAGCGCTGTTTTTAGCCGCGTCAGCGCAATTGCCCGCGTCTCGCCGTGGGCAATTATCTTGGCGACCATACTGTCATAAAAGGGCGGAACTTCGCCGCCCGTTTCTATTCCGCTATCGACGCGCACGCCGCTTGCGGGCTGCCAAAGGGTGACGGGGCCTGTGCTGGGTAGGAACCCATTGGCGGGGTCTTCGGCGTAAAGGCGTACTTCAATGGCGTGGCCATTGGCGCTGACGGCGTCTTGGGTCAGGGTCATAACCTCGCCCTGCGCCGCGCGGATTTGCAGCTCAACCAGATCAACGCCGTAGACCATCTCCGTGACGGGATGCTCCACTTGCAGGCGGGTGTTCATTTCCAAAAAGAAGAACTCATTTTTGGCGTCGAGCAAAAACTCAACCGTGCCCGCGCCGACATAATCAACCGCCCGCGCCGTGGCCACAGCGGCCTCGCCCATGCGCGCAAGAAGCTCTGGTGTCATGACGGGGCAGGGGCTTTCTTCTATGACTTTTTGATTGCGCCGCTGCACAGAGCAGTCGCGCTCCCCGAGGTAGATGATATTGCCGTGGCTATCGGCAAAGACTTGTATCTCGACGTGGCGCGGCGCGATAACGGCGCGCTCAATGATAAGCTCATCGGAGCCGAAGGCATTGGCGGCCTCGCTGCGTGCGGCTTTGATGGCATCCGGTAAATCTTTGGCCGTATGCACTAGACGCATGCCGCGCCCGCCGCCGCCCGCCGCCGCTTTGACCATCAGCGGAAAGCCAATGGCGGCGCTTTCCTTAATCAGCCGCGCGTCCGATTGGTCTTGCCCTTGGTAGCCAGGGATGCACGGCACGCCCGCCTCTATCATGGCGCGTTTGGATTTGGCTTTGTCGCCCATAACGTCGATTGCGCCAATGGGCGGGCCAACGAAGATTATATCATTATCTGCGCAAGCTTGCGCAAATGCGGCGTTTTCTGACAGGAAACCGTATCCAGGGTGAATGGCGTCGGCCCCGACCTCTTTGGCGGCGGCAATTATGGCGCCGATTTTAAGATAGCTTTCGCCGACAGGGGACGCGCCAATGTGAACCCGCATATCAGCAAATTTTACATGGGGGGCCTGCGCGTCGGCGTCTGAATAAACCGCGGCCGTTGTAATGCCCATATCCTTACAGCTGCGCATAACGCGCAGAGCAATTTCGCCGCGATTGGCTACTAATAATGTCTTGATCGTGCGCATGTTAAGTCTCCGCCCAATAGGGTTTACGTTTTTCAAAAAAGCTAGTGACGCCTTCAATGGCTTCATCCGAGAGCATTCGGCCCGCAAAGTTTTCTGCCGCCGCTTCAATGGCGACGTCGCGCGATAAATCGGGTAGGGCAATCAGAAGGGCCTTTGTATCGGCCACCGCCCCTGGCGCGCAGCGCATCACCTGCGCGCGAATGGACTGCTCATACGCCATGAGTTCAGTGTCCGTGGCCGCAACAAAATCGACTAGCCCCAAGTCCTTCGCCTCTGCGCCCGTAAAGCGCGCCCCCGTCAGCATAAGTCGCCGCGCGGTGGCATATCCAAGCCTCTGAATCACAAAGGGCGCAATCTGCGCAGGGGAGAGGCCTATCATGGTCTCGCTCATGGAAAACTTGGCTGCCGATTCGCAAATCACATAATCACTACAGCAAACAAGGCCAAAGCCGCCTGCCACCGCCGCGCCCTCAACAATGGATATCGTGATCTGCGGCAGGCTATTAAAGCCGCCAAACAAATCCGCCGCCCCGCGTGACATCGCCATGACATCGCCGTGGTTAGCCGTCGCCTGAAGGCCCTTTTTAAATGACTTTAAATCCCCGCCAGAGCAAAATATGCCGCCGCGCCCGCGCAAGGTAACGCCGCGCACGCTGCGGTCGCCGCGCAGCACTTTAAAGACGGCTTTTAGTTCCGCTGACGCCTCATCGGTCAGCGGGTTGCGTCTGCTGGGCTGATTAAACCAAAGCGTCATCCACGCGCCGTCTCTCTGTATTTCAATCGCCTCTGTAACTGGATACGTCATTAGGCTCTCGCGACGCCAAAGCTATTAGGGCGCAGTGTGCGGGCGCGGGCCTCTGTAATTGTTTCCAGCGCAAAGCCCAGCACGCGCCTTGTATCGCGCGGATCAATCACGCCGTTATCAAGGCACCGACCAGAGGTGTAGAACGCGCTTTCCTGCTTGGTGAACAGCGCGGTGATGAAATCCTCTTGCTTTTGCGCGGCCACCTCGTCGACCGTTTCGCCTTTGCGAGCGGCGCGCACCTCTGCCACCATGCGCATAGTCTTGGCTGCGCTCGCGCCCGCCATGACGCCTGTGCGCGCATTAGGCCAACTAAACAAGAAGTCGGGGTCGTAAGCATAGCCCGACATGCCGTAATTGCCTGCGCCAAAACTCGCGCCGATATAAAAGGCGATTTTGGGCACGGTAATATTGGAAATGGCCTGTATCATTTTGCTGCCGTGCTTAATCATGCCGGCCTGCTCATATTCCGTGCCAACCATATATCCTGTGGTGTTATGCAAGAAGACTAGCGGGATATCGGCGCTCTCGCAGAGCTGCAAAAACTGCGTGGCTTTGTTTGCGCCCGCGGGATCAATCGGGCCGTTATTGCCAATAATGCCGACGGGGCGGCCCATTACGGCGGCTTGCACGCAAACGGTAGAGACGCCAAAACGCGGTTTGAAATCCTCAAAATCAGACCCGTCAACAAGCCGCGCGATCACCTCGCGCACATCATAAGGCACGGTATAATCGCACGGCACTATGCCGGCGATATCGTCCGCGCTGTATTTAGGCACTGCATAGGGCGCGGCGGGAGTTGGGGCGGCGTGGCGGTTCCACGCCAGACGCGCCATGACGTCCCGCGCCATAGCAATGCCGTGCGCATCATCATCAGCCAGATACTCTACGAGGCCAGAGACACTGGCGTGCATCTCTGTGCCGCCAAGCTCGCGGTCATTGGCAATCTCGCCTGTCGCGGCTTTCACAAGGGCGGCGCCTGCAAGCGCTGCCATACCGTTATCTTTCACGCCAATAACATAATCGCTCATACCGGGCATATAAGCGCCGCCCGCGGTGGACGCGCCGTGAAGCACAACAAGCGTAGGGATACCCGCTGCGCTCATGCGCGCGAGATTACGAAAGAGTTTGCCGCCATTGGCCCAAAGCTCAATTTCGTAATCAACAAGGTTTGCGCCTGCGCTTTCAACCAGATGAATAAGCGGCAATTTTTGCTTCAGCGCTATTTCTTGTACAGCTTCAAGTGAGCGCCAGCCACCCGTTGTGGCCGCCCCCGCGCGAATCCCGCTGTCATCGGCCCACACCATGCAGCGCGTACCCGACACAAAACCAATGCCGAGAATATTACTGCCGCCTGGTACAGATGTCTCTGGATCAGGGTCATCAAACATATAATTGGCCATAGTAAACAGCGATAGAAACGGCATGCCGGGGTCCAGTAAGCGGCGCACACGCTCACGCGGGGAAAGCTGTCCGCGTTTTTCAAAAACGGGAAGACGTCTATCCGATACAGTTTCGGCCCGTGCTTCTAGGCGGCGCAGCTCTGCGACGAGCGCGAGCATCTCCTTACGGTTCTCAATAAACTTATCCGAGCTGTTAGAGATTTTGGAATGAAAGACAGGCATTTAAAGCTCCAAGAGTTTGGCAGGAATGGGGATAGGCGTTTGCAACAATATCTGGCCATAGGTTTTACCTTGCGGGTCAAAACGCATAGAGGCCATGCCGCCGCCGCCCAATGTTTCGTCTAGCAGGATATTCATAGAGGCTGTGCCCGGCAGGTAAAAGCGTTCAACCTTGCCGCTATTAAAATGCGCAAAACGGGCTGCAATAACCGCTTCTGTCAGAGCGGCCCAAATATAAGGCGCGTAATCGGCGCGGCGCGGCATGATGCCAATATTGGCTTTGTTCCCTTTATCACCAGAGCGCGCATAGGCGATTTGGGACAGAGGAACGCTGCGCATTGGGTCGGCTATATCAGGGACGGGAGGAGAGATGTCCTTGAATTTCAGCACCTGCGTTTTCGGCGCATTGCAGCGCAGCGTTTCCATTTGCCCATCAACATCGACGGTAATTTCAATATCTGATTTTGGGACGGTAAAGGAGAAAAGCGCAATAATCGGTGTCGGCTTGGGCCGCGCACTCGACAGCGGCGCGAGGCCTGCAGGCGTGGCCAGCGCAAGACCTGTGGCTTCTTTAAAGAGAAGTGCGCAAGCCTGTTTATCTTCATGTTTGGCGGCGAGTTTCATGACCACTTCGCGCGTGGCATTTGGCTTTGCGAAATCACCGTAATGGCTGTCATCGCCAAAAAAGGCGACAGAGGTTTCGCTATAGTCAGGCAAGTTTTTTGCCCGTAGTTTCCGTTTCGCGCGGGTCAGTGCGCCGTTCCCATAGGCTTGCCCTCTGGCGCGCGCTCTCTCCCCGACAAACATCCAAAGCGAAACGATTTTCCACCCCTCACTATAGGTCAGGCAGGCTTTGTAATCCTTTGGCGCGCCGTGCCCTTGGGCCGGGCTAACGTGCACGACATCTTTGGCTGTTTGGGTCAGGGTGACCTGCGAGAAATCACAGATAACATCGGGCAGGTAATAGGCTTGCGGGTCGCCAATCTCGTAGAGCATTTGTTCGGCGACTGTCCCAACACTCACGACACCGCCTGTGCCTTTGGGTTTACTGACGTCAAAACTACCATCTGCCTGTATGCTGGCAATGGGATAGCCAATGTCGGCAATCGTCTCGGCTACATCTTCCCAATCGGTGAAATTTCCGCCTGTGACCTGCGGGCCGCATTCAATAATATGCCCCGCGAGGGAACCGCTGGCGAGCAAGTCATAATCTGTATCTCCCCATCCAAATTCATGGAGGCACGCGCCCAACGTCACCGCGCTATCAACGACGCGGCCCGTAATGATGATGTCCGCGCCTGCGCTGAGGGCTTTGGCAATCGGGACGGCTCCGAGATAAACATTGGCGCTGGCAACTGTATCCAATGCTGGGAAGGAGGCACCGCTAAACATGTCCTGCGCGCCTGCGTAGTGCTCAATGCCGCCTAGAATATCATCGCCGCTGATGACAGCGACTTTTAAATCTAACCTTGCGGCCTTAACGAGCGCCCGCACCGCTTCGCCGCAGGCCGCAGGATTCACCCCGCCTGCATTGGAAATGATTTTAACGCGGCTCGCCGCAATGCGCGCAAGATTTGGTTTTAAAACGCTATCGACGAAATCGCGTGCATAGCCCGACGCAGGGTCAATACTGCGCTGTCGTGCCAAAATCGACATCGTGATCTCGGCGAGATAATCAAACACGATATAATCAAGCGCTTCACCATTATCCATGGCATCCAAAAATTGCGGCACAGCCATATCCGACTCGCCCCAATAGCCGCTGGCTCCGCCAATTCTGATTTTGCGCTTGCTTGACATTTCAAAAACATGATGCCATCTCAAAAATAATGAGTCAAACTCAATTTGAGCCGAAGGAAGATTTTCGTGAGTAAATTAGCCCCCCCAAAATCGCCGCAAACCTATGCGCAGAAAGTGGCGAGCAAAGAGGCCAACATTCTTCGGGCCGCGAAAACGACCTTTGCCGAAAAGGGCTATGCGGGCCTGCGCATGTCGGGTGTGGCGCGGCGCGCAGGCGTAGCGGAAGGCACTGTCTATAGCTATTTTAGCTCCAAGGACGACCTTATCCGCGCGCTTGTCGGCGAGTATTGGGCGGAGCTAACCTGCGATGCGCGCGCTGCTATTAAAGGCCACAACGGCACGTTTCCCAAATTACGCGCGCTGGCGCAATTTCATATCGACGGCCTCATCGCGCGTTATGACTACGCCGAGCTTACGATCACCTTGGGACGGCAATCGGGGTCAGCCGTATCTTTTACAGATGAGGTGCGCGCCTTTGTTCGCGTCTTTGATGAGGTGTTTAAAAAGGGGCAAGATCGCGGGGAAATTGACCGTGCGGCGGAGGTCTGGATAGCGCGCGATTTGTTTTACGGCAGTCTCGAATACTCGGCGCGCACGTTAATCTTGCGCGGCGCGGGAAACCCGACCCAAGCGGTTGTTGATAATTTGATGCAATGCCTGCGTGCCCGTTATAGCGCCCAATATAGGCCGCGGCCTGACGGCATCGCTGCCCCAGAAACACTGCTGCGGCGCCAAGAAGCTGTCACGTCAAAACTAGAAGCGATTTGCGCAAAACTCGCCGCCCCAACGGGATAATTCTTGCGGTTATGAGGGGCAGGGACTAAGGCAAGGATAGCCCATATTCAGACCAAGGGAGGCTCTTGTGACAGATCAGCAAACGCCCATCCCGACGGAAAAAGAACAAAGAGCAACGGCCAATGAAATGCCAGCGCAGGTTTTGCTCGAGGAGCAAAATGCGCATCTGGTTGAGCATTTCCTAGAAGCCATTGCGTCCGACGAGACCTCAGAGGCTTCGCGGCAAGACTTCGTTTCGCTGTCAGGGCTGCACCCCGCTGATTTCTCGGATCAAATTGAACAGCTAAGCGATGAGGACCGCGAGACTTTGGTGAGCCATGCGCCGGGGCTTATTACGGCGGATGTTCTGGCGGAGCTAGAGGATGAGGTTGTGGAAGAGATCCTGCCGCTTCTACCCGCCGCCCAGCTTGCGGCGGCCGTTAGCTATCTCGATAATGATGACGCAACGCAAATTATTGAGGAGATGGAGGACGAGCAGCGAGAAGCGGTCTTTGATGAGCTTGACACCGAGGACCGCGCTATTCTTGAGGCGTCCTTAGAATATGGCGAGGAGACGATTGGCCGTCTCATGCAGCGCGAATTCGTTGCCGCGCCGGAATTTTGGACGGTAGGCGTCACCATTGATCATATGCGCGAGACGGGCGAGGATTTGCCTGACCTATTCTTCAATATTTATATCGTCGACCCTGCGTTTAAACCGATTGGATTTATCAGCTTGTCAAAGCTCATGCGCTCAAAACGTGATGCGCAAATTTCTGATTTGATGGAAACAAAGCTCACTACGATTAATCAAGATATGGACCAAGAAGACGCGGCTTATCTGTTCCAGAAATATCACCTCATCTCCGCCCCTGTGGTGGATGAGGCCGGGCGGATTGCGGGTATCATGACGATTGATGATATCCTTGAAATTGTACAAACCGAAAACACTGAAGATATTCTTGCGCTGGCGGGGGTGTCCGACTCTGGCCTGACGGATACGGCATTTTCTATTGTGAAAGCGCGCGGACCGTGGCTGTTTATCAATCTTCTGACGGCTATTCTCGCCTCATTTGTTATTGCGCAATTTGACTATGCCATTAGTGAAATCGTCGCCCTTGCGGTGCTCATGCCGATTGTGGCCTCTATGGGCGGTAATGCCGGTACGCAAGCGATGACCGTGGCGGTTTGCGCAATTGCAGAGCGTGATCTCACGCCTAAATCCGCGTGGCGCGTTGTGCGGCGCGAAGGACTAGCAGCTTTTCTCATCGGGATAATTTTCGCCTTCGCTCTCGCGATTATTGCCTTTGTTTGGTTTAAAGACGTGCAGCTGGCGGGCGTGGCCTTTGTGGCAATGATTATCAACCACGTCTTCGCGGGGCTGGCGGGCGTGCTGGTGCCGTTGGGCATCAAGCGCTTTGGTGCTGACCCTGCGGTCTCCTCATCCGTCTTTGTCACCACGGTCACAGATGTCGTCGGGTTCTTTGCCTTCCTCGGCTTTGCGACGCTCATCCTGCTTTAAGTCTGCCATTTTCCCCTATGGCGCGTATTCGGCCCGATAGTTGCAATTTTCCACATCAAGACACTCCTACTGTCCTGATTTGGAACGACTATGAGCACTGCATTATCTATTTCCGACGTCGGCCTTCGCCTTATTAAGGCTTATGAAGGCTTTCGCCCTGTTGATGTTGAACTTATATCTGGCCAGCGCGTGGCGGGTTATGGGCACCGCGTCATGAACGGTGAGTCAATTCACCTGTCTGAGCAAAAGGCTGAGCAGCTGCTGAAACGCGATCTTGCGCCCTTTGAGGCGATGATCAACGGCAGCGTATTTGCCCCACTCACGCAAAGTCAATTTGATGCACTTTGCTCGCTTGCTTATAATATTGGGCCAAAGAAGTTTCTCGAGTCAGAGGTCGTGCGCGCGCTTAATAACGGCCGCGTGCTAGATGCCGCAAACGGTTTTGATGTCTGGCGTATGGGCCGTATTAACGGCGAAAGCTATGTTGTGGACGCGCTTGTGCGCCGCCGCACCGCCGAAAAAGTGCTTTTCCTACGCCCCGCCTTGGCCACAACTAAAGCTCCGCGCGTAGATCTTGAAGCTGGGCCTGACCCGAAAATGGAAGGCGCGTCAACAGCGTCTCCAGCCTCTATTCTTGAAGAGAGCGGCCTTGTCTCGATCCTTAATTACAACGCTTCAACAGATGTTGCTAACGCAAGCTCGGATCGTGCGGGCGCGCCTGAAAAGGGCGCAGCGGCAATGAATGAAAATCTCGGCACGCGCGACCCGTCCGTAAAGGAGCGCCGCAAAAAGAAAGCTGATCTTGACCGTCCAACACCCATGCGGCGCCGTGATGACCGCCCTGGCGGCGTTCTCACCCTGAGCGAAGTGTTTGAAGATGAGCAGGGCACGCCAGACCCAATCGTCCAAGAGCTGGGCGATTTCATGTCTGATCTTAAGACAAGTGTTGCGCCTGATGACCTTTTTGATGATACGCCCGGCGAAATTGCGTCGGCAAAGCCAGCGAAAGATGATAAAGTCTTGGAGCTTAAAGACGATAACGTCTTGGAGCTTGAGGATATAGTCGAATATGATGATGCCATCTTGGCCGATGACAGCTTTGAAGATAGCGCTGATATATTAGACTTAAAGGACCCGCTCCCTGATAACCTCGCGGAGGGTGAAGACTTTGATCCGGCCCAATATATCGTAGCCGACTCGGCTCAGTCTCTGCGCGCCAATGATGTTGATGATGACGTTTTAGAACTCACTGCCGCAGACGAAACGCAGTCTCCAGACGAAACGCAGTCTCCAATCGCTGCTGCCGCCGCAGAGGTCAGCGGACGACTTGACGCGCTGATGGCAGACGAGACGCCTCTTGAGCCTAAGAAAGACAAGAAGATTTTGCCGTTCCGTGCGAAAAAAAATCAAAAAAGCCTCTCCGAATCCGACGCTGAAAAACTGCGTGAGGACAATCCCTTATACGGCAGCCTTATGAACGCGCCTGACTCAAATGAGCCCGCCGCTCCAAAGCCCGATACGAGAAAACCAGTCATGGAAAAGGCTAAAAATGTAAACTCGCGCGATGAGATGGCACAAAAAGACAGCGCCGCGCGTTACATCGCGAGCAATATTGCCCCCGCGCAGCATAAAGCCAATAAGACGGGGCTTCACATTTTAGTCGTCGCCGGCATGGTTATGCTGGGCGCAAGTCTGGGCGCTATCCTTTCAGGATGGGACCAGCGATATGGCCCTGGTGCAGAGTTCCTCTCGACAACGGGCGCTCTGCTGGGCTTGATGATAACTTTAGGGTCTGTTTACTATATTCTCAAAAAACCCGACGAAATGGAGTAAGAGCGGCGGCCTTACTAAAGATTGTCAATCATTCGCCGATATAAGGGCAGCATAACGAATGGAGCTACCACATGCTAACGGATTGGAATGAAGGCCACACTGCGGCCTTTCAAAAAGAAATTATGAGCTTTCAGCACGGTCTCGAAGGGACAGGGCTGTTTAGCGATGAGGCGTTGATAGAACTGCTGGAAAAACATCCCAGCCATGCCCTTGATGTCTGCTCTATGGGCGACCCGAAACACCCGCTTTATCCTAATAAGCTCCGCACGGGCGACTTTCGCCATGCAGATGGCAAGACGCTACTAAAGGCAGCGCAGTCAGGTCTTGTGTGGATCAACGTGCGCGAAGCGATGAACATTCATCCTGAATATAAATCTGTGCTCGATCAGATGTACGGCGGCCTTGCGGAGAAAACAGGGAATAAAACCTTTAGTGCGAAAGGTGGTATTCTAATTTCCTCGCCCATCGCCAAAGTGCCTTATCACTTTGATAAAACCGAAACGATTTTATGGCATGTGCGCGGTAAGAAACGCATGTATCTTTATCCGCTAACGCCAGAGTTTATTCCTGATACAGGTTATGAGCGCGCCGTGGTGGATATGCTTGAAGATGATCTTCCCTTCTCATTCGATTGGGATAATGAACATGCCACTATTTATGATTTGCAGCCTGGTCAAGCGCTGACATGGCCCATGAATATGCCGCACCGCGTTGATAACCAAACCTTCTGCGTGTCTGTCACAACTGAATATTCAACCGCTGCCAGTGGCCGCCGCAATGCGGCCATGCTGACAAATGCGACCCTTCGCCACAAATTTGGTATGAACCCAAGTTATTGGAATGCCAGCCCCGTTGAAAATTACGTGAAATCTGTCTTTGGCCGCGTCATTAAAAAGACGGGCTTTGGCGCAAAGGTTGACCGCAAAGATTACGTCACGTTCAAAATTGAGCCGAGCGCAGAGAACTTTATTGTCGACATAGAGCCGTTTGAGCGGAACTTCTAAGGGTTTAGCAGTCGCAAAACTCTTCGGTCAAATAGGTCCGGGTTTTGTCTAGGCTTCGGCGCGAAAATATATCTGTTTTCGCGCCGGCCTCGACGATTTTTCCATCACATAAAAAGACAACGTGATCTGAAATCCGTTTCGTTTGCGCGATATTATGTGTGACCATTATAATTGTCATTTGCGGTGATAAATCCATCACGAGGTTTTCAATCGCGCGAGCTGAGACAGGGTCAATAGATGCTGTGGGTTCATCCAAAAGTAATATCTCGGGCGACATGGCAAGTGCCCGCGCAATGCAAAGCCGCTGCTGCTGTCCAAGCGATAACGAGAGCGCGCTATCGCTAAGACGCCGCGAAACTTCATCCCATAAGGCCGCGGCTTTCAAGCACCGTTCGACGATCTCGCGTTTCTCGGATTTAGGCCGCTTTTGTCCGCGAAGGCCAAATAATACATTTTCTGAGATCGAACGCGGAAACACGCAGGGCGTTTGAAACACCATGCCAACCTTGCGACGAAGGTCTGTAACATCTGGATAACCCGACGCGAGATCGCGGCCAAGTACATCGGCCTTGCCCGAAACGCTCGCTTGGGCGTTGTGCTCATTGATGCGGTTTAGCGATCTTAAAAGGGTGGATTTCCCCGCGCCTGAGGGGCCAATTAGGCACGTTACGCCGCGCCGCGGTATGTCAAGGGTGATATCAGAGATGATACAATTCTCGCCATAATAGGCGCTAAATCCTTTCAGGCTTATGGCGGGCATAGCGGCCAATGGGGCGTCATTATCAGAGATGATTTTTAAGTGCGGGGCGTGGGACATTATCTTTGGCTCAATCTGGTGAGGTGGCGGCGGGCGAAAAAAGCAAGGGCGCTAAACAGCGCAACAAAGGCGACAAGTGTTAAGCTCGCGCCCCAGGCATTTTGCAGTGCCTGCGGGTTAGTGGATTGCTGCGCTAACGCTAGAATATGGGTTGGCAATGTGGCGACAGGTTCAAGCAAGGAGCGCGGGATGCCTGTCCCAGAGAAGGCGGTTGCAATAAACATAATCGGCGCCGTTTCTCCGATGGCGCGTGCGAGCGCTATCAGTAGCCCTGTAACAATGCCATGGGCTGATTGCGGAAGAATGACGCGGCGCACCACCTCGCCGCGGGTGAGGCCAAGCGCAGCGGCATTTTCCGCATAGCCGCTTGGCAGAGACTGCATGGCGGCGTGGCTCGCGAGCGTCACAGTCGGCAGCATCATCATGGCGAGTATCAGGCTTCCGACAAACCAAGATAGACCTGTTCCCAAAATGTTGACAAAGAAGATAAGCCCGAAAATGCCGTAGGTCACAGACGGTATGGCGTTCAGCGCGTAAAGAATTGTATCGAGCGTGTTCTTTCTGCGCGCGCTTTTGATAAAGCTTTGCCGAAAGATTGCGGTCCCAACGGCCAGCGGCAGGACAACAATGGCGGCGGTGACGACAATCAACAGGCTGCCAAGAATTTGAAATCCTATGCCGCCTGAGGTGCCAAAGTCGCGCGCTCGGGAGATTAAGAACTCAAGCGAAATGGCTTGCGCGCCCTGCCATATAATGGCGAATAACAGGCAAAACAATATCCCCGCGCAAAGCAGCAATGCGGTGTGGGTCAGCCCATAATAAAGAGCGTTTGCGGCGCGGCGGCTCATGACGGCGAGCCTGGCTTGACGATGTGGCGCGCGGCGATTGTCAGGGCAATTGTCAGCGTGACTAATATCAGGCTCATCAGGACAAGAACGCTAAAATGGGTGGAGCCAAAGGCGCTCTCGCCAATTTCCCGGCCCAGCTTTGAGGTGATAGTTTGGCCCGAAGACAGCGGATTAAACAACGGGCGCGGCAGGCGGTCCAGTGAACCAATTACAAGCATAACCGCCATTGTTTCTCCGAGCGCACGGCCAAGCGCCAAGAGAGCTGCGCTGCTAATTCCGGGCGCGGCGGCGGGCAGAATAATCGCTCGCTGCGTCTCATAGGGATAAAGACCGAGCGCGGCTCCGTTTTCTTGATAGGCGCGCGGAACGCTGCTGATAGCGTCCTCGGACAGGCTCAAAAAGGTTGGCAATATCATCACCGCCAAGATAAGCCCTGCGGTTAGAATAATGCGGCCTGATTGCAAGTCAAACGCGCCCGCGACCCAAATGCTGACATAGGCTACACCGATAAGCCCGTAGACGATTGAAGGGATGCCCGCGAGAATCTCAAGCGCAGATTTCGTAAGGCGCCGCAGGCCTTGGTGGCGCATTTGCGAGATGGCCATAGCGGCGAGCAGGCCAATCGGCAGCGCTAGGCTCATAGCGATTACCATAACAAAGAGCGAGCCAAATACCATGGGAACAATTCCGTAAACGCCTTCGGCGGGGTTCCAGCGCGCGGTGAAAAGGCTATCGCTGGCGGTGAATATAGCTGGCCCGCTTTGCAAGAAGAGCGTGGCGAGGATGAGTATAATAATGGCGGATGTCCCAAAAGCGCTGACGCGGGCAAACGTTCTGATCCCATCGCGCGGCCTGTTTTTTAGCGCGCTTTGAGATATGGTATTGAGGGCCGCTGTGGTCATTATTTAATCTTGATATAGCCCGATTGCTCAACAAAGACTTGGCCCTCTGCGCTTAGCAAATAATCGACAAAGCTTTGCGCTGGGGCGGAAATGTCATTGCGAACAACAATATTCAAATCGCGCACAATAGGGAAGCGGCCATTTTGCACATTCATAAGGGTTGGCGTCACTATCTCGCCATTTGCAAGCTCCACAGACAAGCCTTTGACATCATCGTTAAGCCACGCAATCGACAGCATCCCAATGGCGGCATCGCTTTGGGTCATGGCGGTTTGCTCTTCATTATTGGACCCAATCACAAGGTCAGCGCCGGGCGCGTCGGCTTTGGAACTCCCCATGACAATATCCATAAAGGTTTGGCGCGTGCCAGAACTGGATTCTTTATCAATCACGAAAATGGCCTTATCCGGCCCACCAAATTCTGCCCAATTATCGCTTTCGCCTCTATATATTTTGGCGATATCGCTCAGGCTAAGCTGGGTGACGCCTGCGTCATAAATCTCCGAGGAAACAACGGGCACAACGGCGTCGCGGCCAATGGCGATGGGCATGAAGGTAAAGTTTGGAAACTGGGCGCGCTCGCCTTCAGTGATATCGCGCGACATCATACCTATATCTGTTTGTCCTTCAGCAAGTTGATTAAAGCCGCTGCCAGAGCCCCCCGCATTCACAGTAATGAGCTGGCCCGTATCTGCCGTAAACTGCTCGGCGGCGCGCGAAACAGCGGGCAGCACTGTCGTGGAGCCAGAAACAGACATCCGCTCAGGGGCGCTGCAGGCGGAGAGGCCCGCGAGCGAGGCCGCTGTGATGCTTAGGGCTAAAAATTTGCGGAACATATAACTCTCTCTCTATTTTTCGGATTAAGGCGCGGGCACAGCGAAGTCAAAAGAAAGCCGCTCACTTATGTGTGAAGTTCATGTGTTGGACAAATTTTTGCATTTAAGCGGGCGTTTAGAACAAAGACTAGACTTTTTTACAGGCGGGCTTAAGGCGGCCTTTATTATTATAAAATAGGACGTTTCCATGACAGGCGCTTTTGCATTTTTGGATAGTTGGTACGAAGGCACAAAACGCCTCGCACGCCACCGTTTGGCTGAACGTTATTTTGCGGTTATCTGCTTTATAGAAAGTTCATTCTTCCCTATTCCGCCGGACCTGATGCTTATTCCTATGGTGCAGGCAAAACGCGAGGCTTGGTGGCGCTATGCGCTCATCGCGACGATCTTCTCTGTCTTGGGCGGCATTGCAGGATATCTCATCGGCATGTTTTTCTTTGATGCCATCGCGCAGCCTATACTTGATAAGCTGGGCAAGGCCGAAAAAATGGAAAGCTTCCGCCAGACAATTTTGCAATATGGCGGGCTTGGCGTGTTTGGCGCAGGGCTTACGCCGTTCCCTTATAAGGTCATCACGATCATGAGCGGCGCGCTGAAGATTAATTTTGGCGTCTTCGTTGCGGCCAGCGTCCTGGCGCGGTCTTTGCGCTTTTTCCTTGTGGCGGGATCTGTTCGCCTCTTTGGTGAGCGGGCAGAAAAAATGCTCAAGGAGCACTTTGCGCTCTTCACGATTGGCCTTTTTGCCATCCTTGCCGTGCTGTACTTTGGCTATATGCATTTCTTTCATTAAGGCTTAAGCGCCACAACGCGCTCAAATCCGAAATGGGCAAAGGCGGCGCTGCGGTCTGCATTGGTTTGCGGCCCCACGAGAAAAGCCGTATCGGCGCGCGGCGCACGGTCTTGCGGCGTTAATTTACCCAATAGCGAGTCAACTCGGCGCGCGATGGCTTCGCCGCTATCAATCCACTGTACTGATTGCGAAACAGCGGCTTTCAGCTCGTCTCTCAGAAGTGGAAAATGCGTGCAGGCCAGAACAACGGCGTCAATATTGGCCCCGCGCCGACCCGAGAAAAGCGGCGCGAGTTCGGTTTGAATACGCGCAAGATCAACAGGCCGCCCCGCGAGCTTATCCTCAGCAATATCAACCAGATTTACTGAGCCTTGCAAGAGCACATCTTTACCGCTGGCAAAATCCGTGATGAGGTCATCAACATATTCCCGCGCAACTGTGCCGGGCGTGCCTAAAACGGCAATCGTGCCTGTGCGTGTTGCGAGAGCTGCGGGCTTAATCGCAGGCACAACGCCGACAACGGGGACGCTCACGGCTGCGCGTATGCCGGCCAGCGCTGTGGTCGAAGCGGTGTTGCAGGCAATGACAATGACATCAGGGCTAAGCATATTCGCCAAGATAGCAATGAGGCCGGGGAGGCGCGCTTTTAATTGCGCGGGGGTCTTCTCGCCGTAAGGGCGAAACTCATCATCCGCCACATAATCCATCGCAAGCGCGGGTAGGCGCTTGCTTATTTCAGCGGCGACGGAGAGCCCGCCCACACCAGAGTCAAAAATCAAAGCCCGAAAATTCATGAGGTTGGATTGCCTTATTGGAATTACTAAAGCGTTTAAGCGCAGGCATATGGAGGCTGCAAGGCGAAACTGTGGCTTTGTCCTGGCTTTCCAGAGGCTTTTACTCGACTTTCACTCGACCTTATCTGGGCAAAAAAAACCCTGCCACAAGGACAGGGAGAAAGGTGGTTTTGACTAACAGTAGGGGGCTTCGTGGGAGAAGCCGCCTGAGAATTTAACTTGGTAAGTTACTTTCATAATCTACCTTGCAACGTGCGTGCCAAGTCTAAAGCTCCCAATATAGGCGAATTTTGCGCTTTATACGTGTGCCACGGTGAACATAGTCCCGTTTCGGCGCAATTGTGTCTCAAAATGGCGCAACAGATGAGGCGGCGCAGAGGTGCTTTATTTAAGCCTCGCTTTCTGCAGATGTTTAGTTTTGCGGGTAGCGGCCTTGAAAGCTTGGCTGGGGCGTGACCACCGTGGTAGACGGCACAGCGTAGCTCCCGCTTTGATAGCCTGTCTGACTGCCCGATTGGCGGCCTGACGCGCGACGAAAGCCCTCAATGTAATTGGGCGGCAAATAAACTGGCACATCACGATCAGCATTATCCACGACAACAAGCGTCATGCCGTCAAAGCGCGCCGCGTCCAGGCGCTCTTGCGGGATATGAAGCGTGACCGTTTCTTCTCGCACGCAGCGGTAATTTGTGACAACCGTTTGGGTGCGCGCGTAGCCGCCAAGCATGGGCTGGCCAAGCTGCGGAAAGAACTGCATCGTCTTGCCGCGTTGGGCGCGCGTTTTGTTACGGAAACTACGATCCACTTCGCGGTTAAGACGGCGCGAGGCGGCGCGAGGCTTGGGCGCTGCTCTGGGGCTGGATTTGCGATCGGCTCTGGGTTCGGAGCGTTGCACAGGTCTTTGCGCGGGTCTCTGAATGGGCGCGGGCCGCGATATAGGGCGCGGCTGTGATTGACGCGCAATAGGGGCAGGCGGAGCGCCTGCGGGATTAGCGCGGCGATTGCTTATGGTCTCACGGATTGCGGGGCGTCCCGTGCGCGCAATGGGCTGTGATGTCGTGCTGGCGATGGGGGCGTTTGCGCGCCCTGTGCTGCGCCGTACAGCTTGGTTCTCTCTGGCGTTACTGCGGCGAGCGGCGCGTTCGTTCCTGCGCTTGGCTCTCGTGCTAGCGCGATTGCTGCCGCGCGATGTCTGTAGGGGACCGCCCGTTACGACGCCGCGTTGACCGCGATACTCTCGGCTGGCATTGCTGCCGCCGATAACGCGTCCATTGCCATTGTGGCGCTCACTACGGCGGTTGTTCTCGCCAGAATTGCCGCCAGAATTACGACCAGTATTACCCGTTGAGCCTTCGCGCCCGCCGTTTCCGCGCCCATCATGGCTGCCATTAAAACCGTTTCCAGAATATCCATTTCCAGCGTATCCGTGACCAGAGTAATACCCCCCGCCATAGCCGCCAAATTTTCCAATGCCCCCGCGGCGGCGCCAATCGCTCCATCCCGCAGACGGGCGATAGCGCGAGCCGCCGCTCCAATAGCCGCGATGTCCGCGATATTGCGGCAGCAGTAAGTAAAGACCGGCTAGATAACCGTAATTGTCAAAGCCGCTATAATAGTCGTCTTGATATACAACGTCTGACGTATTGGCGGAGCAATCGAGTGTTCGCGTCTCTTGGCGGATACGGTCAACGGGTTCGCCGGACACAAAGAAAGATCGCTCAAAGCCGCGCAAATCATACGGATCATCCGACGGGCTTGTGTAAATCATTTTCAAATCAAGAAAAGCGCCGCCCGATACGCGGCGGCCATCAATCGCGGTCTCGCTTGGGCCTGTCCGCAGCGCCGCGCTGCCCGCAAGGGTATTATCTTGTTCAAAGGGGTCAAATGTGGGCGCTGTCACGACGGACACGCCCGTACGCGAATCGTAACTGCGCACCGTATCCTTTGCAATTTGGTCGGCGGAAATATCAGGAAGGAAAGTCACCTGCGCCGCGCTCGCGGGCATGAAGGCGCTTGCGGAAAGGCAAAGCGCGGCGATGAATGTTTTGGCGAAGTGGGATCTTTTGTGCATCATATCACTTTCTACCATAGCAAAGTTGAGGCCAAGCTGAAAGTCTCGTTCACAGCTGGTTCATAATGGGCTCTAATTTTGGCTATCATTTAAGCGCAGATCGTTCCTCCAGCTGTTGCGCCGCAACCCAAGCCGTTTTAAACGCCGTATCAATTAATGAGATTGGATGAGGCATGGCAATGAGTGGACAAAAAATTGACGGCAGAGCTTATGCGCAAACGCTTAGGGGCCGTGTGGCACAGGCGGTTGAGGGATTGCCAGCCCAGCCAGCCCTTGCGGTTGTCCTTGTCGGCGACGATCCTGCCAGCGAAGTCTATGTCGCCAATAAAGCTAAATTCACGGTTGAGACGGGTATGCGCTCGCTCAAACATGCCCTGCCTGCGGATACTGATGAGGAGACGTTAATCCGCCTCGTGCGCACTCTTAATGAGGACCCAGAGGTTGATGGCATCTTGGTGCAGTTGCCGCTCCCCAAAGGGCTGAATTCTGACCGCGTCATTGCGGAAATTGACCCCGACAAAGATGTTGACGGCCTCACAGAAGTGTCGGCGGGCCGATTGTCACTGGGTAAGGCAGGACTGCGGCCCTGTACGCCTGTGGGCTGCGTCATGCTCGCCAAGGAGCAATTGGGCGATTTATCAGGCAAACATTGTGTTGTTTTGGGGCGCTCAATTTTAGTCGGCAAGCCTGCCGCGCTTTTGTTCCTTGAGCAAAACTGCACAGTCACGATTGCTCATTCGCGTACCAAAGACTTGGCCGATGTGTGCCGCCAAGCTGATATTCTTGTCCCCGCCGTTGGCCGTCCTCAAATGGTGCAGGCGGACTGGATTAAGCCGGGCGCTTGCGTGATCGATGTGGGCATTAACAGCGTCCCTAGCATTAAGCACCCTGGCAAAATGCGTCTGGTTGGGGATGTGAATTATCTCCCGTCAAAGAAAGTCGCGGGCTCTATCACTCCTGTGCCAGGCGGGGTCGGTCCCATGACGATTGCCTGCCTGCTGCGTAATACTGTTCTGGCCGCCTGTATGCGCCGCGGCTGGGAGATGCCGTCTATCTTAGATTTTTAGAGCACTGTAATTTTCTAAAGTTTAAGGTGCGAAGGCGCCCCGCTTGCCCTAGGGCAGGGCATGATAGATTTTTCGCTTAACGCTTTTTTTGCGCGCCTTGCCTTTGTGGCCGCGCTGTCTTTGAATGCTGCTTCGCCTTCATTTGCGCAAAACGCCCCGCCTCAAGATGTCTCGCCTCAAGATGTTTTGGAGGCCGATATTTTGGGCCCTGATTTTTCAACCGAGCGCCTTGGCGGTGATGAGGCTGCCCGCCCGCGCGGCCCCAGCCTGCAGCGCGCGCTAATTCCTGCGGGCCTTTTATTCGCGAGCTTTGATACGGACGGGGATTACGCCGCGTCGCGCTCAGAGCTAAATGCGGGTGTTTTGCGCAGCTTTGCCGCCGCCGATCAAAATGCCAATACCGTTGTCAGCCTTGTCGAACTTGCGTCTTGGCGCGAGGCCGTGCTGGGCTCGCGTGACTTGCTGCCGGGAAATACGCAATTTGATAAAAATTTCGATAGTCAGATAGAGATGTCAGAATTTGCGGACGTCCTTAACGGTTTATTTGAAAGCTTTGACCGCAATGAAAACGGACAGCTAGAGTTTAGCGAAATGACGAAAAATATGCCGCAAATACGGCGCGAGAGAAGCCGGACACGCGACCGTCCTGTCATTGGGCGTCAGCAAGGGCAGCGCCGCACGCGCGGATATTAGGGCCGTCTCAGGCGGTTGTGCCTCACAAGACGCGGCACGCAGAGCGCGTCATAGACGGTGCACGGTGACGACGCCTCTTATGCTTTTTATCGTACTAGCGCCAATCCGTGATTGGGTTTAAGACGCCTTATGCGCTTTAAGTTTTCGCCCCTTTTCATCAAGATTTTATTGCTTGCCGCTCTGTGTCTATCAGCGTGTAGAGGCAACCCAGATGACGACATTGCGCTGGTTGCTGTGGCCACAAATTTCCGCACGACGTTTGAAAAACTTGAAACCGCCTTTGAGGCACAGACGGATTTTAATGTCACCCAAGTCAACGGCTCAAGCGGGTCAATTTATACCAAGATTATCAACGGCGCGCCCTATCATGTTTTTCTCTCGGCTGACCAATGGCGCCCGCAGAAATTAGAAGAGCAGGCGCTGGCCAGCGGACGGTTTACCTATGCAAAGGGCGCGCTTGTGCTGTGGTCAAAGACGGATGAATTAACGCCCCTTTCTGTGCTCGATTTGCTGTCCGATTCATCTGTAAAGCCAATCGCAATCGCTAATCCTGCCTTAGCGCCTTACGGCGCGGCGGCGCAGCAAACATTTGCCGCATTGAACATTGCTCCGCGCAGCCGCCTCGTTGTGGGCGAAAATGTGGGGCAGGCCTTCGCGCTTGTTCAAAGTGGGAATGCGCGCATTGGGCTCGTCGCGAAATCAGACGCCCAGAATTTCAACGGAGGTAGCTATACTGTCATCGATCCCAACGTCTACGCGCCAATAAGGCAAGATGCGGTTCTGCTGAAAAACGGAGACAAACATGACGCAGCCAAAGCATTTTTTGCTTTTCTAGGAACACCCGCGGCACAACAGATTATCGAGTCGGATGGATATCAACTCGATATCAGCCTTAACTAATGGGGGTTGTTGCCCTCACATTATGGCTCGCCTTTTGCGTAACGCTCATCTTACTCCTTATTGGAACGCCGCTGGCGTGGTGGCTGTCCCAAACCTGCTCGCGCGCTAAGCCCCTCATTGAAGCGCTCTGCGCCATGCCGTTAATCCTGCCGCCGACTGTGCTGGGGTTTTACTTGCTCATCGCCTTTAACCCGCAAGCGCCGATCGGTAAGTTTTGGATTTCCGTAACGGGCGACACGCTCAGTTTTTCTTTCGCGGGGCTTGTAATCGCCAGCGTGATTTATTCACTACCCTTTATGGTGCAGCCGCTACAGAGTGCCTTCGAAACCGTCGGCAAGGCCCCGCTTGAGGCGGCGGCGTCACTGCGCGCAGGGCGCTGGGACAGTTTTCGCAGCGTTGTCTTGCCGCAATCACGGCGCGGGTTTCTAACCGCCTGCGTGCTCACCTTTGCCCACACCATTGGTGAGTTTGGGGTTGTTTTAATGGTCGGCGGCAATATTCCGGGGCGAACCAAAGTGATTGCGATAGAGATATATGAGCGCGTCGAGACATTGGATTATGCTGGCGCGCATCACCTGTCCTTCGGGCTTTTGCTATTTTCATTTATTGTGCTGCTGGCCCTTTATACGCTCAATCGCAAAGGGGGTTATCGTGTCGGATAAAGGGCTTTTTGTCGATATATCCCTCACGCGCGGCGCGTTTAATCTGCGGGTTGAAACGTCTGTCCCGCCTCAGGGCATCACCGCAGTTTTCGGGCCAAGCGGGTCGGGCAAGTCGAGCTTTTTAAGGGCTATTGCAGGGTTTGAGACGCCGCAATCAGGCCAAATAGCGCTGCACGAACATGTGTTATTTGACAGCGCGCAAAACATTGACATCCCGCCGCATAAACGCGGTGCTGGATATATGTTTCAGGACGCGCGGCTTTTCTCCCACCTAGATGTCAGGGGTAATCTTGAATTTGCGCATAGCCGCGCGCCAACAGGCGGCGCAAGTTTTGAGCATATCGTAGAGGCCTTTGATATTGGCGGTCTCTTGCGCGCGCAAGTCTCAACCTTATCGGGCGGTGAGCGCCAGCGCGTCGCCATGGCCCGGACCGTGCTCAGCCGCCCGTCTATTTTGCTGCTCGATGAGCCGCTAGCCGCGCTCGACGCGGCGCGAAAGTCAGAGCTAATGCCGTTCATTCGCCGCCTTTCGAGCGAATTTGGTATGAGCGTTCTCTATGTAAGTCATGACCTCAAAGAGGTCGGGACGCTCGCCAATACTATACTGTGCCTTAAAGAGGGACAGCTCACCGCTTCTGGCCCAGCGATTGATTTATTACCCCAATTACAAATTGGAGACGCCATGCAAATTGATCGCTCAACATGGTTTGATGCCAAAATTTCGCATTGCGATACAGCGCTTTCAGCCGCAACCCTGTCCTTATCCGCGGATCATAAGCTGATACTCCCGCTCACCCAGGCCATGCGCGCCAGCGATAAATGCCGCGTCGCCATCCGAGCTGATGATGTGTCAATTGCCCTCTTGCCCCCACACGGCATAAGTATCCAAAACATTTTGGACGCGCGCGTGAAATCCGTCACGCAAGACGGCGCGCGCGTACATGTAAAGCTTTATCTACCAGATGTAGACACCATCCTGCCTGAGCTTTCCGCCTTTATCACGCCGCTCGCTCAGTCAAAACTTCAGCTTAAGCCTGGCCAAAGCGTCTCGGCCCTTGTGAAATCAGTGAGCTTGTCAGCTTAGGCTTTCACGCTGACCTGCGGGATGTTTGCCAGAACGACTTCCAGATGATCTACCGCAGGGTCCGCGGCAATCTGGCCGATTTTGCTTGTAATTTGAGGAAATTTCGGCACTCTTGAGGGCAAGACTGCATTTAAAAGAACCACTCACAAGGGGAGCCTCTCTATGGCCAATCTATTATTTTCACCAAGCGGCCGCATTGGTCCATCAGCCTTTTTAAAAGGCGTGGCGGTTGTCGCCGTTATCGGCGCGATTATTGCGCTCGTCCCGCTCTTTAGTTTCACGCTAGGCTCAACCCTCAGTCTCGTGTCCATCCTTCTGCTCGTCCCGCTCTTTATGCTTGTGATCAAGCGCTTGCACGACTCTGGTAAGTCTGGCTGGCTTTCAATTTTGTTTGTTATCTTGATCGGCCTAATTGGCGTTGTGCTGCAAAGCGTTGCCTCAAGCATGTTTGGCGGAGAGGCGGCAGAGACGATGAAGGCTGCAACAGAAGAGCTCGCGACAAGCGGCGCAAGCTTTGGCGAGATTATGGCGGCGACATCGGAGCTCGCTA
The DNA here is from genome assembly GCA_937923115.1 of uncultured Caulobacterales bacterium. Lineage (GTDB taxonomy): Bacteria > Pseudomonadota > Alphaproteobacteria > Caulobacterales > Maricaulaceae > Fretibacter. The sequence continues at coordinate 668 of CAKZTE010000162.1, read as the reverse complement.
TGGAATATGGTCCGGCAATTGCGAAAAGCACGGCTGTCCCGTCTGCAATCGCAGGGTTTGTTGGCACTATGCTTGGCGCCTTCATTGTCAATCTCATTCTAAAGCAAGACGCGCATGAAAACCAATATGGTCACCCGCCTGCTGCATAAGGGTTTGCCTTATTAAATTGAAGACCCGCCCAGCTTTGGCTGCGGCGGGTTTTTTAAGCGCTATTAAATTCAGCTTTGGATTTAATGCTATAAAATTTAGGCCAGCGGAACCGTGGGGCCAAAGTTTGTTTCAAACGCCGCCCGCAGCGCCGCGTCTACAGCGTTCATATCTGCGGGCCGCCCAAGTGAGGCGAGGCTGGCCACGCCGTGCTCTGAAATTCCGCAGGGCACAATGCCGCCAAAATGCGAGAGATCAGGGGCGACATTTATCGCAATGCCGTGAAAGCTAACCCATTTTTTTAGCCGCACCCCAATCGCCGCAATCTTTTCCTCGCGTCCGTTGTCTCTCGTGACCCAGACGCCAATACGGCCATCGCGGCGGCCTGCCTCAACGCCCAGCGAAGCAAGTGTGTCGATAATGACCTGTTCAAGGCCCGAAACGAAGCAGCTGACATCGCGCCCGCGCGTTTTCAAATCTATCATGACATAAGCCACGCGCTGCCCCGGCCCGTGATAGGT
>CAKZTE010000161.1 GCA_937923115.1 uncultured Caulobacterales bacterium | reverse complement strand
AACTTTTGATTTTTGCGCGACATTGAGAATTCGAAAGTTAAAGAAAGGATCGCGCATGCCAACCTGAGCTTTAATAGCAGACAGGCCCACGACCACGCCATCATTTTCCAAAATTAAGAGGTAGATATGGTCAGCGGACAGTGCGCTGGGTCCGGTAAAACTTTTGACTGATTTTTTGAGCCGCTCCGTTAAAGCCGCCTCGCCGACAGCTAAGGACGTGAAGCCCGGGCCCGCTAATTTTGCAAGCCTCAAGATGTCTTTAAGGTCTCCCTTCTGGGCGGGACGAACTAGCAGCATTAATGCGCTCCTTTTTCTGTCTGGCCTATTTCTGCCAGCGACTTACACGCCTTGGCATCAAACTCGCCAGAGGCCAGTTTAAGCAAAATGACTGTCGCGAGCTGCGCACGGGTCACGAGGCTATCTAGCTTTATATATTCTCGGTCAGAATGAATCTCGCCGCCAATAACGCCGAGTGTATCCACATTCGGACAGCCCGCCGCCCAGAGATTATTGCCCTCACAAACCCCGCCACTGGGGGCCCATTTTATGGTCTGACCCAGCAGAGCGCCAGCTTGTTTCACCCAGTCAAAAACCTGCGCATTGGCGGGCGACATAGGCTTTGGCGGACGGGTGAAACCGCCCGTAAGCTCCGCTGAAATACCGTCTTTTTCATCGATCATGGCGGTGAGTTTTTCCAGCTGCTCCGTAACCCAGCCGTCATCTCCGTTTTCCTTTACCCGCACATTAAAGCGTCCAATGGCAAGTTCAGGCACGATATTCGTCGCGCCGCCGCCGTCGATTTTCCCAATGTTAAACGTCACATCCGCGCGTTGCCCGTTCAGCCCATCTAGCGCGACAACAAACTCGGCCATAGCCGCGATAGCATTTCGCCCAAGGTGATGTTCACGTCCCGCATGGGCGGCGCGCCCTTTCACAATGAGGGCCCAATTTCCGCTGCCTTTGCGCGCGCCCGCAAGTGAGCCATCAGGCAAAGCAGGTTCAAATGTGAGGCCAACATGAGCCTTGCGCCCAAGCTCCATCAACCGCTTTGAGGAGCCAGGAGAGCCAATCTCTTCATCAGGGCTGAGCAGCACGGTATAGCCGATGTTGGCGGCGTGCGGGCTTTGCTCCAACGCTTCCAGAGCGCTCATCATGACGAGGATACCGCCCTTCATGTCCGCCGTACCGGGGCCGTTCACCGTATTATCATCAACATAGCTCGGTGTTTGAAAATGAAAGTCTTTTTGAAAGACAGTGTCATAATGTCCTGTTAGAACCAATTGCACGGGCGCGTCGGGGCGCTTGGTGATTTCCAATGCAGGTGCGTAACTCACAATTTTCTTCTCGCCCGCAGACGTGACATATTCCCCGCTCGCCAAATCGTAGTTCGTAATCGAGGCGTCTAGACGGACGGCCCGGCGCCGCAAGAGCGCCCGCATGGCCGTGAGACCTTCGGCATTATGAGAACTAGAATTTTGCGAGGACCATGCCAGTAGAGTCTGAACGAGGTCATCTTTTTGTGGCGGCAGCGTGTCAAGAATTTGCTGCTCGAGCGGGGTTAAGGTTAATTCAGCCATCGTTATATCGGGCATAGGAAAACTCCGTGTGAAGTTCGCGGCCAAGACTCCACCCTAACAGTGCGTCGATTGAAAGCCCTTTGAAGCTATCCTGCAAGCCGCCCGATGAACATGCTAAATTTCCGATTTTTCGTAGAATAATTTACCTAACGACCGCTTGAAACTTCGCAATCAAGAGCGTGCAGAAATTTAGACAAAAAAACGGGGCCACTGAGGACCCCGTTTTCAACATTATTTTATGCGGTGCTATTCACAAGCATACATGTAGTTACCACATGTTTTCATGAAGTGAACAACGGTACCGTTTGCACCTTGAATGCGGAACGCTTCACGATCACGGTCCGATGTATTCAATACATAGTAACCGAAGTGGTGCTGTTCGCCGATGCCAAGGATGCCGCGCGTACCGATTGGTAGTGTCTCTTCTGAGAACATGAACTCATTTGCGTCGCGGAAGCCGCCTGAGTAGCCCATAGATTTGAACAGATAGTTCAAATATGCGCGGTCAGATGGGTTAGACGAATAACGCTGCTGTAGCTTAGCGTAGAACTGAGACGCGCTCAGGCCATGTGAGTCGCCAAATTCTGGCATGGTGCCAAGACGTGTTAGCGACTTAGGTTGCGCAGAGCCATCGACATTGAAGATTGCGACAGGTGATGGGCCACAAACGTTAAAGTTTGAAACAGCAACCGTCTGCTGCGGTACGGCTGGACACTGTGCACGATCATAAACGAGCGAACCATCCCAACAAGAGAATGTCTCTTGTGGCGCAGGTTGCGCTGGACACTGTGATGCATCTGAGACGACTGAACCATCCCAGCACTGTGCTGTACGAACAACCTCTGGCTGCGGCTCTGGCGCGCAATCGGCTGCACTCATTGCCATGCAGCCATCCCAGCAGCGATAAGCTGTCGGCGCTGTTGGGAGCGAAGCCATTGACGGCGCGGCCATGCCTGCACCAGCCATGCCTGCTCCAGCCATTGCTTTCTTAGCGCCGCCAAACTTGTAACGGAAGCCTGTCATAAGTGAGTGCGCGCCAACATCTTCGAATGACATCGCGCCAGCTGTCGTAGAACCCAATGTAGGGGCAACAGTGCCAAGGAAATCAAGGTTGTTAGAATTCATGTAACGGTAGTGTGTATCCCAAGTCAGATTGTCTGAGATTGCATAGCCTAGACCTGCAAGAAGCTGCCAACCAAGACCTGTGTCACCGTCTTTGAATGAACAGGCAACACCAGAACAAGCAGGCGTAGAAACGTTCGTCACGCCAGCTTGGCCAAGAGGCCCACTTGGGAAATCATGAGCCGTCACTGTTGCGTTACCGCGGACGATACCAACGCCAGCACCGACATACGGCTCCCAGCGGTTGAACCCTTCAAAATCGTAAATAGCGTTTAAAAAACCAGTCGTTGTTTCAAGCTTGGCAAAGCTGTTCGGAACCTGAGAAACCGCGCCAAGGTTTGTGAAAAGCTGCGCCGCGTCAACCTCAAGACGCCAGTTGTTGCCAAAATCGTAACCCAGGCCAACAGACCCTGTTGCATTGCCTTCTGACTCAACATCACCAATCACGTCACCCGTGATATCAATATCTGTATGTGTGCCGTAACCTGCGTTACCGCGAAGATACCAACCAGCGTCGTCTTGCGCAGACGCGAGTGATGGTACGGCCATCAGCGCACCTGCGGCGGCAGCTGATAATAGGAACTTTTTCATGGTATTCTCCATAAGATAAGGGTCGACGCCAAAGGGAGTCGCAAAAATTCATAGGTTCATTACAACGATAGCATGTTGCATATCAAGCGAAATTAAAAATAAGTTAATAAAAAACTCACAAAAAACCCGCTTGGTATCTCAAGCGGGTTTCAGCATATATTATATGATTGTAACGCGCCCTAATTGCTCGGCATCATCATCCCGCCCGTCGAGGACAAGCGAATGAGGACTTCTGTCCGGCGGTTGAGGTCTTCTTTCACGTTATCCGCTGTTGGCATCATGAGCTGTGTTTCGCCCGCACCAGATGCGGTGATGCGAGACGGGTCTACGCCATCGCGAACGAGCTCGTCGCGCGCGTCCTGAGCGCGGCGCTCAGAGAGACGCTGATTATAAGCGGCTGAACCCACTGTGTCTGTATGACCAACAACAGAGATACTCTCTACGTTACAGAACTGACCAATATCAAGAATACGATCGATTTTCGATTGCGTTTCGGCTGAGCGTGCTTTGTTAAACTCGTAATAGATCGTCTCAGACCGGTACTCTTGCCCGCAAAGCTCGCCGATTGTGACCTCAGAGCGAGTCGCGATACACTGGTTTTGGTCATAAACAAGCGTTCCGTCCGGACATGTATATGTTTGCTGCACTGGACATTGTGCAGCGTCAGTTACAATAGAGCCATCCCAGCACTGCACCTGACGCACGGGTTCAGGCGCGGGCTGAGGCGCGCAATCAGACGCGCTGAGTTCTTGGCTGCCATCCCAACATGTGTAGTAAACAGGCGCTGCAGGCAGCGGCGGCGGCGCTGCAATAATCGGCGCAGGCGCGGGGGCTGGCGCAGATTTGCCAAATTTATAACGGAAACCTGTCATCAGCGAGTGCGCGCCAACATCTTCATACGTCATTGCGCCCGCCGTTGTCGAACCAAGCGTCGGCGCGACAGTCCCGAGGAAGTCTAAATTGTTAGAATTCATGTAACGGTAATTCGTATCCCACGTCAGGTTTTCTGAAACCTTGTAACCAAGACCCGCAAGAAGCTGCCAGCCGAGACCTGTGTCGCCGTCCTTGAATGAACACGCAACACCAGAGCAGACAGGCGTGGAGACATTTGTCACGCCTGCTTGGCCAAGCGGGCCGCTCGGGAAGTCATGGGCTGTTACTGTTGCATTACCGCGGACAATACCAACGCCAGCGCCGACATAAGGCTCCCAGCGTCCAAAATCATTAAAGTCATAAATAGCGTTCAAAAAGCCTGTTGTTGTTTCAAGCTTCGCCGTGCTGTTTGGAAATTGAGAGACTGCTCCAAGATTTGTGAAAAGCTGCGCTGCATCAACCTCAAGACGCCAGTTATTGCCAAATTCATAGCCGACACCGACGGACCCAGTCGCATTACCCTCGGACTCGACATCGCCAATCACGTCGCCCGTGATATCAATGTCCGTATGCGTACCGTAACCCGCATTACCGCGTAGATACCAACCTGGCTCGTCCGCATGAGCGAGAGCAGGTATGGCCAAGGCAATCGAGATTGCAGCCGTTGAAAGAAGCATATGCTTCATGAGGTGTCCTCCAAAATTTTTAAACGCGTATATCATACTCTTCGCCGCGCTAAATCGTTCCCAATAGGTTATAAAAACAACTCTGTTAAAAAAAGGGAAATTCTCCTCTAAGGCGTGGAAACTTATATTATTTTTTAAAAATGTGGCGAATTTACATCAGTTTATGGTTAACAGATTAAGGCTTTGGGAGGTTTGCCTCTGTTTGGACACATTGCAGCCACCTGCGCGGCTAATTTGCCTTAAAACACGGAAAGCCTTCGCTGATTGCGCAGCGAAGAGCCTTCGTGAGGTCAAATATCTATTGCAGTTCGCGAATTTTAGCCCCCCTACGCGACTTGCGCGAACTGGTTCATCGTGTTGGCATGCCCCCCCGCCTTGAGAGCGCGCTCCCCCGCGACCATTTCTTTGAAGGTGTCGCCAAGGTCAGACCCAACCTCATGCTGATGCTTCACCGCTGACACGCCATTGCGGATTTCTTCACGCTGAATCGTGTTGACATAAGCCTCCATGCGGCGGTCTCCGAAATAGCCTTTGGCAAGATCATCCATGAACTTTGCCGTCATGTGGAATGTCGGCAAGGTAATAAGATTGTGGAAAACGCCCGCTTCGCGGCTAATATCGAGCTGGAAGTTCGCGAGGCGGCGGTTCGTTTCAAGGCCAAGCTCTTGATCATCATATTTTGAGCTCATGAGCTCTATGCCTTCTGGGAGGTCAGCCGCCTTGATAGTGCCCGCTGCAATCCATTCCTCGCGCACTTGTTGGCGCAAATTAAGCGTCCAGTTAAAAGATGGTGAGTTGTTGTAGGTCAGCTTGGCATTAGGCACGACTTCGCGAATACGGTTCACCATGGCCGCAATGCGCGACACATTTGGCGTCGCCGTTTCGATCCAAAGCATATCCGCGCCGCCCTCTGTCAGGCTGCTGATACAATCTTCAATTACGCGCGCCTCGCCCGTGTTCTCCCTAAATTTATACAGACCATTGGGTAGGCGTTTTGGACGCACAATCTTACCATCCTGCATGAGCGCCACTTCGCCTTCTTGCAAGGGGTTCAAATCACTGACGGGCTCCGTATCAAGCCATTTTATATATTCCGCTGCGCCGTCTGCGCCGCTGCTAACAGGAATTTTCTGCGTGAGCCCCGCGCCAAGACTGTCCGTGCGCGCCACGATAACGCCGTCATCCACGCCAAGCTCTTCAAAGGCGAGACGCACCGCCTTAAGTTTGACGTTAAACTCTTCGCGCGGCACGGTAACCTTACCGTCTTGATGGCCGCACTGTTTGGCATCGGACACTTGGTTTTCAATTTGAATACAGCACGCCCCCGCCAAAATCATTTGCTTGGATAGCAAATAGGTTGCGTGCTCATTGCCAAAGCCTGCATCGATATCCGCGATGATCGGCACAACATGGGTCTCAAAGTTATCGATTGCCGCAATGGCCGCCTCAACATCACCGCCAGAGGCCTTGGCCGATTTCAGCGCAGCAAAAAGATCGTTAATCTCCACCTCGTCGGCTTGGCGTAGTGAGGTGTAAATTTCTTGAATAAGATCAACAACGGAGGTTTTCTCGTGCATGGATTGATCTGGCAAATGGCCAAAGCTGTTGCGCAGTCCCGCTACCATCCAGCCTGAGAGATAAACGTAGGCCCCCTTTGTTGTCCCCTTCATGCGCTTCACAGATTTAATCATTTGCTGCGCATGAAAGCCCGACCAGCAGCCAAGAGACTGCGTAGAGTTTTTATGGTCTTGATCATAGGCGGCCATATCGGCGCGCATGACAGACGCCATATCGCGGGCAATATCCAAATGGGTGTTATAGGTGTTTTGCAGGCGCAATTGCACCATATCGTCAATTTGCACGCCGCTGCGCGTTTGTCCCTCAGGGTAACGCTTCAGAAGGCCTTCGCGAATTTGGCTGTAAGTTTGATGTGTCATTGTAGTCTCCGTAAAATAGTGAATTAGGCATGAAGCTTTTGAAGCTCGCGGTAGGCTGGCAAGGTCAGGAAACTGACGAACTCAACAGAGGTCGCGGTCTTGGTGAAAATCTCGGCGGCTTTTTGAAAATGACCTGGGCCGTAATTGTCGCCGACTTCCGCTTTAATTTTGTCCATTTCCTCTTCCAAAACATCTTCGAAATAACCCGTTGTCATTTTGGCTGCCGTCCCGTCGGCCTTTTCAATGGCGTGACCGTGGCGCAGCCATTGCCAGACTTGCGAGCGGGAGATTTCTGCAGTTGCCGCATCCTCCATGAGGTTGTGGATAGGCACAGCGCCTTTGCCCTGAAGCCAAGC
>CAKZTE010000160.1 GCA_937923115.1 uncultured Caulobacterales bacterium | reverse complement strand
CTGTCCGCTGACCATATCTACCTCTTAATTTTGGAAAATGATGGCGTGGTCGTGGGCCTGTCTGCTATTAAAGCTCAGGTTGGCATGCGCGATCCTTTCTTTAACTTTCGAATTCTCAATGTCGCGCAAAAATCAAAAGTTGCTGACAAGCGCTTTGATATGGACGTGCTTGTTTTGGTCAATGACTATACGGGCGCCAGCGAAGTCAGCTCTTTGTTTGTCATGGAGGATCAGCGCGGCACGGGCGCGGGGCGGCTTATTTCTCAGTCGCGCTATATGTTGATGGCGGCGGACCCAGCCCGTTTTGCGCCGCGCGTTATTTCAGAGCTCCGCGGGCATGTTGATGATGAAGGCGTTTCGCCCTTTTGGGACGCCATAGGCCGCAAGTTTTTTGACATGGACTTTAACGAGGCTGACCATATTTCCGCTGAGCAAGACAATCAGTTTATCCTCGACCTTATGCCCAAATACCCTATCTACACAGACCTTCTACCTGAAGACGCGAGGGTGGTTATCGGCCAAACACATCCCGCCGGGGTTGGGGCGCGCCGCTATCTTGAGGCCGAAGGCTTTCGTTATGACGGCATGGTTGACATTTTTGACGGCGGCCCCTCGGTTAGCGCGCCGCGTGACGATATCCGCACCATACGCGACAGTAAATTGGTGAGCGTGAATGGTATTGGGGTGGACGGGGAACTTGATGCTTTGGTTGCGCGAGACGATGTGGAGACATTTCGCTGCGTGATGACCAAAGTCAGTTTTTACGGCGAGACCGTTAATATTAATAAGACGGCTCTGGAGGCCCTCGGCCTCAAAACAGGTGACGACGCGAGAGTATGGATAAAAAGATGAGTAAGAACAATTACATAAATGGTGAGTGGCGCGAGTCCCTTGGTGAAGATTTCATGAGTCTTGACCCTTCAAACGGCGCGCAGATTTGGCAAGGTAACGGCTCTACAGAAGCTGATGTGAGCGCCGCCTTTGAGGCTGCTCATGCGGCTTTTGACGATTGGTCTGGGCTCTCGCTCGAAGAACGACTGGTCCCTGTCCAAAAGTTTAAAGTCATCGCCATCACGCGTAAAGCCGAAATGGCGAGATTAATCGCGCAGGAAACAGGCAAGCAGCTTTGGGACGCCAGCGGAGAAGCTGGCGCTGTTGCAGGTAAGATTGATATATCGGTCACGGCCTATCATGATCGCACGGGCGTGGACAACCGCGAGACTGCCTTCGGGACCGCCGCCTTACAGCATCGCCCGCACGGCGTAATGGCTGTCTTGGGGCCATATAATTTCCCCGCTCATTTACCGAACGGCCAAATTCTACCGTCGCTGATTGCGGGCAATACGGTGGTATTTAAACCAAGCGAGCAAACCCCAGCGGTCGGGCAGCTCTTGATGGAGTTTTACGCTGAAGCTGGCTTTCCCGATGGGGTGATAAATCTCGTTCAAGGCGCGCGCGAAACAGGGGCCGCTGTACTGAATAATGATAAGCTGGACGGGCTGTTATTTACAGGCTCTGCTAAGACAGGCGCCTTCATTCATAAACATTTTGGCGGGCGTCCAGAAATTGTCCTCGCGCTTGAAATGGGCGGTAATAATCCGCTCATCGTATGGGACGTCATGGATGCAGAGGCCGCAGCCAGCATGGTGGCGCAATCGGCCTTTATTACAAGCGGTCAGCGCTGCACTTGTGCGCGCCGCTTGATTGTACCAGAGGGGCCGCAAGGCGAGGCGATAATCCAGGCGACGCTAAGCTTTATGCACCGCATCACGCTTGGCGCGTGGGATAAAGAACCCGCGACGATGGGGCCCTTGATTAGCGCCGATATCGCCGGCCATGTGGTGAAAGCGGCGAGCGGGCTTGTGAATGCAGGCGCGATAGAGCTGAGTCCTGCAAAAATCACAGATCACGGCGGCGCATTTGTGTCACCCGGCCTATATGATGTCACGGGTGTTGATGTGGCGGATGAAGAAATTTTTGGTCCAGTCCTCACTGTGACGCGAGTGGCTGATTGGGATGCGGCCATTGCCGAGGCCAACAATACCCGCTTTGGTCTTGCGGCGGGATTGATTTCAGATGATGCAAAACTATGGAATGATTTCAGCAAACGCATTCGGGCTGGCGTGGTGAATTTTAACCGTCCGACAACAGGCGCGGCAGGCTTTCTTCCCTTTGGTGGTCCAGGCGCGTCGGGGAACCATAATCCCGGTGCCTATTACGCCGCTGATTTTTGCGCCTGGCCTATGGCCAGCCAAGTCGCGGATGCGGTTGAGGTGCTTCCGATGCAAGGACTACAGCCGTGAGCGCGCAGGAGGCAAATTTTGACGGGCTGATTGGCCCAACCCATAATTACGGCGGTCTCTCGGAGGGTAACCTGGCTTCCGCTGGTAATGCTGGGCTTGTGTCCCGTCCAAAAGAGGCCGCGCTTCAGGGCCTGACGAAAATGCGCGCCATGTATGATGCGGGCTTGTGGCAAGGGGTTCTTCCGCCGCAGCAGCGCCCGTATCTACCGGCCTTGCGCGCCGCGGGCTATAGCGGCTCTGATGAAGAGGTTTATGAGTGCGTGTGGAAAACGGATCCTCGCCTTGCCCGCAATATGTTATCGGCGAGCTCGATGTGGGCGGCCAATGCGGCTACCGTCAGCCCGTCCCCTGATACACAGGACGGGCGGCTCCACCTTACACCCGCAAATTTATCGACCATGCTTCACCGCAGCATTGAACATGAGCAAACAGGGCGCGCGCTAAAGGCCGCTTTTCCGTTTGCGGCTGTTCATGACGCTTTACCGATGCAATCGGTTTTTGCCGATGAAGGCGCGGCTAATCATGTGCGCCTCTGCGCTGAGCGCGGCGGGCAAGGTGTTGAACTTTTCGTTTATGGGCGCGAGGGTTTTAATGAAAATGATAGAAGCGGCGACACTAAGTTTCCTGCGCGGCAAACTTTGAAATCGGTTGAGGCTATTGCGCGCCGCCACGGCCTCAGCGCGGCGCGGACAGTCTTTGCCAAACAAAGCAAAGCCGCCATTGATGCGGGCGCGTTTCATAATGATGTCGTCTGTGTTGGCGCAAAGGAAACATTGTTTTTCCATGAACTCGCTTTTGCCGCAACCGCCCAGATGAAGGCCGATGTCACGGCGGCCGCAAAGGGTCTCTTCACGCCAAACTTTGTCGAAGTGCCGCTTTCCGATGTCCCGATTGCAGATGCGATTAAGGCTTATTTGTTTAACTCAATGCTGGTGCAGTTTCCAAATGAGAACAGGCTCACTCTCATCGCGCCGCTAGAGACAGAAGAGAATGAGGCGACCCGCAAATATTGCGAAAAACTAACGGCGGGTAACGGCCCGATTGGGTGTGTTGAATTTGTGGATGTGCGCCAATCTATGCGTAATGGCGGCGGCCCGGCTTGTTTGCGCCTGCGCGTGACCCTTACGGATACAGAGTGGGCACAGGTCAATGTAGGCCAGACATTCACGCCAAAGCTTCACAGCGCGCTCAATGACTGGGTAAATAAACATTACCGCGACAGGCTCGCGCCAGAGAATTTGACCGATCCGTCTTTGATGACGGAAAGCTTTGCCGCTCTTGATGAGCTGACAGCTATTATGAACTTAGGGGATGATTTTTATCCGTTTCAGCGGGAGCGTTGAGCGTCGCGCTTTGCGGCATAGGCCTGCGTGCCGCGCGTCAGCACAGTGTCCGTTTCTATAATATCAGTCAGGCCGTGGATGCCTTCCTGCGTGCGAAGGCGCTCATATAGGGGGCCAAAATCCTGCTGCGTCGCGGCGAGCAAGTCATATAGATCATCAACGGCGAAATAGACCTGTTGAAAATCATCAATACGGTAAGCCGTTTTCATGACTCGCTCCAGATCAAAGGCAATCCGATTAGGCGAGGGCGACTCCAGTGAAAATACAGATTCGGTGCGGGAGGACACTATTCCCGCGCCGTAAATGCGCAAGCCGTCAGCGCTATTGAGGAGGCCAAATTCAACCGTATACCAATAAAGCCGCGCGAGCTCTTTGAGCATGCCTTCGGATTTTGCGCGCTGCCCGCCTTTGCCATACGCCTGCATGTAGTCGGCAAATACAGGCTGAGCGAGAAGCGGCACATGGCCAAAAACATCGTGAAATACATCGGGTTCTTCGATGTAATCCATCTGATTTTCTTTGCGGATAAACCGCCCCGCAGGAAAGCGGCGGTTAGCTAAATGGTCAAAAAACACATCATCTGGGATGAGGTGAGGGACGCAAACGACGGTCCATCCCGTCAAGGCCTGTAACGAGATATTTAGTTTTTCAAGGTTTGGTATGCCGCCATCGTTCAAATTTAACCGCTTTAGGCCGTCATAAAACTCCGGTACGGCGCGCCCGTTAAGAACCTCAATCTGGCGTTCGTAAAGCGTGCTCCAGACCGCGTGCTCCTGGGGGGTATAGGCATCCCAACGCTGCTCAATTACAAAATCTGCACCGTAACTTTGCGCTTCAATAATGGGGTCGTGTACTGTCATAACGACTATTTAGCGCATTAAGGTGCACAAAGATTTACCTATTTCAGCGCTTTACCGCGCGATGATTTTCAAAGAGAGGAGTTTCGTCGTGCATGGCGCAATATTCTACTGAATTCTAAAATTGTCGTCCTATATACCGCTTGCTCAATCTCTCTGGCGAAATTCTCCTTGGCAAAAAGGGCAGTCTTGGGCAGGACAAATGTATGAGCGACACAATAGAACAAGACTGGGGTAATTATTGGCAAGGGCGCGCCGCAAGCGAGGCTGGTACCGCGCTTGTAGGGGTTGGGGTTGAAACCAATGCCGAAATCGCTGCTTTTTGGACTGCGCGTTTTGAGACATTACCGAAAACAGCGCGTCTCTTGGATTTAGCCTGCGGGGCGGGGTCTGTGGTACGCCATGCAGCGGCATTGGGACTAACAGAGCTTACGGGCGTAGATATTTCAAAAGACGCCATAGCAACATTGAAATCTGAGTTTCCAACGGTAACCGGGGTTGTTGCGTCTGCGGATGCGAGCGGGCTTCCACGCGGCAGCTTTGATGTTGTTGCCAGCCAATTTGGTTTTGAATATGCCGATGCTGTTAAGGCCGCAGCTGACGCGGCGCGGCTGCTGGGCACCGGCGGGCAGTTTCTTGCCTTAGCCCATAGCGCCGACAGCGCCATTGAAGCTGAAGTCTCTGGCCTTGGAGGTGACGCAAAAGCTGTTCTTGATAGCGGTTTCATTTCGGCGGCCAGAGACCTTTTTTTCGCCGATATGAGCGGCTCTAGCGATGCTGTCTTTCAAACCGCTGCACAAGCTTTTGCGGGGCCGCAGGCGCAAGTGTTAACGATTGCAAAAAAGGCAGGCGGTCTTGCCGCGCATCTATATCAAGGCACCCAAACGCTTTATCAGCAGCGCAAGCGTTATCATTTAGAGGATGTTTTAGGATGGCTAGGCGGCATGGAGGCCGAGATAACGGCCTTTCTAGGCCGCATGGATAGTATGCAGGCGGCGGCGCTTTCGGAGGCGCAGGCGAAGGCCGTCGTTCAGGCGCTTGAAAAAGGCGGCTTGACCGCGCAGCCCCTTGAGAAGTTTCTCTCGCCATCCACTGGTGACGTTATAGGGTGGATTATCAGCGCTACTGATAAAAATTAAATGCAGATTTTGAAATAACAGTTCATGCTCTGTGCATATTGGGCATATTAAGGTATAGTTAACCGTAATACCGCCCAACTGGGGTCAATTGGAGGACAATATGTGTAATCATCACGCGCATTTAGAATGCACAATAGACGCTGAAACAAAGGCTATCCACGAGAGGCGTAACGCTATCCAAGTTTTGGCCGCAGGCGGCATGCTGACTGTTTCGGCTGGCGCGCTTTCGGGTTGCGCGACTAACCCTGAAACGGGTGAGAAGCAGTTTATTGGTCTTGCGAGTGAGAGTCAGCTTAACCAGATGGCATTGTCATCTTGGAATGAAATGCGCCAAAAAATTCCGACCTCGAATGACCCGCGCTACACACGCCGTCTATCAACCATTGGCGCTCGCGTGAAACGCGGCGCAAACCGGGAAAATCAGAAATGGGATTATGCGGTCTTTGATAAGGACTCAAAAAATGCTTTTGTGCTGCCGGGCAACCGCGTGGGCTTTTATAAAGGCATGATGGATTTTGCCGATAATGATGACCAGATCGCGGCGGTGATGGGCCACGAAGTGGGTCATGTATCTGGTCGTCATGCACGTGAACGTGTGTCACAGCAAATGCTAGGCCAGACAGCAATTGGACTGGGAACAGTTCTTGGCGGCAGCCAAATGAGTAAAAAATGTAATAGCTTCCGTACGGCTGCCCAAGCGGCGAAAACGCGCGAGCAGTATAATGCGGCCAAAAACGGCTATAACCGCTGCATGCAAAGCGCGCAGCGCAACACGCAATTATTATCGCAAGCGCTGGGTCTTGGTTTCACCTTTGGTGTCATTCTGCCTTATTCTCGCAATCATGAACTCCAGTCGGATTTGCTTGGCGCGAAATATATGCACAAGGCGGGTTATGACGCTAATCAGGCTGTGAAACTTTGGGAAAAAATGGCGGAAGCCAGCCCAAGCCGCCAGCCGGAGTTTATGTCAACACACCCTGACCCCGATAAGCGCGCTGCAAAATTGCGCGATTACATCGCTTATCAAGAGCGTCTTGGCAGCCAAGGCTGGGAATCTATTAAAATGCCCAAAGCCAGCTAGGCCGCATACTCTTTACGTTTTCACGTAAATTCTACTTGAAGCCGCGCGGCGTTTAAGATAACTCTCCGCGCGGTCGCCTCCTCCACGGGAAGCGGCCAATGTGCCGCCTTAGCTCAGCTGGTTAGAGCGCCGGTTTGTGGAACCGGAGGTCCTTGGTTCAAGACCAAGAGGCGGTACCATTTCCTTTACTCCTTAATAATACCCCTTCAATTAATGCTGGCGTTACTGCAGCCATTTTGCGGCCGTAAACACACTGTTTACCATATTGGGCGCATATCTGAGGGATGAGCGCCCCGCAAAAGACATCTTTGGCAACCAATGCGACCAAACCCGTAACGGATGAGGATATCGCTATTCTGGTGCGTCACCCTGATGCAGAGCGCCGCGCTGTTATTGCCCAGAAAATTTGCCGCCGCGTGCGGGATCATCCTTTGTCACCCGGTGAACGCCGTGTCGCGAATGAGATTTTGGGTTTTATTGCAGAAGATGCCGCGTCTCTTGTGCGCCGCGCATTGGCGGTAACGCTTAAAAACTCTCCCGAGCTTCCGCGCGACATTGCGCTGAAACTGGCTGGAGATATTGATTCCATCGCTGTACCTGTTTTGAACTTCTCGCCAGTCTTCAATGATGATGACCTTGTTGAGATTTTAAAAAGCCGAGCGGCTGCAAAAATTATAGCGGTTGCCAAACGCCCCCGCGTCAGCGGCTCTGTTGTTGAAAACATTGTGCGATATGGCGATAGCCGCTCTGTCGCCGCACTTGCCGCCAATGACGGTGCGGAAATTTCGTCTGAACTCGCCGCCCATATGCTGGATTCATACCGCAATGATGACCTCATTGCGCAGGCTTTTATCCGCAGACGCGATCTACCTCTTGGGGTCGTTGAAAAGCTTATTACCCAAATCAGCGCCGAAGCCGCGCTTGAGCTTACGCGCCGCCACGCTGTCCCCGTCGAGCTGGCGATTGAGCTGGCTGGCCGCGCGCGCGAACGCGCAACAATTGATATTGTCGACCAGAGTACGCGGACAAAAGATATCGCGCTTCTCGTGAAGCGATTGGAAGATGAGGCCCGCCTCACCGAAAGCCTCATTATACGCGCGGCGGGCTGTGGGGAAATGCGCTTCGTTGAACATGCTCTGGCGGTTAAAGCCGGCATTAGCCACGCAAAGGCGGCGCTCATGGTTCACGACTCAGGTCCGTTCAGCCTTCAGGCCTTGTGTAAGCATGGCGGCGTTTCGGACCATAGCGCGCGCGTTATGCGCGCGGCCTGCGCTATCTATCGTGATTTGGAATTATCGGGCACGACCTACGACCGGGCCTATTTTCGCGAAATGATGGTAATGCGTATTTTGACTTTGCCACTATCGCTCAGCGAGACAGATCAACTTTACTTCCTTGAGAAACTGGACGGCATAGATGATAGCTCACCTCTGTCTGAGATGGCTTAGTCAGCGGCTTGTCTGCGGCTTCTAGGTCGCAAATTGTTCGCGTAGTATTTTTTCATCAAGTCCGTGATTGGGATCAAATAGGAGCGTAAGCGAGGTTTCAATATCTTGCTCTACTGCGACGCGGGTAATGTCGCGATATTCAATATTGTCGGCTGTAGCGCTAACAGGCCGTTTTATCGGGTCAAGTACATCAAACACCACCTTGGCACTGGCTTTCACCAGTGCGCCCCGCCAGCGCCGAGGCCGAAAGGCACTAATCGGCGTGAGCGCCAAAATATCGGATGTGAGGGGCAAGACAGGGCCGTGTGCCGATAGATTATACGCTGTTGAGCCCGCAGGCGAGGCCACTAGCACTCCATCGGCAATCAGTTTCGGCATACGTTCGCGGCCATCAATTGTGATGCGTATATGTGCCGCTTGGCGGGTTTGGCGAAACAGCGAAACCTCGTTAAAGGCCAGTTCGCTGACATTCCCCTTCGCGCCGGTAGCGGTCATTTTGAGTGGGTGAATAACAGCAGCGGCAGAGGCTGCAAGGCGCGCTGGCAGATCATCTTCATTATACGAATTCATCAAAAACCCGACTGTACCGCGGTTCATGCCGTAAACGGGAAGCCCTTTACGAATAAGCGGCATATTACGCATGAGGGTCTCAAGCATGAAACCATCTCCGCCAAGTGAGATAATCGCGTCTGCATGCGCAGGCGCAACATTGCCGTAGCGGCTGACAAGCTCTTTTTTTGCCGCGATAGCGCTCGGCTTTTCACTGCATTGAAAGGCTAATTTTTCAAATGTTTTTGTCATCGTTATCTTTGACCACAAAGTGGACGGCCCCTCAAGCGCTTAACGAATTGACTCCTGCGCGCATGAGCGCTTTATTACGTCATGTAGTTGCAGTGAGGGTAGGGTGAGCGTTTTTCTAAGACTTGGGTGCGCGGCCATAGGCGTCCTCGCCTACGTTGATATTTGCTGGGCAGGAGCGTGGACACAGGCCAAGGGCGAAGGCCTAATCATTTCAGGAACAAGCTTTAACCAAGCAAATTTGGCATTTGACAGCGAAGGCAAACTTCGCACGCCCGTTGATTTTGAAAAAATAGATAGCACATTTTTCGCTGAATTCGGACTGACAGATAAGCTGACGATTGTTGGCAGCACCGCCCTGCAAGATATAAGCTATACCTCCAGCCAAGGTCCGCAGCGCTATAACGGATTCGCAACGAGTAAGGTTGGCATGCGCTACGGCCTTAAATCAAGCTCGCCTTGGGTTTTTGCACTTCAGCCCAGTTTGGTTATCCCCGCAGGCGGAGAGGCTGTGCCTGATGGAGATTTGGGGCTAGGCGGTTTCGGTGCAGAGATGCGCGTGCTTGCAGGACGGCCCATAAACTTTGGAAAAAGACCCGGCTTTATAAACGGCGAGGCGGCTTATGATGCGCGCAGCGGTGGCGCACCTCGGCAAATTACGGCGGATCTCACGGTTGGCGTAAAACTGGCTGATAAGGTTCAATTAATTGGCCAAGGATTTTACAGGCACACCAATGAAAGCCTTTTCGAAAGAGACGTTATACTGGCCAATGAGAGCCTTAAGCTGCAAGCGAGCCTTGTCTTTGATCTCCCTAAAATCGGGTTGTTTAAGCCCAAGGCGGGTGAGGACGCTGCAGAGCAGCCAAGGCCCAAAAGGGGGAACACAGCCTTGCAAATTGGCTTATTTCAAGGCGTGGCCGGACGCAATATTGTTCGCGAACAAGGCGCTATGATGACGCTTTGGAACACATTTTAAGACTGGATTGAAACCTGCAAAGCTGACTCATTTTGGCGTGGTTTGCGCTTTAATATAAGCCAGAACCGCCTCGCGGTCTTCGGGTTTGCGCAGGCCAACATAGCTCATGCGGTTGCCAGGCATATATTTACGCGGGTTTTCAATATAAGCGCTTAGCGTTTCGTCCGTCCAGACAAGGCCTGACTCGCTCATCGCTTTGGAATAGGCAAACCCGTCTTTCTGGCCTGCAGTTGATCCGTAAAGATCCCACATATTCGGGCCAACTTTATGTTTGCCGCCTTCATTGAGTGTGTGGCACGTTTGGCACCGCTTATAGAGTTTTTCGCCCCGTTTCATGAGCGCTTCTTTGGGCGAAAGTGTTTGTGCAGCGGTTTGCGTTATAGCGGGCGCAGGTGCGGCTGCGACGCCTTGAGACGGCTGTGAGACGGCGCTGTCTTGCCCGCCGCAGGCTGCAAATAAAAGAGAAGCACCCAGCAATGTGAGCGGTTTAGCACTAGAAAATAAGCGTGTCATGGTATGTCCTCGGGCAGCGCGCAGTACTGCTATCGTAATCAACCCTCACGCGATTTTGCTTGATTAATAAAGGGTTAAGACTGATAATGCCTTCGAAAGATGAAAGTTTCAACTCTGAACTCACGCTTTCATACATTAATATCACACCATAGGGGAAAATTATGGATTTTGTAAGTTTAGTAATTGGTCTGGCATCAGGCGCGGCTGGCGGTAACGTTGCTGGTAAAGTTATGAATTCTGGCATGGGCACATTGGGCCGCAGCATCACAGGTATCGTTGGCGGAACTGGCCTTGCGGCTGTCACGCAAATGCTCGGCATAGGCGGCGTTGCTGATCCGACAGCTGGCGGAAGTATAGACATAATGAGTATCCTCAGCGGCCTCGTTTCTGGCGGCGTAGGCGGCGGTATTCTTACAGCTATCCTTGGCAAGGTTATGGGTAAGTAACCTTTGCTGTATTAAGCGAAAGCTTAATCACAATTTCAGCCGCTTTCGCTCACGCGAGGGCGGTTTTTTATTGCCGCAATTTCTGCGTTTTAAGCATTGGACATCCTGCGTCAATTTATGAGAAATGGGCCCACAGGCTTGCGTGATTGCGCAAATTTAGCCATATGCAATTTGTGGCATAAAGAATGCCCAAAGGAGAAAACTGATGACCTATGCAGCGCCCGTAAAAACCTTTCACTACCTGCTTAAGCACGCCGTAGAGATTGACGCGATAATGGCGACAGAGACGCATAGCGAGGTTAGCCATGAACTCATTGGCGATATTCTTGAGGGGGCTGCGAGCTTTACAGGCGAGGTGCTTGCCCCGCTCAATTGGACGGGCGATCAAAACCACCCCGCGCTAAAAGATGGCAATGTAACGGCGACGCCCGGTTTCAAAGACGCCTATGCGCAATATGTCGAAGCTGGCTGGATGAGCCTGCCCATGCGCGCAGACATTGGCGGCATGGGTTTGCCGCAAGCGTTGGCGGCGGCGACATCTGAAATGACCTATGCGGCGAATATGGCCTTTGGACTTTGCCCTATGCTGACCGCTTCTGCCGTGAAAGCCATTGACGCTCACGCCTCGGACGCGCTGAAGTCTATCTACCTGGAGAAGATGGTGTCTGCCGAATGGTCAGGCGCTATGGACCTCACAGAGCCGCAATCGGGTTCAGATCTTGGCACATTAACCTCCAAAGCCGTTCCCAATGGTGATGGCAGCTATGCTGTGTCGGGCCAGAAAATTTATATCACGTGGGGCGATCATGATTGCGCCGAGAACATTATCCATCTCGTGCTTGCGCGCCTTCCTGATGCGCCTGCTGGCTCGCGTGGTATCTCGCTATTTCTTTGCCCAAAATTTCTCGTCAATCAGGACGGCTCCCTTGGCGAGCGCAATGCTTTTCGTCCTATCGGTCTTGAGCATAAGCTCGGCATTCACGGTAGCCCAACCTGCACGATGGAATTTGACGGGGCTACGGGCTGGCTTGTCGGCGAACCCAACAAAGGCCTTGCCTGCATGTTTACCATGATGAATGAGGCGCGCCTTTTTGTAGGTGTTCAAGGCGTAGCCATCGGAGAGCGAGCCTATCAGGCCGCGCTGCAATATGCCAATGACCGCATACAGGGCAAAGTGCTGGACGGCGAAAAGGGCGATACTATTATCGGTCATGCCGATGTGCGCCGTATGTTGATTGATATGAAAGCCCGCCTGATGGGCGCGCGCGCGATTTGCATGGTGACAGCTGCAGCCGGTGATCTCGCGCAATGCCTGCCTGATGCAGATGCGCGCAAAGCCGCGCACGCTAAAGACGCGCTACTAACGCCAATCGCCAAAGCTTACGCTACGGACCTTGGCGTAGAGGTGGCCTCCATTGGGGTGCAAGTTCACGGCGGGATGGGTTTTGTCGAGGAAACAGGCGCTGCGCAGCATTACCGCGACGCCCGCATTGCTCCGATTTATGAAGGCACTAACGGTATTCAAGCGATTGACCTTGTCGGCCGTAAACTTCGCCGTGATGGCGGAGAGGCCATGCGCGCGCTGATTGCTGAGCTTGAAGATATTCACGCCCTTTCAAAAGAGGATGACGCCGCCAATGTGTGCGAACCGGCTTTGCGAGGCGGTATTGATACGCTCAAGACGGCTACGGACATTGTGCTCAATGCCGGCGATCAAGACGCGCTTGCGGCGGCGACAGATTATCTTGCTCTGGCAGGGGATGTTATTTCTGGGGCTTACCTCATTAAAGCGGCCGCGAAGGGCCGCGCGGCGGGCGATCCGCTGTCTGTTAATATGCAAACTTTGGCAAATTACCACGCGCTCTCTGTGATGCCACGCGCCGCCGCGCGCCTGGACATTATTCGCCGGGGCGCAGACCCTGTCTTTGCATTCCCCGTCGAGCAGCTTGGCGACCTATAGCTGCTCTGTTTTTTGGCTCAGTTCCCACTTGAGATCATCTTGATGGTCATGACTTGCACATTTTTGGTACCTCCTTTAATGAGGCCCCAAATTAATTCACGTGGGAGAGATACATGGAAAACGAAGCCGCTGAAACTGTCGCAAAAACTGTGGAGTTTTTGTCACCTGAAAACTTGATGAACCTGGCCGCGACGGTTGCGCCCTATGTGTTCAAAGTCCTGCTCGCTTTATTGATACTTTGGATTGGTTCAAAGATTGCGCGCTGGCTCGGTAAAAAAGTCCAGAACAATGCTGTTAAAGCGCCGAATGTGGACGACACACTCGCGCAATTCATTGGCTCGCTTGTGCGTTATGCCGTTATGGCGATGGTGTTTATTGCGGCTATTGGCCAAGTCGGCGTGCAGACGGCGTCGCTTGTCGCCATGCTTGGTGCGGCAGGTCTTGCCATTGGTCTTGCGCTGCAGGGCACACTGTCAAACGTCGCTGCGGGCGCTATGCTCATGCTTTTCCGCCCGTTCAAAATCGGAGACATGGTCAATGTTACAGGCGAAGAGGGCGTTGTTACCGACATGAGCATTTTCACAACAGAGCTGACAACCGTTGATCATGTACAAGTCATTATTGGTAACGGCGAAGTCTGGGGCTCTACGATTCAGAACCTGACGGCCAAAGGTATTCGCCGCGTCGATAATAATTTCGGTATTGATTATGATGATGACATCAACAAAGCCTTTAAAGTTATCAAAGAGACTGCGGCCTCGCACCCCAAAGTCCTCTCCGAGCCAGAAGCGCCTTGGGCGAAGGTCACGGGGCTTGGCGAAAGTTCTGTCGATATCCAAAGCCGCGTCTGGTGCAAATCCGAAGATTATTGGGACGTGATGTTTGATCTCAATAAAATGGTCAAAGAGGCCTTTGATAAAAACGGTCTCACAATTCCATATCCAATCAGCGTTGAGCTGGATAAGAAGTAAGCCTCTATTGCCCGCGCGCCCTCATCGGGCGCGCGGTTTCAGCAAAGCAATTACCAAACCTTTGATTACCGCATGCCAAACCGAATTACGGCTTCAGTCGAGAGTCTGACGATACGTACTAAAACGCGAGTCAAAAACTTGCCTTCCAGCATTTGCGCTTTGGCCGTGTCGTGATGGGATTTCTCATCCTCATAAATCAAAGATACGACGTTAAATGCGTCAATATTATCCTCACGTAGAAACTCAAGTTGATGGGCGAGGTGTGCCAAAACAACACTTTCTACGGCGTATGTCGTCGCGGCGATTGCATTTGTCCCCATTAGGCCCGTCATAAAGCCCAATATAAATCCGCCGATACCGCTGAGATGGTAGCTTACGCAGCGTCTTATCCCGCGCTCCTCCAAATAGGTTTTGAACAACGCGCGATGTTCTTCTTCGTGTTCTTGGAAATGGGCGAGCTGAGGACGCAAATGCGGTGCTCTGATTTGCGCAGTCAGTCTTTGCGCGCGGTAAATATTCACGGCCCCGTTCTCGCCCGTATGGTCGACCTTTATCATTTTTTCAGAGACGGTTTGAGCGGGACGCATTATATGCGGAATTGTAACTTTTACGCTGCGGGGGTCAACTGGCGATAGGTCAGCGCCATATCACCTTGCCCCATCTTCCACTGCCCCTTATAGCAATACTATAATAACAGGGGCTTTTCTATGTCTGCACAAAATCAAATCCGCCGTATCACTGCCCCGCAAATCACTGACAGAAAGGGCGGCGACCCAATTGTTTGCCTGACGGCTTATGACGCGCCGACGGCGGCTATTCTTGACGAGCATTGCGACCTTATTTTAGTCGGCGACAGCGTGGGTATGGTTGTTCACGGTCTGACGACGACTGTCGGCGTGACGTTGGATATGATGATTTTGCACGGACAGGCCGTGATGCGCGGGGCCCACCGCGCGCTTGTGGTCGTGGATTTGCCTTTTGGTAGCTATGAAGACAGCGTTGAGACGGCCTTTAAAAATGCGTCTCGCGTGATGATGGAAACAGGCTGCCAAGCGATAAAAATTGAAAGCGGCTCTTACGCCGCCGAGACAGTTCGTTATCTCGTCGAGCGCGGTATCCCCGTCATGAGCCATGTCGGCCTTCGCCCGCAAAGTATGAATGTGCTGGGCGGCTTTCGGGCGCGCGGGCGGACGCAGGCGGTAGAAGACGAGATTATCGCTAATGCCATTGCAGCCGCGCAGGCGGGCAGCTTTGCTGTTGTCGTTGAAGGGACTTCCGTCGAAATTGCTGAAAAAGTGACTAAAGCTGTTGATATACCGACAATTGGTATTGGGGCATCCTCAGGCTGCGACGGCCAGATACTCGTCACACCAGATATGCTCGGGCTGTTTGACCGCGTCCCAAAGTTTGTCAAAAAATATGGCCAAATGGGCGATTTGATTGAAAAAGCCGTGAGCGAATATGCAGCGGATGTAAAATCGCGGAATTTTCCGTTTGATGAGAATACTTATACGTTTAAGAAATAGATGTCTGGACGCCAGAGGCGTTAAAAACCCGGCCGCCTACGCTGCGCTCAAGCGTGTTTTGGCCCTGTTTATTGACGATATGTCATGCCCTTATGGCTTGCGATTAGTGGGTCTAAGTTATAGGTTCCCACGGATATTTAAGGCTAAAGCGCGAATCCGCTCTGCTGCCTTCACGCGTAATTTGAAAGGCCTGCTGTGGTCGATTTTATCAATGAAGTCGAAGAAGAACTTCGCAAGGACGAATATAACCGTCTACTAAAGAAGTTTGGTCCGCTCCTAATTGGCATTATTGCGCTTATTATTGGCGGTACGGCCTTTATGGAATGGCAGAAATCTGCGGATGATAAAGCGGCGCGCGCCACAAGCTACGCTTATGTGCAAGCGGGCAAGTTGGCCAGTGACGGCAATAATCAGCAGGCGATAAAAGATTTCGTCGCGATTTCAGAAAAGGCGCCTAGCGGCTATGCAGGACTATCTCTCATGCGGGCGGCGGCTATTTCATTGCGCGAAGGTGAACGTGCGCAAGCGGTTTCTTTCTTTGACCGCGCCGCTCAGACGTTTGAAAAACCCCGTCATCAACAGCTCGCGCAGCTCAAAGCCGCATATATCTTGGCCGGCGATGGCAGATACGATGATGTGCGCTCCCGCGTTGGTAGTCTCGCGCAGGCCGATCAACCCTATGAATATCTGGCGCGTGAACTGCTTGGTTTTGCGGCTATGCAATCAGGCGATATGGCTGCTGCGCGCGAACAGTTTTCCTATCTCGACACAATCCCCGGCGTGACAGACACAATTGCGGCCCGCGCGGGACAATATCTCAGCCTCATGGCCGTTGACGCGGCGGCAAATGCGTCCGTCCCACGTGACGAAACCGAAACGATGCCCGAAGGCGAAGCCGCCATAAGCGCGCCCAAAGAGGAAACGTCCAATGATGAATAAGTCCCTTATGCTGGCTAAAACGGGTTTGGCCTTCAGTGCCGCTCTCTTTCTTTCTGCGTGCTCAACACTAGGCGCGATTGGCGGTGCGGTCGACGCGATTAACCCCTTTGATAAAACAGAAGCCGAGAAGCGCGCCGAACTCGGCGAGGTCGCCGGCGAAAATGAACGCATCTCTATCCTCGCGCTTGATGAAACACTAAAGGTTTCCGGCACGATTTCGCCAGATTCGATTGCTCTGCCTGCGCAATATGTCAATGCCGATTGGCCGCAACCGGGCGGCTCTGCAAATCATGTTGTACAGCACACGGGCGCCTCTGGCCCGCTCAAAAAAATATGGTCCAAAAAGCTAGGTGACGGCTCGGGCCGCAAGGGACGTGTTGTGGCTCCGCCCGTTATTTCTGGCGGCAAACTGATTGTCATGGACGGCGATAACACTGTACGCGCTGTTGATCTTGCTTCGGGTGATGTGATCTGGAGCCATAAGATTACAGTTGCTGCCAAGGGCCGAACACGGACGGGAAAGACAGGGATTATAGAGCGCGTAAAAAACCCGCTGTCCTTTGGTGATAAAGGCGGCAAGGATAAAGAAAGTGTTGGCGGCGGCGTGACCACATCTCAAGGCGTAGCCTATGTGACCTCGGGCCTCGGTGTGGTTGAGGCACTTGATCTTGCGACGGGTGCTGTGAAATGGCGCAAAGAGATGCGCGTACCGCTACATTCCGCGCCAACGGTTTCTGGCGGGCGCCTCTTTGCGGTAAGCGACGATAACGAAATGATTGCTATGAACGCCGCAACGGGCGACGTCATCTGGACTTATCAGGGGATTGTTGAAACGGCACGTATGCTAACCGCGCCAGCCCCCGCTGTTGTCGGAGAGGTCGTAATTGCGCCTTTTGCTTCGGGCGAACTTATCGCTATGCGCGTTCAAAACGGATCTGTGCTGTGGCAAGACGCGCTATCCTCTGGCGGGCGTTTAACGCCGCTGGCCACGCTGAACGATATTGCGGCGGGCCCTGTTGTCGCAGATGGCTATGTTCTTGCCTCCGCGCAGTCGGGCGCGATGTCGGCTTTCGATTTCCGCACGGGTCAGCGTATTTGGAACCAGCCCGCGGGGACTGTCGGCTTCCCATGGGTGGCGGGGGATTTCGTCTACACGGTCACAACAGAGGGCCAAGCTGTGTGTTTGTCAAAACTTGATGGTTCTGTGATTTGGATGACGCAGCTGCGCGAATTTAAAAAGGCCAAAAAACGCAAGACACGTGTCTCATGGGCTGGTCCTGTCCTTGCGGGCGAGCGGCTCCTACTGTTCTCCTCTCTGGGTGACGGGGTAGAGCTCAACCCATATACGGGCGCGATATCGCGCGAGTTTGAAGTCGGAGAGCCGGTCTTTGTCCCGCCGATTATCGCCAATGAAACAGTCTATGTCTTGACTGACGAAGCCAAAGTAATCGCTTACAAATAATCAAATGACGGTCCCTAAACGGGGCCGTTAGTTTTAGAATGGATGAAAAATGTCAGATGACATTGAAGAAATAGACGACACCGAAATTGACGATATTGAGGTGGATGAGGATGGATTCTACGCGGACGAGCTTGGCCCGCGCGCGGCTAAAATTGCTATCGTAGGCCGTCCCAATGTGGGCAAATCAACGCTGTTTAATCGCTTGGTCGGCAAGAAGCTGGCGATTGTCAACGATCAGCCAGGTGTGACGCGGGATCGCCGCGAAGCGATGGGCCGCCTACGCGGTCGTGCGCTGATGATGATTGATACGGCGGGATTCGAAAACGCTAAGGGCGATAAGCTTGAGGCTCGCATGCGCGAGCAAACCGAGGGCGCGGTACAGGCTTGCGATGTTTGCTTGTTCGTTTACGACGCGCGGGCAGGGGTGACGGGCCTTGACGAAATATTCGCGGAATTTGTCCGCAAGTCCAATGTGCCTGTGGTCTTGGTTGCTAATAAATGCGAGAGCTCGCGCGCTTCTGATAACGGCGTGGCGGAGGGTTATTCTCTCGGCCTTGGCGACCCAATTGAGGTGTCAGCCGAACACAATGTCGGCATGGTTGAGCTGGATGAAGAAATTGCGGACCGCCTAGAACTTGTTGATCTCTCGCCTGTTGTGGACGAGATTGACCGCCGCGACGCGCCCGTGCGCATTGCCATTGTGGGCCGTCCCAATGCGGGCAAGTCGACCCTGATTAATACGCTAATCGGACAAGACCGTCTTCTTGTCGGGCCTGAAGCCGGGGTGACGCGTGACGCCATCACTATTGATCATATGTGGGAAGGCCGCCGCGTTCAGTTGCATGATACGGCAGGCATGCGCAAAAAGGCCAAAGTCCAAGACGTGCTCGAGAAGATGTCTGTCCATGATAGCCTTCATGCTATTCGCTTTGCGCAAGTCGTTGTGCTCCTTATGGACGCGACTTCAGTTTTTGATAAGCAAGATTTACAAATAGCGGCCCTTGTGGAACGCGAAGGCCGCGCGCTTGTCTTTGGTATTACAAAATGGGATTTGGTGTCCAATAAATCCGAAGCCGCTAAATCTATTCGCGAGCAGGCCGAGCGGCTTTTGCCAAAACTACGCGGGGCGCCCGTTGTGATGTTCTCTGGCCTCACGGGGCGCAAGGTCGAGCATCTTTTACCCGCCATTGAGAAAGTGCAAATCGATTGGTCGGCCAAAGTAAAAACAAGCCAGCTTAACGATTGGCTCGGGGAAAAAATCCGCCGTCATCCGCCGCCCGCTGTAAATGGCCGCCACATAAAACCAAAATATATAAGCCAAACGAAAACGCGCCCGCCGACATTTGTCCTTAAATGCTCGCGTGTGAGCTCTATCCCAGAGAGCTATAAGCGCTATTTGGTAAACGGGCTGCGCGAAGATTTTGATCTGCCGGGTATACCCATCCGCCTGATTATTCGCGCGGATAACAACCCTTATGAGTCTGAAAAAGGCGAGAAGACACGCGGCGGGAACAACGGATAATCCCAGACGTTGGGTAACTAGATCCCGTAAAGAGAGAACTTATATGACAATGATCAAAGCCTATGCCGCCACCGAAGCCGGTTCAAAATTGACGCCCTTTGAGTATGAGGTCGGCGAGATTGGCCCGCATGAGGTCGAAATCGATATTGTGGCCTGTGGTGTTTGCCATTCTGATCTGTCAATGATTAATAATGATTGGCGTGGCTCGCGCTACCCTCTCGTGGCGGGCCACGAAATTGTTGGCATTGTCGCGACTGTTGGCGAGCATGTTAAAAATGTTAAGCCCGGGCAGACGGTTGGCGTTGGCTGGAATTCGGATAGCTGTATGCACTGCGCGTCCTGCCTAACGGGGGAGCAGCAGCGCTGCCAAACGCTGACGACTACAATCGCAGGACGCGGCGGTTTTGCTGATAAAATCCGCGTACAAGATATCTGGGCTGTGCCCCTTCCGGACGGCATGGACGCCGTTTCTGCGGGGCCGCTTTTTTGCGGCGGCATTACCGTTTTCGCGCCGATGGTCGATTACGGCTTAAAACCAACGGACCGCATTGCTGTAATCGGCATTGGCGGTCTTGGCCATCTCGCGCTGCAATTTGCGAATGCGTGGGGATGCGAAGTGACGGCCTTTACCAGCTCAATGGACAAGGAAGAGGAGTTGCGAGAGCTTGGCGCACATCACGTGGTCAACTCCCGTGATGAGGACGCATTAAAGCCCCTACGCGGCCATTTTGACTTTATTCTATCCACAGTCAACGTGACTTTACCTTGGGCAAAATTGATGAGCACGCTTGGCCCCAATGGCCGCTTAATTACCGTCGGCGCAGTCGCGGAACCTATGGGTATTCCCGCTTTTTCAATGATTGCAGGCGGCAAATCTGTAGGCGGTTCCGATACGGGCTCCCCCGCTATGGTCGCCAAAATGCTTGAGTTCTGCTCACGGCATGACATCAAGCCTATGGTCGAATATTTCCCGATGAGGGACGTGAATAAAGCTATAGAGCGTTTGGAGTCAGGCAAAGCCCGCTACCGCGTCGTACTGAAAAATTAGAGGCTAAAACGCCAGCCCTTTTTGCAATCACGGCACTGAATTTTTATCTGTGTCCCATCATGTTTAATCTGGCAGCGGCCTCTCCTTCTCAAAGGGAGGGCCATTAAATGGGCGTGCTATGTTTATTTGCGTTTTAGACTATTACTTCGGCGTGAAATATTTAGTGTCGCGAAAGCTGACGACTTGATCGTTTTCCATGTAATCAGGAGAGAGCATGTCAGCAACAAGCGCGGCGACATCAGATGGGTTAGGCAGCGTACTGCCGTCTTCGCCTGGCATGGCTTTGCCGCGCATGGCTGTACGCACTGCGCCTGGATTGAGAAGGTTTACGCGTAGCGTCGTAATATCGATCTCTTTGGCCCAACAGCTGACATAAGCTTCGAGGGCGGCTTTGGATGCGGCATAAGCGCTCCAATAGGCGCGGTGCGTCTTCGCCACGCCTGATGTCACGAATAAGGCGCGGCCATTATCGGATGCCCGCAATAAGGGATCTAAGGCACGAATAAGCCGGTAATTGGCGGTCATGTTTACGGCGAAAACGTCCTCGAAGGTTTTAGGTGAAATTTGCTGTGCGGGCATGATATCGCCCAAAAGTCCAGCATTGCCAAACAAGCCATCAAGACGCCCCCAGCGCTCCAATATTATCGCGGCTAGTTGATCAAGGCTATCGGGTGATTTTAGATCCATCGGGACGAGTGTCGCGTCGCTGCCAACGGCCTTAATGGCGTCGTCTAAATCTTCCAGCCCGCCTTGGGTCCGCGCGATTGCAATAATATGCGCGCCTTGTTGCGCCAATTTTACGGCAGAAGCATAGCCAATGCCGCGCGAGGCGCCCGTCACAAGGATGACGCGGCCTTCAAGGGGTTTAGAAGCGCTCATGATTGTTTATGCGACTTCTACAAGGAAGGAGAGCTGCTTTGCGCCGCCCGACAATTCGCGATCTCGGTCCACGAGCGGCGTCGGGTAATGGCCTGTGAAGCAATGGTCGGTATATTGCGGAACTTCTTGGTTGCGAATATCAATGCCCATTGCCCAGTAAAGCCCTTCGATGGAGAGAAAACCAAGGCTGTCCACTTCGAGCATTTCGCGCATAGCTTCGAGGCTATAATTGGCGGCAATCAGCTTTTCTTTGGTGGGCATATCAATGCCGTAATGGTCAGGGAATTTAATCGGCGGGGAGGCGGAGCGAAAGTGAACTTCTTTCGCCCCCGCCGCTTTAATCATGCGCACAATTTTGGTGGATGTTGTGCCGCGCACGATTGAATCGTCCACAAGCAAGACGCGCTTGCCCTCTATCATCGCGCGGTTGGCGGAATGTTTGAGGCGAACCCCCATGTCGCGGATTTGCTGTGTGGGCTGAATGAAGGTGCGCCCGACGTAGTGGTTCCGGATAATGCCAAGCTCAAACGGAACGCCCGTTTCTTGCGAAAATCCAATGGCGGCGGGAACGCCGCTGTCAGGGACAGGGATAATCACATCGACGTCAGCAGGCGTTTCTTGCGCTAATCGCTGGCCCATGCGCTTGCGCACATTATAGACACTCTTGCCGCCAACAATGCTGTCGGGACGAGCGAAGTAAACAAATTCAAAAACACAAGGCCGAGGCTCTACCTCTGGGAAGGCACGAAATGAGCGTATCCCATCAGCATTGATGGCCACGACTTCGCCGGGGTCAATTTCGCGAATAAACTCTGCGTCGACCATGTCGAAGGCGCAAGTTTCAGACGCTAGAACGTAGCTATCGCCAAGGCGTCCCAGGAGTAGCGGCCTGATACCGAGGCGGTCGCGCGCGCCAATTAGTGTATTATCTGTAAGGCCAACAAAGGCGTAGCCACCGTCAATCTGTCGCAGCGCGTTAATAAAGCGGTCTATAAATTCGCCGCCGCGTGCGCGCGCCATGAGGTGGATGAGGACTTCAGTGTCGGATGTGCTTTGGAAAAGCGCGCCTTCTTCGACAAGCTGCTCTCGGATTGTAAAGGCGTTTGTGAGGTGGCCATTATGCGCCAGTGCAAAGCCGCCCGTGTGCAGCATCGTAAAAAGCGGCTGAACATTGCGAAGCACGGTTTGTCCCGCCGTCGAGTAACGCACATGACCGATTGACATATGGCCAGGCAGGCGCAGCGAGGGATCGTCACCTGTGAAATTGTCGCCTACAAGGCCAAGGTGGCGTTCGGTATGGAATTTTTCGCCGTCATAGCTGGCGATACCGCAGGCTTCTTGTCCTCTGTGCTGGAGGGCGTGCAGACCTAGGGCCGTGAGGGAGGCAGCATTATCAATGCCGAAAATTCCAAAAATACCGCATTCCTCGCGGATTTTATGCTCTTGTGCGTCGAAGTCCAATTGGATGGGGTCAAGGCTATCGCCTGAACCAGCCTGCGGTGATGCGGTCGTCGTCGCTATACTCATATCAGGCCCCGTGAATAGCCGTGAGGGACTCATGCGTGAGTCCGAAGATGCCGCTCATATGGGGCAGTCTCTGCGTCGTGTCTAGGGGTAAGAGCCTGCAAAGTGAGAGCATTACGGGTGGCATTTGGGATTACAAGTTAAAGCTTATTAAGCTCATCGGCTATCTTGCCTAAATCCTCACCGCGGCGCAGGCGGTCCGCAAAAGTCTCCATGCGCGAGAACGGCAAGGCTCGAATACCGTCGCCAATTCTTTCAAGCAAAGGGTAAAACGTCGAGTTTTGAAAAACCTTTGGTAATTCTGGTTCGCGGTCTGAAAAGGCGTCGCGGATAGACTGAGGCGCTTTTTCCAGCATTTCTTCCGTTATTTCCGTTCCGCCGCTATTGATTTCATCGCGAAACTCTTGAGCGGCTTTGGCCTCGCGGTAAGACGCTGTGAAAACCATAGCGGCCAGCGCGCAAACAAGAAGCCCACGCGCAACGCCAAAGCCAGCGCCTAAAAGGCGATCAAGGAAACCGACCTCTTTGCCGCGTAGATTTTTGACAATTCCCGAAAACATGAAAACCATAATCATATAAACGATTGCAAAGCTGCCAAGACCGAGTGCGCCATCGGCCAACCAATTGGGGGATATCAAATCTCTGGCTTCAAATCGAAACCGTCCATAGAGAAAAAGAGCCACGATGGCGGCAATGGCGAGGGCGGCGATTGAGATGAGTTCACGAAATAAGCCTCGGCCTGCGGCCATCATCAATGAAATTAAAATAACCAGTAGGACAACAATATCAAAACCAGTAAATGTCCACGGACCAATACTCATGCCAAACCCTCATAAATTAGGCAGCCCAAGTTTTGGAGTCTTTACCGCCTTCTGATGATTCCTCTACACGGTTCACAAGATCGATTAAAGTCTTGATTGCAATGCATGGCAGCGCGCCATTGTCGTTTCGGTTCTCAGATTTTCGCGGCGTGGCGGTTATCGCGCATTTGAAACCCAGTTTTGCGGCTTCCTTGAGGCGGGCATCAGAGCGCCCAACGGCGCGTACATCACCAGATAGGCTGATTTCTCCAAATATCACTGAGTCTGCAGGCAAAGGAAAATCAAAGGCTGATGAGACAAGCGCGGCTGCGACGGCAAGGTCCGCCGCTGGTTCATTAATCCGCAGCCCGCCCGCTACATTTAGGTAAACATCTTTGCCAGCAAAGCTGACCCCGCAGCGCGCTTCAAGAACAGCGAGTACCATGGCTAAGCGCGAGCTGTCCCAGCCCACAACAGCGCGGCGCGGCGTGCCAAAAGCAGCAGGCGCAACAAGCGC
This sequence comes from uncultured Caulobacterales bacterium, assembly GCA_937923115.1. GTDB lineage: Bacteria > Pseudomonadota > Alphaproteobacteria > Caulobacterales > Maricaulaceae > Fretibacter. The sequence continues at coordinate 3,072 of CAKZTE010000160.1, read as the reverse complement.
TTGTATTTCCGTTAGCACGGGGCGAGTGCCTTCAAGGCCAGCAAATACAGCCGCGCCAGAAGACGTATCCCCGCGCCCGTCAAGAAAGAGTGCCGATGGGTTGGGAACTTCGCAAAGCCCGCTTTCGCGCATTTCAAATACGCCGATTTCATCCGTGGGGCCGAAGCGGTTTTTGTGGGCGCGCAAGATTCTAAACTGGTGCGCGCGATCACCCTCAAAATAAAGCACAGCGTCGACCATATGCTCAACCACGCGGGGCCCTGCGATTTGGCCGTCTTTCGTGACGTGACCAACCAATATCACACAAGCGCCAGATTTTTTGGCAAAACGGGTGAGCTCCTGAGAGCAGGCACGAACTTGCGCAACTGTACCTGGAGCGGCGCCCAGTTGATCTGTCCAGAGCGTTTGTATCGAGTCGATAATAACGACATCAGGGCGCTCGGCCATTAGTCCATCAAGAATAGGGCCAAGCGAGGTTTCAGAGGCAAGCGAGACGGGAAGCTCCGCGACTTCGAGCCGTTTAGCGCGGCGGCGCACTTGGCCAACAGACTCTTCGCCTGATATATAGGCGGTTTTATATCCGCCCGCCGCAAGCTTTCCTGTGGCCTGTAGTAAGAGTGTTGATTTCCCAATGCCAGGATCGCCGCCCACAAGCAGAGCAGAGCCCGGCACGAGGCCGCCGCCTGTTACGCGGTCAAGTTCATCAATCCCCGTGACAAGGCGCGGGACGTCTTTGCTTTCGCCGCCTAGGTCAACGAATTCTAGCGCGCGGGATTTGCGGCGCTTGTGCGCGGGCTTAGCATTTTGTTCGAGCGTTTCTTCAACCAGCGTATTCCACTCGCCGCAGCTATCGCAGCGGCCCGCCCATTTTCCGTGGACTGTTCCGCAGCTTTGGCAGGTAAAACAAGAGGTAGGTTTAGGCATTATGCTCTCCGAGTTCCCCTGCACAGTGGCGCAGGATAAAACCAGAGTCAATTATTTGTTTCTGCTTTGTTCTGTTTTGACAAGAACCTAACCCGCTTGCTTGCACTTGTCTGAAGGCAGGAGATTAAGGCTGCCGAGCTTGTGGCCGATAAGGTCAAAGACGGGTTCTTTAGTAGTGTTATCTGGCCCTGCTACGATAGTCTCGGGCTGCGGGTCAGGCGGCTCCTGCTCATGTGCTGCGGCGGGCTTTCGAAGCGGCGCGTCGGTCACGGCCGATTGCTGCGCGGAGGCAATAGCCTGCATGAGGACGGAAGAGCGGGTGGGCTTTGTCAAAAATGCGTCAATGCCGAGCCCTTCCATCGTGATTTGTAATTCGCTTCTGTTAACAGAGGAAAGCATGATCGCTGGTATGTGCTTTAGCTGAGGATCGTTCTTCACAATGCGAATAAAATCCTCGCCGTTGATTTCGGGCATTTGATAATCTGCAATTATCAGGTCAATCTTGACGTTCTTCTCAGCGGCTTTCTTTAGAAAGGCGGCGCCCATGGTGGCAGACTCAACCGCCACAGACTTGCAATTCCAATGCTTTAGCTGCTCAGTTAAAATCATGCGATTTATGGCATTGTCATCAACAACAAGAACATTCAAGCCCGATATGCTGATGGGCCTGTCTTCTGGCTCGGAGAGTGTTTCGCGCCAAGGAAGGTCGAGGGTGAAATGAAAGCGTGAGCCTTCGTTTTCCTGGCTTTCAACCTGTAATTCACCGCCCATTAGGTCAACGAGGTCCCTTGCGATATTTAGGCCTAAACCTGTACCGCCGTATATGCGCGTAGTACTAATGTCGGCTTGGTTAAATTTATCAAAGATGGTTTTTAGTTTTTCGGCAGCGATGCCAATGCCGGTATCGCTGACGCTGATGGTCAAGTTTGCAGTTGCGTTTTGCACCGTTCCGCTCACGTCAATATAGACATGGCCTTGAGACGTGAATTTCACCGCATTGCCAATTAAGTTTGTAAGAATTTGTCGTATGCGTCCCGCATCGCCAACATAGGTTTCCGGCAGGCCCGGCTGGATACGCAAGAGTAAGTCGACACCTGACTCGGCCACTTTTGGGGCTAGAAGGGCCATGACATCCTCTATGCAGTCTTTAATCTCAAAGGGTGCCGGGTCGATGGTTAACTGCCCCGCTTCAATCTTGGAAAAGTCTAGAATGTCGTTGATGATTGTCAGCAGAGCGTCGCCTGAACGCTGTATGATGTCGACGAAGTCTTTTTGATGAGGCGTCAAATCGCACTGCCCTAGAAGTTCCGTCATACCCAAAATGCCGTTCATGGGGGTTCTGACCTCATGGCTCATATTGGCTAGAAATTGAGACTTTGCAATTTCTGCACTTTTGGCAGAGTTCCATGCCTCTTCAAGTTCAAATTCCCGATTCTTTAAAAGAGTAACATCAGTTAGAACGCCAAAAATAAATTCTTCGCCCCGCGCATTCTTAAAGTAGGATTTTTTGCTCTCGACCCAAATAATCTCTCCGCTACCATTTGTTGTCATTTCAATATTTATATTTGTTTGTTGGGTTTGGAACACTTCATTGTCCTTTTGCCAAAACACATCTGACTGTTCCTTGGGCGTTACGTCATAATCCGTTTTTCCAATCAGATAATCGGGCGTCGCGTCGAACAATTTACAAAACGCCTGATTAACATAGACCCAGCAGTGATTTTTGTCTTTGACGTATATAGGGCTCGTGAGTTCATCGAGCAGGTCTATGTAATCGGTAAAAGCGGTTTTCAAAATCATCCTGTGCCTCAAATCGTGTTTTGAAGGCCAGTTCATCGACCTTGCGGACAATGATAGCCGAAGAGGCTTTAATAAAGTGTGATTAAAAATTCACACTTTATTAGTGCTGTTTTGTTGTTTTGCAATTGGGCTTTCTTTACACGTTTTGCGAGGCTCTAAAATTTAAATGGCCTCGCCGGATAGCTATAGGGCGGCTGAAAAACCTTTACAAATGGCGCGCTTGCAGCTTGCACATCCGCTCATCTCGCCTATCATAAAATTATGAAAACAGATTACGATTTATTGATTATTGGCGGCGGTATTAATGGCACAGCGATTGCGCGTGACGCTGCAGGGCGAGGGCTCTCT
>CAKZTE010000159.1 GCA_937923115.1 uncultured Caulobacterales bacterium | reverse complement strand
ATTTTTTCGTGTTTTTCTACCTCAATGGCGCTTTTACTGCGGTTTTACGCTATAAGAAAACCAAGACAGATTCAGGCGGACGTCCCAAAACGGCACGGCGGCCGTCTGTTACGATAGGGCGTTCAATCAATTTTGGGTTCTCAATCATTGCCTGAATCAAACGCGCCCTATCTGTCTCGGCCTTGAGCCCGAGCGCTTTATAAGTGCTCTCGCCTCTACGCATGAGCTTTCGAGGATCGTCCTTAAAACCAAGCTGTTGCAATAAATCTGTAAGTTCATCTTCACTTACAGGCATCTCAAGATAAAGCCTAATTTCTGGCGATTGCCCTGCACCTTCTAACAGTGCCAAAGTTTGCCGAGATTTAGAGCAGCGCGGGTTGTGATATATCGTAAGGGGCATGAACTTCATTCTCTTTGTGTTTCTGGTTGACAGAGCCGGCTTTAAAATTGTCGACCGTATTTGTCATTATAGGCTTGATTTTCAGCCTGCGCTATCGTTCACAGCATTATGAGCAATATCGCGCAAGACCTCCTAAAAACACCTCGCGCGCGCCCGCGCACGACCTTGCTTATGTCATCCTTCGTGAGCGCGTCCCGCGTCGGCGCTACAGCGAGCGGCTTCTGCCTGCGCAGGCTTGGCGTGGAAACACTCATACTGCCCACCGTCCTTCTGGGGCGTCATCCAGGATGGGGACCGCCGGGCGGAGGCCCCGTAGAGACCGGCACGCTGCGCGCCATGTGGGAGGGTATAAACGCCCAAGCCATACATATCGATGCCGTCATGACAGGTTATATGGCCAGCCCCGCGCAAACCGCTTTGGCAGCAGACATCATAAGATCCGTGAAGGCCAAAAGCCCAAAGGCCCTCATTCTTGTTGACCCTGTGATGGGGGATCATGGCCGTCTTTATATCTCTGAGCCAACCGCGCTTGCGATAAAAGATACTTTGCTACCCCTTGCTGATATTTGCACGCCAAATCTGTGGGAGCTTGGCTATATTACCGACAGCGCGCCCCATTGCGCTAGTAGCGCGCTGGCCGCGGCGGCAAAGCTGCCCTGCAATAGCCTCATCACCTCCGTCCCATTTGGCGGCAATATTGGCGCGATATATAAAAGCGCCTCTTCGCCTACCCTTGCGGTTTCTCACGCAAAATTTGAGGCCGTACCAAACGGCGGTGGGGACGCGCTCGCGGGGACATTTTTAGCCCACAGGCTGCAAGGGCGGTCCCCGCGCGAAAGCCTGTCGCGCGCTCTAGGCAGTATTTTTGATATTATTTCCCATGCGGTAAAAACCGATGCAGGCGAAATGCCCCTTATCCGCGAGCAAGATGCTTTGGTAAATGCCGCCCCTTTAACCGTTCGAGAGATAACATGACCGACGCCATCCCCTTTGATATTATCCACGCGCCTGGCCTCGAGGCTGTTGCGGATGTCTTTCGCAGTAATTTCACCCGTGAAGATGATCAGGCGCAAATTGCCGATCTCGGCGCACAATTTTCAGTCTATAAAAACGGCGTTCCGCTGATTGACTTTAAAGGCGGCTGGACAGACCGCGCCAAGACCGTGCCCGTCGATGACGACACGCTAATGGCTGTCTATTCCTCTGGCAAGACGGCGGCGGCTCTCGTTATCGCGTGGCTCGCCGATCAAGACAGGCTCGGCTATGATCAGCATGTCGGTACGCTTTGGCCCGATTTTGCGCAACATGGCAAAAGCGAGGTCACGGTCGCGCAGGCCATGTCCCACCAAGCGGGGCTCTCTGGCATAACGGACAAAAGCTGGACCGCCGAAGACTGGTATGATTGGGACAAGACCTGCGCCGCCCTTGCCGCCCAAGAGCCAATATTCCCGCCCGGCAGCGCGTCCGGTTATCATCCCGTCACTTACGGGTTTCTAGCGGGCGAGATTGCGCGGCTGGCAGACAAAAACATGCGCTCACTAGGCACCATATTACGCGAAGAGATCACGGCCCCCAATAATTTGGATTTGCACATAGGCCTGCCGGAGCACGAGCATGCCCGCTGCGCCCAAATGATTAAGCCTAAGCGCATGGCTGACCTTGGCGAGAAAAACGAGGCCACGAAAGCGGCCTTCATGCGGCCATGGTCCTCCCCCAGTAGCGGCACCGCAGCACGCTGGCGTGAGGCGGAATTTGCAGGATCAAATTGCCATGCCAGCGCCGATAGCATGGCACGCATGATGCAGGTCTTTATCAACGGCAAAATTGGCGATAACGTGATTTTATCCGAGGATATTGTGAACGCCGTATCTCAGCCCCGCGTCTCAGGGCAAAATCTGGTTTTGCCGTTTGAGCTTACCTTTGGCGCGGGCATTATGCATAACGCCCCCAACATGTTCTACGGTCCAACGCCGTCAACGCTCGGCCACAGCGGCTGGGGCGGGTCTTGCGTTTTTGCTGATCCCGTAACGGGACTGCACGGCTGCTACGCGATGAACCGCCAAGACAAGAGCCTGATTGGCGACCCGCGCGCGGTGGCGTTAATCGATGCGCTATATGCCGCGCTTGATTAGGCAAATTTAAAGCGTTTTTAGCCACGCTTTCATATGATTAACGATGGCGTCAGGCTGTTCCCACATTGCCCAGTGCCCGCAATCGGCAATGACATGGCGCGTCGTATTAGGCACAAGCTTTTCCATGCCGTCTGATAATGCAGGCGGCAGGAACATATCATCCTCTGCGGCCAGCATAAGGGTAGGTTGATGGACGGTTTGGTTCAGGCCGCGCGTTAATTCCCAGTTCGCTGTCGAATTACGGTACAGACCGATACCACCGTGAAAACCACTTTTGCGGTAACCGTCCACATAGGCTTGATGATCGGCGGCGTCCAGAAATTTGCCCTTGAGCTGCGGCGCGCCCGCCGCAAGATATTGCGCAAACTTTTGCGGAATAGACGCCTGCCCCGCTTTAGGCTTTGAGCCCTTTGGTGTGGTGCGAAACATCAGCCTGAAAAACGCATCAGGGTCACGCGCGAATAAATCATCTGCCTCGCCGGGACGCTCGGTGAAATGGACAAAATAATGCTCATCGCCGTGGCGCTTTTTAAATATCGCAATCGGATCTGCGGGCGCCTCCCCGACATGCGGCGTACAGATTGAAATAACCCCGCTCACGCGGGGCGCTATCATGCGCGCGGCATGCCAGACAATAATACCGCCCCAATCATGGCCGCAAATCACAGCCTCAGAGAGGCCGTAAGCGTCCATCACAGCTTCCATATCGCTCACTTGCTGCGCGATGCCGTAATGATGCGCGCCCCTAGCGTCTCCATCATCAGGCGCACTGCTATTGCCAAAACCGCGAAGGTCATAGGCAATCACGCGGTAACCCGCCTTTGCCAACGGACCGATAATCGGCTTCCAACTATAGGCCAGTTCAGGCCAGCCGTGCACAAGTAGAATCGCCCCCTTACAATCGAGCCCCTGTTCGGGTCCTGCCGCGTAAGTCGCAATCTTTAGGCCGTCATGGTCAATATAATAGGGTTTAGGAAATGTCATAATTGCGGCTTTCATGTCACAAAGCGGCTAGAATGGGAACAAAAAGCGGGGTTTATCCGTCTTTTTCTCGCAAAGAGCGCTTTACGGCGCGCTAAAGCCGCGCTAAAGACCGCGCAAGGTTTAAAGGCTCCGCCGCGCGGGGCCTCGTTGTTTTTGGGTCAATCCAAATTTAGCGTCAAAGAAATTTTTATGAAGGACTATCATGGTCGAGATTTACGTACGTCAGAATAATGTGGACCAAGCTCTCCGCGCGCTAAAAAAGAAACTTCAAAACGAAGGCATCTTGCGCGAAATGAAAGCCCGCGATCATTTTGAGAAACCATCAGAACGCCGCGTTCGTGAAAAAGCTGAAGGCATTCGCCGCGCCCGTAAGCTGGCGCGTAAGCGCGCCCAAATGGAAGGTCTAATCCCAAGCAAGCCGCGTAAGCCGCGCCGCTAGAAATTAGCCAACAGAACTTTAGAAATACCGCTCCTTGGGGCGGTTTTTTTGTGCCGTGACGCACCGCGCGGGGCGGCGCAAAAAGAGCTTTGCAAGTTCACACATAATAGATATCAAAGCCTATGAAGTTGTCATTCCCACTTAAACTTGCGCAGCACGTCTTGCGCCGATGGCGAACAGGCCACGCATAACCTCTTCTTTCCGACCCTCAATAACAAAGGAAAGAAGAGACATGGATAGACAACACTACCAAGATATGATGCGCGGCAATGGCCAGCTCGATTATGAAATTTACCTAAAAACTGAAAAGTTATTGGCCTGTCAGAAAGAGCCTGAAGACTTTTGTAATCCTGACGAACTTCAGTTTATGATTGTCCACCAAGTTGAAGAGCTTTGGATGAAGCTCATGGCCTCAACCTTGCTTGATATAGATGACTGCCTTTTAACGCGCCGTAGCCTGAAAGCGCTAACGCTTTTCCGGCGCGTGCATATTTGCCAAGAGATGATGACGCAGCAGCTTGTCCTGCTTGAGACGATGTCGCCTAAGGATTATCAAGGAATTCGGTTGTTGCTCGGCAATGGCAGCGGCCAAGAAAGTCCCGGCTTTCGCGTTCTTTTGAAAATGCCGCAGGACCTTTGGGCCAGCTTTACATCAGTCTATCTTGAGGGCGGCGCGCGCAGCCTTGAGCAGATTTATGACAGTGAGTATAGCCATGACGACGCCTATATGGTCGCCGAAGCCTTAGCTGAATTTGACGAGCAATTTCAGAAATTCAGAAACGCCCACATGCAGCTTATTTACCGCTCCATTGGCGTGGCCGCGAACTCGCTTAAGGGACGGCCCGTTGAAATCCTAAATGAAGGCTTACGGCAAAAGTTTTTTCCAGATCTTTGGCAAGTGCGCGCCGAAATGACGGACCGCTGGGGCGGCACTTATGGACGCAAAAGAGATAAGCTTGAGAGCCCCGACAATGCGTGATCTGTTTCATGTTCCCGCGCGTTATTTCCTCTCCCATAGCGTGGGCTGCTTGCCCAAGACGTCTGAAGATGCGCTGAGCACATCTTATTTCACGTCTTGGGCTGAAGGAGGCGGTAATGCGTGGCCATCATGGCTCGATGTCCTTGGCGGTTACCGCTCAAAGATTGCGGCGCTGCTGGGCACATCGGCGGGCCAAATTTGCCCGCAAACCAATATTTCCAGCGCGCTTACGAAAATCATTTATAGCTTGCCGCGTTCGGGGACCCGCAACGTTATTATCTTATCACCGCAAGACTTTCCGACAAATGGCTTCGTCTTTAAACAGGCGGAGCGCGCGGGTTACAGATTAAAATTTGTTGAAGGCAAGGTGACCGACCCGCAGGCTTGGGCGGATGCCATAGACAGCACGACCGCAATCGTCCACATCACCCATGCGCTCTCCAACACCTCACATATATTACCCGTCAAATCCATTTGCGCGATGGCCCGCGATTACGGCGCGGTAAGCATCATCGATATTGCGCAATCAGCGGGTGTCGTCCCGATTAATCTTCTTGATTGGAACGCCGACTTTGCGGTCGGAACGGGCGTAAAGTTCCTGTGCGGAGGCCCTGGTGCATGCTTTCTCTACGCGTCACAATCGGCGCTTAAGGACTGCAAGCCCGTAGACGTTGGCTGGTTCTCGCATGAAAATCCTTTTGAAATGGACATTCATGATTTTCGCTACGCCGATAACGCGATGAAATTTTTTGGCGGCACGCCCTCGCCGGCGCCCTTTATTTTGGCCAATGAAAGTCTGTCGGTTTTAGAACATATCGGGCATGATAAAATTCACAACAGAATACAAAGCGCCTTATCCTATCTAGTCCAAGACATACCGGATAAGGTTATGGTCTCGCCAATAGGCGCCGATGCACGCGGGGCAACATTGGTGCTTAACCCCGCAGACAGAGCCCCCCTAAGGGCAATTTTAAAAGCAGAAACGATATTGCATGATGAGCGCGCTGAAGGGTTTCGGTTCTCGGTGCACGGCTATACCCATGCCTCTGACCTCGAAGCGCTGCGCCACGTATTGGGCGCGCTTAGCCGTGATTAAATCCGCTTATAGGCCATAACATGCGCATTGAAATAGACGACATAAGCCGCCCCGATGTCATTGCGCTTCTTGAGTTTCACACTTTAAATATGGCAAAGTATTCACCCGAGAATACCAGCTACGCGCTTGATATTGGCGCGCTAAAAACGCCCGATATGACGGTCTACACAATATGGGACGGGGATAAGCTAACGGGATGTGCGGCACTGCGCGAAATGGACGACTCCTACGCCGAGATTAAGTCTATGCGCGCGGCTCAAGGTTTTGAAGGCCGCGGTGTCGGCCAGAAGCTTTTAGGCCATTTGATAGAGGAAGCGCGGCAGCGCGGTTACAGCCGCCTTTCGCTTGAGACAGGCACAACACCGCTATTTCATACGGCGATAGCGTTTTATGCGCGCTCAGGCTTTGTCCTCGGCGAGCCGTTCTCTGATTACGTTCCGTCGCGTTATAATATCTTTATGCATATGGATTTGAGAGACGATACACGCGCCACCAGCTGTTTTCCGGCATGAAAATTTTCTGATCCAAATCGCCAAATTCATCCCGCGCAAAGGTCCAGACTTTTTCCATAGCGGGCGCCGCGATCTCATCACTGACGTCCCAGAGATATGAACATTCGCGGTTTATGATTTTGTCGATAAATTCACGCGGCGTAATAGAAATCCCTTGCCCCGTTTCCGCTGCGCCTATGGATTTAAATCCGTGCACGAAAATCTCGGCCTCGACTTGCGCCTCTGTGCGCGCGCCGGGATGAAAAATTTGCTCCACCCCGGCCCGCAAAAGCAAGTCTCGCAGGTGGCCACGGATAAGGCCGTAAACATCGGTCTCGCTGCCGCTGCCCCACTCATGGATAAAGACCCCGCCCGGCTTTAGAACCCGCGCCGCCTCAGATATTACATTTTGCCAATCCTCAATCAGATAAAGCGCGCGCGAAATGCTGACCGCGTCAAAACTGCCATTCTCAAATGGCAAGGCGCCTGCCTTTATGACGTGAGTGGAAACATCAAGACCCGCCGCTTTCTCGGATAATCTTGCCAGCATATCAGCGGATACATCCGTCGCGGTAACGCGCAGGCCTTGGCGGGCAAAAGCAAGACAGCCGCGCCCTGTCCCAGAGGCCAAATCAAGCTGGCTGTCGCCCGCGCTTAATCCCGCAATGTGAATAACCCTCGCCGCAATTTCAGGGGCGATTTCTTCGCCGTGGCGCTTGTCATAAACGCCTGCATTGCGATTGTAATTAATGGTCATGCGGGCACGCTATACGCCCGCATGTAATTGTCAAATGAGTCCGTTCGCCGCCCAGTCCTATGCCGCCTTAGGCTTAAGCAATCCGCGGTTCGCGAGGCACTCCGCGATTTGCACCGTGTTCAGCGCCGCGCCTTTGCGCAAGTTGTCGGATACGCACCACATATTGAGCGTATTGTCTTGTGTGCTGTCCTCGCGGATGCGCGAGATAAAAGTTGCAAATTCGCCGACGCATTCAACGGGGGTAATATAGCCGCCGTCCTCTTGTTTATCGACCACCATAATACCGGGCGACTCGCGCAGCAAATCCCGCGCATCGTCTGCGGATAACTCGTTCTCAAATTCGATATTAAGGCTTTCGGCATGGCCAACAAATGTGGGCACGCGCACACATGTCGCCGAGACTTTAACTTTAGGGTCAAGAATTTTCATGGTCTCGGCTTTCATCTTCCACTCTTCTTTCGTATCGCCGCCGTCCATGAACACGTCGATATGCGGGATGACGTTAAAAGCGATCTGCTTAGTAAAATTATGCGGCTTCAGCTCGTCATTGGAGTAGATGCCTTTGGTTTGCAGCCACAGCTCATCCATGTTTTTCTTACCGCCGCCTGATACAGACTGATATGTGCTGACAACAACGCGTTTGATAACGGCGCGGTCATGCAGCGGCTTTAGCGCAACAACCATTTGGATGGTCGAACAATTCGGGTTCGCGATAATCCCTTTTTTTGTATAGCCCGCGACGGCGTCCGCGTTCACTTCGGGCACAACAAGCGGCACGTCGGGGTCCATGCGCCAGGCGCTAGAGTTATCAATAACCACCGCGCCAGCCTTGGCAATTTTTGGTGACCAAGTTTTGGAAATATCGCCGCCCGCGCTCATGAGGCAGATATCGACCTGCCCAAAATCAAACGTCTCTAAGTCTTTGCATTTTAGGACGCTATCGCCATAGCTCACTTCGCGCCCCACAGAGCGGCGGCTGGCGACGGCAAAGACTTCGGAGACGTCCAAATCCGACTCGGCCAAAATCGTGAGCATTTCTGTCCCGACATTGCCTGTTGCTCCGACGATTGCGACTGAATAACCCATAATGGCCTCCGAAAATTGGGCCGCTGATTGCGGCAAGTCTAACTCATTTGCGAGGCAGGGCTTTACGCGAAACTATGGGCGGCGGCAAGACGCAAGACCGTTCTAAATGTGGTTTGTTTTGCGGTTATTTTTACCTGTTTTTGCGTAGACATTGTGTCCGCGCGCGAAGCCGCTATAGCTTTATGACCCAGCCACCATAATGAGAGACACTATGATTGCGCCTGCCGCTCCAAAAACACTACATATGGTTATCCTCGGCGCAGGGTCTGTGGGGTGTTATCTCGGCGGGCTGCTGATGAAAGGCGGCGCGCAGCTTAGCTTTATCGGGCGCGAGAGATACCGCGCGCAAATCGCGGAGCACGGCCTGACCCTCACCCATTTTGAACGCGAGCCGCTCAACTTCACCAGTGTAGATTTTCGTACGAATTACGAAGTCCTCAAAGACGCCGACATAATTTTGTGCTGCACCAAAAGCCAAGACACGGCAGAGGCCGCCCGCGCGATTGCCAAACATGCGCGCCCTGATGTTCAGATTATCAGCTTTCAAAACGGGATTCGGAATCCCGAAGTGCTGCGCGAGAGCGTGCCAAACGCCGACATCGTCCCCGCCATCGTGCCGTTTAACATTACGCCCAGCGGCCCCGGCGCATTTCACTGCGGCGTGACGGGGGCGCTGATTGTGGGCGGCAACGCAGCCTCCGCCCTGCTTACGGCGTTTACGGCGGCGGGGCAGCCTATCATCGCCAAGACCGATATTCTCGCGGCGCAATGGGCGAAAATGATTGTGAACCTGAATAATGCGCTCAACACGCTGTCGGGCGGAACGCTGAGAGACGGCCTGATGCAGCGCGATTACCGCCTCGCCTTGGCGCTTTTAGTCGAAGAAGCGCTGAGCGTCGCCAAAGCCAATGGCGTTACGCCCTCTACCTTTAACGGGCGCAAACCCAAGCAGCTTTTGAAAACGCTGCGCCTGCCTAATGTCATTTATAAACTTGTCATGCAGCTGATTGTAAAAATCGACGCCAAAGCCCGCTCCTCTATGCTGGACGATTTGGAAGCGGGCCGCATAAGCGAGATTGATTACCTCCAAGGCGAAATTGTCCGCCATGCCAAACTGGCGGGGGTTAGCGCGCCGTACAACGCGCGGATCCTAGAGCTAACCCAAGCCGCCTTCGCCGCAAAGGTTTCGCCCAAAATGACAGGACGTGAAATACTTAAGGCGCTTAAGGCGGCGTAAATACTTTAAGGCAAACTGTTCTCTTTAAGCTTTGCGAGCATACCCGCTTCAGCATTGGCCCTTTGTGATACAACACCCCACAAAAAAGGCCGCTGTAAAAGCGGCCTTCTTCTTATAATTTCCTGCAGCTTTAAACGTCCATTTGCGGGCAAATAAGAAACTTCTTGCCCGTTGTTTTGGCGTTATAGCGTTTCACCACATCCGCGTTCAGCGCTTCGGATAGCGAGATTTCATCGGTATAGTGGCTGGCGAATGTTGTCTTTAGCTCTTTGGCGACGCGCGTACGAAGGCGCATGCCGACCTCTGGGCCAGCCTTGGCGAGGAAGTTTGGCAACAGCCATCCGCCCACGCCCCATGCCATGCCGTATCCGCGGCTGAGCGTTGTGGGTGATGTATCAAGGCCGCCGTAGAGATAGACCTGTTTATGCTTAATCGAGCCGTAAATACTATAGGCGCCAGGCGTGCGCGCCGCAGCCGCCTCCATCGCCGCCAGAATATCAGAACCAAGCTTACCGCCGCCCGTCGCGTCAAAACCAAGCGTTGCGCCTGTCTCGTGGATGGCGTCAATCAAGTCCGCCATGAACGTCTCGTCGCTGCTGTTGACGATATATTTCGCGCCCATCTTTTTGAGGATATCGACCTGCTCTTGCTTGCGCACGATGTTGACCAAATCCACGCCGTCCGCTTGGCAGATGCGGTTGAGCATTTGGCCCAAATTTGACGCCGCCGCCGTGTGGACAATCGCACTATGACCTTCAAGGCGCATTGTCTCTAGGAAACATAGCGCCGTGAGCGGATTGACAAAACTAGAGGCGCCGTCTTTGGCGGTGTGGCCCGGCAAAAGCGGCAAGCACATCATGGCAGAGATACAGCGGTATTGGCCGTACATCCCGCCGCCCATTACGGCAACTGTTTTGCCCATTAAGGCCTGCGCCTCTTTGCTCTCGCCGGCCGCAACAACCGTGCCCGCGCCTTCGTTACCCACGGCGAGCGGCTGATCGAGGCGCGCCTTCATCATACGCATACCCGCAGGCGGAACAGGCGCGCTCAGCACTGTATTCTTGCCCGCACCCGATGAGCTAGCCTGTGACATGTCTGACCAGCCAAACATAACCCCGTGATCGGACGGATTAATAGGCGTGGCTTCGACGCGCACGATGACCTGATCGGGCTTTGGGGTTGGCATAGGCTGCTCGGTCAAATCCATGCGGAGCTGCCCTTGCGCCGAAACAGTTGAATGCATTTGAAGATAGGTAGACGGTAGTGACATATATGGCTCCCAATAAAAAAACGACCGTAAGGAGTTTTACCGCTCATGTCTTTGAGAATATTCTGAAATTTGATTCAGGGTCAGATTATACTATCGCCGCAAGGTAAAATGTAAGCTACTAAAGATGGCGCACCCCGAAAAGTGTCAATATAAAACCCCTTTTTATAGTGGTTCCAATAAATTATTTGAGCCATAGAAGCGCTCAGATAATTAGTTTCTATTTGCATTCTATCCCGTCACATGCGAAGCGATGCCGTCTACGCCGCTGGAAGCAATCCCTGTTGTGAAGGCCTAATTGCCGAACTCTCCATGCGAGGTATTTTATGTCACCATGTGACCTCAAACGTCATGTAAAGTTTAACGATTTACTGAGCGCCAACGCCGTGCACATGGACGCTTTGAGCCAGGCGGCTGCTGATATAATTCGTTCAGGCTGGTATATTGGCGGAGAAAACTGTCAAGCCTTTGAATCCGAATTTGCCGCCTATATTGGGTGCGAGCACGTTGTCGGCGTTGCAAATGGGACGGACGCACTTGAACTTGCGATACGGAGTCTCGACTTACGAGATACACATTCTATCCTAAGCGTTGCGAATGCTGGTTTTTACACCGCCACAGCGGCCAGACTCGCGGGGATGACTGTAAAATATATCGATATTGATCCCAAAACGCAGCTTATGGATATCGCGCAAATTGAACTCTCACTTAAAGGCGGCGATATTGGCGCTGTTGTGATAACACATCTCTATGGTCTCTGTGCTGATATGACACCGGTTGTTGCACTGTGCAAAAATTACGGCGTTCACCTAGTTGAGGATTGCGCTCAAGCACACGGCGCAAGGCGCGCAGGCCAACTGGCAGGCTCATTTGGTGACATATCGACATTTAGTTTTTATCCAACCAAAAACCTCGGCGCGATTGGCGACGGCGGCGCAGTCGCGACTAATTCTGCCGAGCTTGCAGCCAAAGTCAGGCAGTTAAAACAATATGGTTGGTCAAAAAAATACCAAGTCGATATGGATAAGGGCTGTAATTCACGGCTTGATGAAATCCAAGCTGCATTCTTGCGGATTAAGCTTAAGAGCCTGGATAGCGAAAACGCTTTTCGCCGCAGCATAGCGAATCGCTACTCAGCGGAAATTCATAATGAGAAAGTGCAGACGCCCCCTAGATTTGGCCCTGAACATGTCGCGCACCTCTATGTCGTTCACGCCGAAGATAGAGAGGCGTTTCAAAGTTATCTTAGTGAAAACAACATACAAACAGATGTCCATTATCCCGTCCCCGATCATCTCCAATCCGTGAACTCTGGCACGGTGGTCGATCTTAAGCATACGGAATATAGCGCGTCTCATTGTTTGTCGCTCCCGTGTCATTTGGGTATGAGCGCCGAAGATGTCTCTTGGGTCATACAAACGGTAAACAACTGGACATAATAAGTGAGCGCGCCCCGTAAAAAAAGTGTGAGCTACAATATAATCGTCCCTGTGTACAATAATGCGCAGAGCCTCGCAGCGCTAGTGGACAACCTTGCCGAGATTGACAAGCAGATTAACGCGCAATACGGCGCAGTGGTAACGTTCATTTTTGTTATCGATGGGAGCCCTGATGATAGCGCTCAAGTGCTAGAGGCCGTACTCAGCCGCAATCTCATTTCCGCAAAAATTCTCTATCACTCTAGAAACTTTGGGTCTTTTGCTGCTATTCGCACGGGTCTCGGTGCGCAAGAGGCTGACTATTACGGAATGATCGCCGCTGACCTGCAAGAACCGCCGGAACTTCTTATAGATTTCTTTATTAAAATGCATGTGGATAGCTCAAAGGTCGTGGTCGCGACCCGCTCGGCGCGGAACGATCCGTTCATGTCCAAGTTATTCTCAACTGTATTTTGGAAAATTTACAAGAAATTTGTCGTGAAAAATGTCCCAGCTGGTGGTGTGGATTTATTTGGATGTTGCCAACAAGTCCGCAATGAACTGCTACTGCTTAAGGAAGCCAATTCCTCGCTCGTCGCGCAGCTCTTTTGGCTTGGACATGATTTCACGACCATCAACTACACGCGGCAAAAACGAGAGCACGGAAAGAGTGGTTGGTCATTTAGCAAAAAAATGAAGTATATGATGGATAGCGTGTTCTCTTTCACGGACCTCCCGATTAAATTCATCAGTTTTGCAGGCGCCGCGGCGATGTTTGTGGCTTTCATCTACGGGGTGGTAATTATAGCCTCCCGGCTGCTTGGATATATCCCGCCGACAGGGTTTTCAGCGCTCATGATTGTTATTCTCTTTATGGGCGGGCTAAATGCATTTGCGATTGGCGTTTTGGGAAATTATGCTTGGCGGACCTTTGAAAATTCAAAGGCCCGTCCACTGTCTCTCGTCTCCTCGGAGAAGACGTTCGTTAAGAAAAAGAATGCTCACCAATGACCCATTTTCAACTCCATCCCAAGGCCATCTGCGCCACGGACCCGAAGAATATCGGGAAGGACACCCGTATATGGGCGTTTGTGAACATATTGCCGGGCGCTGTGATAGGGCGCGACTGTAATATATGTGACGGGGTCTTTGTCGAAAGTGATGTGGTTGTTGGCGACAGGGTTACCGTTAAGTGCGGCGTGCAGCTTTGGGACGGTCTTCGGGTGGAGGATGATGTTTTCATTGGCCCCAACGCGACGTTTACCAATGATAATTTTCCCCGTTCAGGCATCTATCCAAACGAATTTTTAAAAACCATCATACGTAAAGGCGCTTCTCTTGGCGCGAATTGCACGATACTGCCGGGTATTGAAGTCGGGCCACATGCTATGGTGGGCGCGGGCGCAGTGGTTACAAAGTCCGTGCCACCTTACGCGATTGTTGTCGGAAATCCAGCGCGTATCACGGGCTACACAAACACAAAAGGCGTCTCGGAAGCCAATCTCTCAGAAAGCGTCGATGTTTTGCCTGCAAGCAAAAGCGAGGCTAAGGCTGGCGCGCAAAGCTTAGGCGTGGGCAAAGCGTCATTAGTGCATCTGTTTTCAACCGATGACTTGCGCGGCGCGTTGACAGTCGGGGAGTTTGAAAAAGATATCCCTTTTGTTCCAAAACGTTTTTTTACGGTCTACGGCGTTCCATCCCGGGAAACGCGCGGAGAGCACGCTCATAAGCAGTGCGATCAGTTCCTTGTCTGCGTGAAGGGTAGCTGCTCAATATTACTTGATGACGGCACGCATCGCGCTGAAGTGCTGCTTGATCGCCCCGAGATTGGTGTCTACATGCCAGCGCGAATTTGGGGGACGCAGTATAAGCACTCTCCTGACGCCGTTCTTCTCGTTTTTGCGTCCCATTTTTACGATGCTGATGATTATATTCGCGAGTATGACGAGTTTAAATCGTTCGTTTCTAATAGTTAGCGTCAAGTTTTGCGCGTACTGATCAAATTCATACTCGGAGGATTGCTTAATACCTCCATCACATATTTCATTTTTCTCGCGCTTAATTTTTTTATGGCCTATTGGCTGGCGTATTCGGCGGCGTTTATTATCGGTGTCGTCCTCTCGTTTGTTATAAATCGTAATTTTGTTTTCAACGAAGACTCTGGGCTTAAGTCTTTTGCCGCATTGTTAGTTTTTTACCTCGGACTGCTTGCTTATAATAATGCGCTACTGTACTTTTTAGTGACAAAGACCCCTCTGCCCGAAGAGATTGCGGTCATCATGGTGATTGCCCTAAACGTACCAATATCGTTTCTATTCATTCGTAGAATCATGAGAATAGGTGAGCATGCAAGAGACTGAACATAACGATGGAATAATCGATTTTCTGCTCTGTTTCGTGCTGCTGTCAGGCGCTTACCTTGGCCAAATCATTGCCTACCGAATTGGCACAGATTCTGAAATGGCTTATCTAAGCGATGACTCTCTCGTGTGGCTGCAACAAGGCCGATGGCTCACCTATTTGTTTGAACAACATGTTTACTCAAACCCCATTGTTCCTGCCTTCGCTATATTGTTATTTATCGGCCTTTTCTCGTGGTTTTGCCTCTCTTTTTTAAAAGATATTGTGGACGTTTCACGTAGTGATGCCGTTTTACTTACGCTCGTGGCGGGCTCATTTATTTCATGGACCTATTTAATTGCCTTCCCCGCAAACCTTTTTCCCTTTGCAGTTGCCGTCATGATCGCCTTTATTTCCGCGCGTATATTTCATTCAAGTTTAAAGTCTGTACGACGAAAATCCTATCGCGATGCGGCGCTCGGCTTGGGTTTAATAATCGCCTTAGGAAGTATGATTGCAGGTATTTACGAGACCGGGCTTATTCTATTTGCGTGCCTGTCAGGCATAGTCTTATTTTCCCAAATAAATACTGAACTTGAAGCTGAGCCGGCCTCCGAAACGCGTTCAAAAATGCGTAATAGCTTCAGTATAATCGCGCAGTTTTGCGTAATGCTTTTGATAATGATTGTGTTCGCCTATTTGTTGTCCAATCTTATCTGCTCGGTTATGCTGAATTTTCGTAATAGCTCGCGTGTCGCGCTTGAACACACTGTCTCTATTCATACGGTCATAGATGCGCCGTTTATGGAGGCATCAGAACTGCTCAAATTAATTGGCGACTATGCTAGCGGCAGCAAGGAGATTTATGGGCAGTTCACGCTAGCACCCGTATTGGTAATTCTGGCTTTTTTCTTGGCGACAATTTCGGCTTTACTTATAAATTGGCGAAAAGCATTTTTTGCGGTTTTAATTGCTGCCGGAGTTTTTTTTGTTGCCGGCTCCCTGAATCTCATCACCCTTAATTATGGCGCGCTTCGCATGAGCATTGCGTTTCCTATCGCTTTTCTTTGCTTAATGGTCATCGAAACCCTGTGGCGGCCTAATTATTTAAAAAAGCTAATCCCCGCCGTATATTTGGTTTGTTTTGTTCTGAATGCTTATGTTTTGTCTCTTGTTGCAATGTCAGAAGTTAACATCCGGCGCTACGATGAAAATCTTGCTTTTGACATTGTCGATGCCGCAATTGAGCTCGCTGATGCGACACCCGGGGATTTAATTATATTGGATGTTCATGGTAAACCATCATTCGAGCATAGAGGCCCAAAGTTTAAGTCGTCAACAACTGGCATTTCAGCATTCAGTTGGTGGCCGTCGCGGCATCGATCAGTGGTTTTTATTCGCGCTATGGGCTTTGAGGAATTTCATGCTCCTAACGATGAGCAGCATGAAAAAAATGGTGACTTTGCAGCTCAGATGCCTGCTTGGCCAAGAGAAGGATCAATGGTGATGAAGGACGGCATTATTATTTTAAAGTTTTGAAAATTCTTTAGGCAAGCTTATCAGAAGATCTGTGTTCTCTAACGCCGCTTCGCTCTGCCATAATTGCTACGTTACTTAGTGATTGCTCTGCAATCCTGCCCCTTGGCGAAAGCAAGGTGTGCAAACGGAGCGGTAAATCGTGCGGGTTGGTGCGGGCACAGGGCGAAGCCTGTGCCGCGGCCCGTGCTAGTTTCTGCAAAGTGCGCCAGAGGGGCGGCGCCCCTACGGCCACTTTAACAATTAGAAATTGGATTATACTGCTGGCTGCGAATGATGGTTTTGGCGAATATGTAAGGCCGAATTTTTCGCGCGGCGAATCTTGTTGAACTGCTTTGTTTTAATCTTTTTCAATAGTTGAAGCTGGATCGATGCGACTGTGTGCATGGTAACACCTTTGGACACGTTTATATTATTCTCCGCGTAAGATTGAGCGGTTACCCTGTCCTCTAGACAGTCAGTGATAGCGGCCTCTAAGGCCGTTTGATCAAGAGGTTTAAAGTTAAAACCTTTCAGGCCCTCACGCTCTGTCACATCAATAAAATCACCCATCATCGGATAGGCCGCGGGCGTTCCGAAGATGGCAGCTTGGTGTAATACGCCAGAGCTTCCCGTCGTACTGTCATAGTCAAAAATGGCGAGCTTGGCTTGTGTAAAGAAATCGGAAACGTCTTCTTCGGCAATATAGCCGTGAAATACAATGTTGCTGTCGCATTCATGCTCAGCGGCCAACGCTTTCAAATAACCGGGCGTTACGGGATGGTCACTTCCACCAATGACAAGCTTTATTTTATGACTGTCGATACGACCTAAATTTATATTTTGAACAGCACCGATCGTACGCTCAAGCCGTTTATAGGTTCCAAACTTACCCATAGTCACAATCGTATCTTTACGATCAGAAAGCTTTGGCAAGCTTCCCTCTGAGGCTGTTGGAAAGGATCCGTGCGGGACCATAAAAGCGTTTTTGGCTTTGTATTTCTCTTTTAAAATATCCCAGAAACTGTCCAATGTGACGGTCATAAATCCGGACATCAACATTGTCTTGGTAACGAAATAGCTAGCGGCGGCAACAAGTTTTTGACGAATAGGGCTTTTGGCCAAGTTCGTTTTACTAAGATCAACAGCCTCAACAAGATTGTGCATGATCACACCCGACGGAACGATAAGTTTTTGTGAGATTGCCGGCGTAAGCAAGCCTAATGCCGCCGGTATTTCGCTGTCACCAAAGGATGCGGTCTGAAGGTTATAGAGCGCGCCGTCAGCGTTCGAGGCCTTCAAGGCTTTTAAGATATGAAGACCGGCAAAGGGGCTGTTAAAATGCCAGACGCGCTTCACCTCAACTTTCGGGCCCAGGTCCAGCTCAGGTGTGTTGCCGTCAAATTTGTCGGCAATAACGATAATCTTCTCGATATCTGTGCGCGCGATGTAGGCGTTGACCAAGTGAAATCCGTACTCATTTAAAGAGCCGGCGCTGGGTGGGAAGGCAGTAACGATTGCGATGGTTTTCATGATAGTCTCCTAAAAATTTAGTTTTGTGTTGAGTTTGATAAGTTTGTTTCTGCGAAAGATTTCAGCACTGCCGCTGCGGGGCGTAACGATCCGTCCGCGCGGGTCAGGCCATAGTGCCTTTGCTGAGCTTTTCGCCATGGAAGGCGACCAACGACATCTGAACCCACGTGATCAAAATCATTAAGGGTCCAGACGAAGACGCCGGATGTAGATTTGGCCTGAGCAAGTTGGCTGTCTAAACGGGCGGCTTGAGCTTTTTCACCCAAGCTCTGGATGAATGGCGGGTGCCAAATCGTAGAGCCGAGCTCTGTAATCATAACGGGCTTTCCGCCGACCGCAGATTTCACAGTCGCAAGTCGTGCGGCAAAATTCTTGGGGTTTTGGTATTCGTGATAGGTGACAATATCAAACACGTCATTTAAGCGCGCAGCGTTTTCAGCCTTTGACCAGCCTGTCGTTACAGGAATTTCCGAAAACTGCGTTTGAATATGGCGCGCCATAACCGATAGCCAAGCTTCGACAATGCCTGCGCCCCAACGCTCAAAATCAAGATCAGCTTGGTTTTTCAAATCTACCGCCAAAATGGCTTTATGGTTGGCGATGTCTGAGAATATATAGTCAATATGATCAATATCAGCGGCCCAGTTTGATAGAGTATAATTTGGCCGAAGATCAAACAAGGTCACGAGAACTTTGATGTCTTTATCTTCGCATAAGTCCAAAAACACATTCAGCTTAGCCAAAGCTTCATCACGCGTCAGAGCGCTATCAAAATAATCATGGTTGAGAAAGATGCGCAACGTATTGACGTTTAGTGTGCGGGCTTTTTCAAGGTCGGCTTGAATTTCTTC
>CAKZTE010000158.1 GCA_937923115.1 uncultured Caulobacterales bacterium | reverse complement strand
ATTTCAGTCGTCTCAAAGACATTAAAAACTTTTGCTAACATAATATTCTCCTATTGCGCGGCGCGTTTGGCGTCGGCGAGTTCTTGGGCGATGGATTTGAAAGGGCGGGGACTGAACACCATATCAATGGACAGTTCGAAGTAGTCAGCAAGCTTAAACGCGAGCTCCAATGAGGCATTATAGTCCCCGCGCTCAAGATAGCCGATGGTTTGGAAATTCACCCCCACAGCATCAGCTAGCTCTTTGCGGGACAAGCCCTTTTCTGTTCTTAATAATTTAACGCGGTTATAAATCATATTGTTGTACATATACAACAAAATATTGTGAGTCAAGGTGACTTCAAGAAACGGCGGCTTTGCCACCTCGATACGTTTATTATAGTCCGGCTGGAACCTAAGATTTCTGAGGCAATAGTCCGTCAGAAAAACAGATTATATCGCGCTTATAAAATCCCGTCATAGATACGGCCTCTATGTTCTTCTCCCCGCAGTGCCCGATTGCGGCCTCTGGTGTGAGAACAAAGTCGTAATACATGTCGCCAAGACAAAAGAGGGCTCCCGCAATTATAATAAGGCAAAGCCAGACGGCAGGATGTGTCAGAGCGTTTTTCAGTTTTGCCATAGCGATAAGCGACGCGGCGCCCTTATTAACGCTCTTCTATTGAGCGGACTTTCATATTACTTTGCAAGGCTTGAATCGCGCTGCGGATGCGGGTTTTCACCGTACCTAAGGGAAGTCCTGTTTCCTCGGAAATTTCTTTATGAGTTTTAAACTCCATATAGGCCATGTGAATTGCTTCCTGCTGCGCCTTCGATAGACGGGCAATTTCCAAATAAAGCTCGTCTGCCGTCTGGTCTTCAATGAAGAAGTCCTCAGCAGACGGCACCTCGTCATCTGCAATGATGGCCATCAAATCGGGATCGCGCACATCCATACGGCCATGCTTGCGTTTATGGTCAATCCAGCGGTTGCGCGTCAAACGGTAGACCCACGTCGCAAATGACGCTTTGGCGGGATCGAATAAAATTGCCCGCGTCCAAACCTTAATCATCACGTCTTGTATAATATCTTCGGCCGTAGCAGACCCGACGCCTCGCGCCATCAGCCAACCCTTGAGCTTGCCGCTGTAAACGCCAAAGAGTTCAGAGAGCGCCGCACCGTCTTGGTTATGCGCAATAGCGTGCATTAGACGCGCATCACGTTTCGCGGCACTCTCGCTTTTTTCAGAGATTTGATAGCCGGCTCTCGGCTTACTTTTTTTGTCGTCCATCACACTTTACCAATAGGAACGGCGTATCCGACTATACGGCGACGTGTCCCCTAGCACTATATGAGTGTAGCCAAGCATAAAATCCATAGATTTCGACATATAGCTGTAATTTATTTCTATGTGTCACAATTCAAAGTGTAAAGCTTTTCGCTCTATTTCTTTGGCTACGCAAATATGAAGTATCGCGCAACATCTTTCGCGCGGTCTTTTTTAAAAGATTTTTCCAGCTGATTGAGGAACACCTCTTGAGAGGCGTATGGACGTGCCTCAACTATAGCAAACGCATTTCTTCTCGAAACATTTGGAATTAACACCAATTCCTCAAAGGAGCTGTTATTGACGTCAACAAGGACAAAGAGGTGTTGATAGAGTGATGACCGCACCTTGGATTTTACGCCTAGAGCCTCTAGCTCATCATCAAATTCCACAATATCCAAAAACGGGCGCAAGTCTTTTATCAGCTTTTCAATCTCAGTTGTCATGCCGGATACGTGGGAAAGCCGTTTGCTTGTCGCCGTGTTGACATTTAACACACCAGCGAAAGAACTAGCGGCCTGATTTTGCGGTATTTTAACGTCAACTGTAGGCGAAGTGATTACGTTTTTTGCGGCAGCTGGATGACTTTTAATGTCAGAGGGCCCTTCACAGCCTGCCAATATAAAAGCGAATATTGCGATCAAGTGGGTTTTATTTTTAGTCATCGTGGCACCAATATCCATTATCTATGGTTAACGTCTAGCATGCCACGTCATGGTGTATAGATGGTATACGTTATCTCCGCGCTTACAGACCCAGTCCCCATTGAGAAATCATAATTATTTCCTGTAATGCCTGCCCCGAGGAGGTTGTAGCGAGATTGAAAACTGACCGCGTGCTGCATAATGGAGCCTTGCGTACGAGCCGTGCGCCGGCCGCCGTCAAATACCTTGAAAGGCGCCCCTTGCAGAAGAGCAAGCGTGGAGATTGGCGCTAGCAATTGCCCGAGCAGAACGCCGCTACCACCCACAGCGGGGTCTTGCGCGCTTTGCCCCCAGCGATTTGCGCCGCTGCCGCCGCTGACTTGGTAGCGAAAACGATATCGAATGTTGGAGTAGTCAAGGCCTGAAAAATCACCGGTGGCCTCAAAATTGTCAGCCTTAGCATAGATGTCAAAGGCCGTGTTTGACGCCACGAAGAAGCGGGACGCTCGCGCGCCGCCGCCAAGTAAATCCATATCAGTCGAATCATCCAAGCCGAAGGCTGTGTAGCTATCATTTTCATCAAGCGTTTGATGCGGGGTGGCGCTATTGAAATCACCGCCAAAGGCCGCATTGTTGACTTGCAATTCCCATCCAGAGCTCTCCCCGCTTTGAATGGGGTTGTAGCGCTGGGTATTGTAATTCACGGAGCGGCCATCAGCTGCGATCAAGTCATTGCCTTCTGTGCCAGAACTCAGATTATCAAGGGTTACGAAATCGAATACGACGGGCGCCTCTCCGCCGTTTTCCGCGAAATCACTCGCCCCGAAAACGATAACCAAAGAATTCGCGCGAAAGAACGGACGGTCAAGCACATCTGCGAAGGCCGGGGTCGATAGAAATCCTCCAACACCCACGAGCGCACTAAGGGCGGCCCGTGCAAAGCCCCGGCCCGTGGTGCCGAACTTGCCTGCATTATTCAGTTTCGTTTTGCTTGGCGTTTTCATCGCGTTTCGATTGCACCCTGTATTATCCCAAATCGTGATACGCCAACGGCGTTAAAGCTTTGGTTCAAAATTTAGATTAACAAAGACCTAATTGTTAAGCGTTAGGTAGCCCCTTTGGGCGACAACGGCCCTTGTAAATTCGCAAGTGGTCTCTACCTTCAAGCCATGGTTGAAAACATAGATATGGGCGTGGGCGAAGCGCCAGCAATTTGGATTCCGCATAGGCCTGACCGCCCCACAAAATCCGAAGGCGGCAAGCGCTTTAACCTTGTCTCAGAATTTGAACCCAAGGGCGATCAACCCAATGCAATAAAAGAGCTGTGCAAAGGCCTATCTGAGCATGAACGCGATCAAGTTTTGCTTGGCGTTACTGGTTCGGGAAAAACCTTCACTATGGCCAAAATAATCGAACAAACCCAGCGCCCGGCCCTCATTCTCGCGCCTAACAAGACTCTCGCAGCGCAGCTGTATGGGGAGTTTAAGAACTTTTTCCCAGATAATGCGGTGGAATATTTTGTATCATATTACGATTATTATCAGCCAGAGGCTTATGTAGCCCGCACGGACACCTTCATTGAAAAAGACTCCAGCGTGAACGAGCAAATCGACCGCATGCGCCACGCAGCGACCCGCGCCATTTTAGAACGAGATGACGTGATTATCGTCGCCTCTGTCTCTTGCATCTACGGTATTGGCTCTGTCGAAACATACACGGCGATGACGATTGATGTCGGCATTGGCGATTCAAAGGATCCGAGGGATTTCATGGGCGAATTAGTGGCCTTGCAATATGCGCGCAATGATCTCGCTTTTCAGCGCGGTACATTTCGAGTGCGCGGCGACACGGTCGAGATTTTCCCCGCGCACTATGACGATATGGCGTGGCGTGTTGACTTCTTTGGCGACGAGATCGACAGCATAGTGGAGTTTGATCCCCTAACAGGACGCACAGGTCGCAAACTCGATAAAGTGCGGATTTACGCCAACTCTCACTATGTGACGCCTCGGCCGACTGTGCAGGCCGCGATGAAAGGTATTAAAGCCGAGCTAAAGATGCGGGTCGAGCAATTTGAGGCTCAAGGAAAGTTACTCGAAGCCCAGCGGATTGCGCAGCGCACAGAATTTGATTTGGAAATGTTGGCCGCTCAGGGTTTTTGCACAGGCATTGAAAACTATTCGCGATACCTCACCGGCCGTGCCCCAGGTGAGCCCCCGCCTACGATGTTCGAATACCTTCCAGAGAACGCGCTTCTTTTTACTGATGAGAGCCATGTCTCCGTTCCGCAAATCGGCGCGATGAGTAAAGGCGACGCGAACCGTAAAGGCACGCTTTCAGAGCATGGTTTCCGTCTGCCAAGCTGTATTGATAACCGCCCATTAAAATTCGAAGAATGGGACGCCATGCGCCCGCAAACAGTGCATGTATCTGCCACACCTGGAAATTGGGAAATGGAGCGCACAGGCGGCGTCTTTGTCGAACAAGTCATTCGGCCCACGGGCCTCATTGATCCGCCCGTCGAAGTACGCCCCGTTGCCAAAGACGGCGCGTCTCAAGTCGATGATGTCATTGACGAAGTGCGCAAAACCACAGCCAAAGGCTTTCGCTCGCTGGTCACGACACTTACAAAGAAAATGTCAGAAGACCTGACAGAGTATATGCACGACCAAGGCATACGCGTGCGTTACATGCATAGCGATATCGATACGCTTGAGCGCATTGAAATTATCCGCGACCTGCGCATGGGTGTGTTTGACGTACTCATCGGGATTAACCTGCTACGCGAAGGGCTCGATATTCCAGAGTGTGCCTTTGTCGGCATTTTAGACGCTGATAAAGAGGGGTTTCTTCGGTCCGAAACCTCACTTGTACAAACAATTGGGCGCGCGGCGCGAAATGCGGAAGCGAAAGTCGTTCTTTACGCTGATAAAATTACGGGCTCTATGGAACGCGCCATGGACGAAACCAAACGTCGCCGCGCCCGCCAAGTCGCGCACAATGAGAAGCACGGCATAACGCCGACTACCGTTATTCGCGGCGTCATCGATGTCGTCGGAGATAGCGAAGAAGGGGAACGTATCAAAGCCAATGCGAACCGCTACACTAAGTCAGGCCTTTTAAAGAAAGGCGCGGCGATGGAAATGGCCGAACCTGGACAAGAGGCGTTTATTGGGCAAAACATGGCGGCTGTTCTTGCCGACCTTGAGAAGAAAATGTTTCTCGCCGCCGAAAATCTGGAATTTGAAGAAGCGGCACGATTGCGCGACGAAATTAAAATACTTGGCGGTGATTAATGCGATAGGCGCGGCGGGAAAATCGTACACCTACATCCTTGTTACTTTGCCTCATTCAAACTAGCGTGTGCTTTGAACAATATGCGAGCGAAGAGATGATATTGAGCCGATGACACATAGTAAGAAACGCGTTTTGATAATGGAAGACAATGTGGGCCTTGCCCTCAATTGGAAAGAAGCGTTTGAACTAAACCAGTGTGAGGTTGTCATTTGCCATAACGGTGTAGACGCAGAAATCTTTCTCCAGAATGAAACATTTGACCTCGTTATAACCGACCTTTTTGTTCCAAATAATAAAGGCGGGCTTCATGTCCTCATGACGCTGCTAAATATGGGCCGGCAAGCTCCTCCAGCAATTGCCGTTACAGGTTTATTGACCTCCGCATACGATAGCGAAGATCTTA
The DNA here is from genome assembly GCA_937923115.1 of uncultured Caulobacterales bacterium. Taxonomy (GTDB): domain Bacteria; phylum Pseudomonadota; class Alphaproteobacteria; order Caulobacterales; family Maricaulaceae; genus Fretibacter. The sequence continues at coordinate 25,319 of CAKZTE010000158.1, read as the reverse complement.
GTCTCTTTGAATCGCGCGCCTCAAGGCTTGGCGCGGCCCTGAGGTTTGAGAAACCGATACAAGCGGCGGAACTCGTGGTCGCCGCCCAAAATTTGTGGAGCGACGACCAACAAAGCCTTGAACTAGACTAATTCAGTAAGCGTAGTTTCGGTTTAGCGTAAGCCCCAATGCCGCTCGGCAAGAACTATAAGCGCTCTCTCGCTCACGTGTATTTCGCCGTCTGCCTCAGCTACATCGCGCATAGCTTCTACGATAGACTGCTTTTCTGGAATCTCAGATAGCGCATCGAGAAGTTCATAAAACCAATCCTTAAAGTAGGGCGTGGATAGATTCTCACGCACTTCATCTTTGTTCATTTCATACCAGCTGATCAACTTTGCTTCAGACAAGCGAGGGGCAAGACGCGTCAAAACTTCGAGAGATCCAGCTGACTGAATGAATGAGTCGACTTCTGAGGCATAAATTCTTTTATCAGCAAAAATCGCCGCAGAAATGAGAGTAAGGATATTTTCTACGTCAGTGTTCATTGAGGATTCATTTGTGGCTCGAGTTTAGGACTATGGATTAATCATAAGACCGATAGGCTCTAGCTGATAAAGTTAAGCAAGATGTTACCGCAGAGTTCTTTTTAAACGTAAATCTATCGACGAGACGTTTTTCACACATCATGGGAAAAACATATCGAAAATCGTGGCAAAAAAAGATGGTGGATTTGAGAGACAAGCTTTAACACTTGGTCCAAGAAAGTATAAAATGTCACTGCGGGGGGCACGTCGCAGAAGTTATTTGTCTTGAATCCGATAAATAATTCCAAAAATCGGCCTCTCAAATCCAGCTTCTTCTTGCCTCAGAAAAATGCAAGCCAACAGTATGTGCGCGTAACGCTACGTTACATCTACGTTACGGGCAATATTGTCTAGAGTGCTACGGGTCGTTTTTGCACTGCAAAAGGCTCTATCACGTGGCCATTCTCTGACCCTCCAATGCGGGACTTAGCCGCCTTGGTCTTTCGAATATCGGCTTTGATTCCCACCCACTTGTCCATCATGGCCTCAAGACTGCTTGGAGATATTGGCTTCACGAGGAAGTCATCCATACCAACTGCGGTTGCTAAGTCTTGGTCAGCCCCAAGCGCGAAGGGCGACAGACAGATAATGGGGGTGCGTATCGCGGCAATCTTTTTCTCATGCCCCCGAATGGCACGAGTCACCAAAAAGCCGTCTAACTTGCGAAGTTGCACATCCATTAAGATAAGATCGAAATCGATAGTCTTGGCGCTTTCAAGCGCCTGCTCACCATCTTTCACGCAGCTTAGTTCCACTGATTTATCTTTTAAGAAAGCTGCAATGACATGGCGCGTAGCGGGGTTTGCTTCCGCGAGAAGTACCCGCTTAATCTTGCGCTCAGGCAGTGGGGACACGCCAACGGGACGGCTAAGCGGCTTTGAAACACGCTTCGGTTTTGCAGCGGCTGGATTACTCAATAGTGTGAACTGCAACGCCTCAAGGAGCTTACGGCCAACAACAGGTTTACCAATGTGGGCTTTAAAATCTGACTGAGACTGGGAACCAGCCCCTGTAACATCCGCGAGCAAGATGACGGGGGTGTGCGCAATCTCAGAATGGGACTTAAGCGCCTCAATAAAAGAGGGCTCCGCGGCGGCACAACTTTGTTCAATCATCACTACATCAAAAGGATTGGAGGATTTATGTGCCCGCAGAAGGCCAGATATTCCGTCCGATCCCTTACGAGCCACGGTACTAGAAAGCCCCCAAGCTTTGAGTTGGGCTGATAATATTTTCAGGCTAGCAGAATTGTTATCGATAATGAGGACGCGCTCGGCGTTAAAATGTTCCGATGCAAGCCCCCCCTCCTGATTGTCAGCAATCGTCAACGGCAGGTCTACAGAAAAGACTGAGCCCTGCCCTTTCCGCGAACGTAAAGAAATCTGACCGCCCATGGCTTCAACCAATTTCTTAGATATCGATAGCCCAAGGCCCGTGCCGCCATAGCTTTTACTGCGCCCTTCATCGACCTGCACAAAATCTGCAAATACTTTGCTCTGTTCATCTTCGGCAATGCCTATGCCCGTATCAAGGACATTGATACAAGTCTGAGCGTTGCTCCCATCCATTGTAATTTCAATATTAATCAAGACGTGCCCAGTTTTTGTGAATTTAATCGCATTTCCAACGAGGTTGAGGAGAATTTGCCGAACGCGGCCAATATCGACATTAAATATCTCTGGCGCGTCTGGCGCGTAACGTACCAACAGTTCTAAACCCTTTTGGCGGGCCTGCGCGCTCATCAAAGTCGCAACAGCCTCGACGGCTTCCCGTAAATTTGCCTCAGCAACATTAAGCTCGAGCACGCCTGACTCAATTTTTGAAAAATCTAAAATGTCCCCAAGCAATGTCATGAGCGACGTTCCAGAAGTATGTATGGCGTCAACGATTTCCGTTTGACGTCTGTCCAACTCAGTTGTGCGGCGAAGCACATCAGCCATACCCAAAACGCCATTCATAGGCGTTCTTATCTCATGGCTCATATTAGCTAAAAACGCTGTTTTAGCTTCATCCGCAGCTTGCGCTAGCCGCATGTTTTTCTCTGCACGGCGCGCGTTCTCCTTCGCAACTTTTTCACTTTGCTCAAGATTTTGAGAGTACACCAGCAGAGCACGGCGCGCTCGGCCAACACGAATTTGGGCAACAAAGGCCAATAAAATTCCCATAAAGGCCAGCAACAGCCCCAGCCAAGTGAGATTATTTGGATTGTTTAGAAAGTTCATTTTTCTTATCCATGATGGTTGGTTACCAAGCGGCACTTGAGATGCTGACATTGATCGCGGCATCATATCCGCCGCAAGCAACGACTGCAGGGCAGGCGATTTTTGTGTCTCAAGATAGGCTTCGTGGTGTAGGCTACGGCGGCGCTGCAACCCCTCTTGAATTTGATCCGCGCGCTCCAAGGCGATTAAAGCTTGACCCGGATTTTGTGTTTTAAGTGCCTTTGCAAGACCGCTGTAAATACGGAGCGCGAGTGGTCCCTCAGGATTCACACTTAAGCTCTGGCTTAAGGCTTGAAACTGCTCTGCGGCGACACTGACTGGCAGGGAAGCAAAGGAAATTTCTGCGAGGATGACCTCTGCGCGAATGGCATGAGCTTCCGCCCCACTGGCGCGCGCCAGAGAAAGAGCGGACTGGGTATGACCGTTCGCCAGATTTATATCGCCTGCAGACAAAAGCGCCTCGGCCAAAGCCAATTCAATTTGTATCTTCATACCCCGTGTCTGCGCAGGATTCGCTTTTACGGCAGCCACGTGTGCCTGATAGCTCAAAGACGCATCTTGGGCGCGGGAAACGGCAAGCGGCGCGTCACCGCGGGCTAATGCGTTTTCGCTTAACCGCCTCAAAATAGTAGATCGATCACGCGAAAAATGAGCAAGGTTTTGAAAGTCTGGCGTCTCAAGGATAGCATTAAGGGCGTCCTCGGCGTCCTGATGTAGACCGAGCGCTTCAAGCAAGAACGTCTCAGCATAAGACTGCGTATAGCGGCGTAAATTACTGTCGACCTTCGTGCTGTAATTTTGCGTAATATATCTAAGCGCCGCAAAATCGCCAGCCCGCAAAGCCTCGCGGGTAGTAGCAACATAAATATCAGCTTTTAAAGGTTCCGCAAGCGGTGCGTCCAAATAAGGCTGCAGGTTTGGCAAATCATCTCGGGTTTGCGCCAATGGCGGCAAGCCCCGCACAGTATAAAAGATAGCTAGGTCTATCTCGCCGCCCCGCTCTACGTCATATAGATTTCCAGAAAGGCGTTCGGACAAAAGCTTAGCAACACGCGCCTCATTGGGAGCATTCCAATGCTCCATAAAGGAGCCACCATGAGAGGGCAAAGCAGTGCTTAAGGCAATAAAGATTGCACATGAGCCGAAAATGCGTTTCCGCCATTGGCTTTTCTCGCGCATGACATATGTCTGCTCAAACGGTTTCACACATATCCCAATTTAAACCTCAGTGCGCACAGACTCTGCTTAAATAGTTAATAAGCCGTGGAATTAGTTAACCATAAGGCTCTTTTAGGCATAAAAAACGCGCCTTAAAGGCGCGTTTTTAAACTTAAAGGTGAAACAGAGATTAGCTCACAATCGCCTTAACAATCTTACCCGGATAGCGCGGCGGCTCACCCTTAGGGATTGCATCAACCGTATCCATACCGCTCTCTACAACGCCCCAGACAGTATATTGCTTGTCAAGGAAAGACGCATCATCAAGACAGATGAAGAATTGGCTCGACGCAGAGTTCGGGTTTTGCGAACGCGCCATGGAGCATACGCCGCGCACATGCGACTCTGCGGAGAATTCTGCAGGAATTTGCTTTTTCGCGCCGCCCATGCCTGTGCCGTCGGGGCAGCCGCCTTGCGCCATGAAGCCGTCAATAACGCGGTGAAAGGTTAGTCCATCGTAAAACCCTTCGCCAACAAGGCGCGTGATTTGCTCCACATGTTTGGGCGCGAGATCGGGACGTAATTTAATCACAACATCGGCGGCATCGCCTGAATTTGTGTCAATTGTAAGCGTGAGTGTATCAGCCATAATGGCTCCTATTTTAAAGGGAGTGGATTTAACTATTAAAGCTTTCGGCTTGGAATCGTAATGTCGCAAATATCAGGGTAATCGCCTGATGCCGTTTTTTGCGCTGATATATACTGGTCAAAGGCAGGGCTATCGACCTTAAGCGTTTGAATACGCGGACGTTCAGCCTCGGGAATGTCGGAAGCGATACGCACCTTCTTCATAACGTCGGGCACAAAACTTGGGTTATCCCCCTTTGTTCCAACCTTGAAACTTGTCAGATGCTCACGCCCGTAGACCGTGCTGCCCCAAATAGAATATTCGCGGTCAAGATGCGGCGCCGTGCCGCGCATTAAGAAGAACTGACTATTCCCGCTATTGGGGTTCTGACTACGTGCCATTGACGTCACTCCAGAGCAATGTAGGCCGTAAGCTTCAACCTTGCCATCTCTCGTCAGCATAGCTTGTGCCGCTGGCTGGCTTGCAACAGGCAGCGCTTTGTAAAACCCAACGCCAACTTCGCCCGTGGGTGTCTTACGCGCATCTATGAGCTCAATTGCCATTGATGGCGGGCGGCGAAATTTAAATTCGGCTTCAATATCGGGCAATGAACTATCACCCGTTCCATCGCCTTTTGGATCGCCAGTCTGGTTCATGAACCCGTCTATAACGCGATGAAAGGTAATCATGTCGTAAAACGATTGGCGGGTTAGCGCCTTGATTTGCGCTACATGTTTAGGCGCAATTTCGGGGTAAAGCTCAACGCCGATTTGTCCATAATCTGTATCAATAATCAAAAGGTTCTCTGGATCGACATCGCGCCAGGCTGAAGCGGGCGCGTCAAAGCTGGTTTTAACCACTGACGCTGCGATGGTTTGCGCATTCGTCATTTTGGGCGTTTCGGTTTCGGCCGCACAGGCCGATGCCGAAAAAGCGAGACCCGACAATAAGGCGATTGAAAGTTTAGAGGCAATGCGTGTCATGTGTATTTATCCTTTAGGCGCAGCTCAACCTCGGGCGTGACGAACTGCGAAACATCTCCGCCCAAACGCGCAATCTCTTTTACAAGTCGCGACGCAATGGTTTGATATTGCGGGTCAGCCATAAGGAACACAGTTTCTATATCCGGGTTAAGACGATCATTCATTCCGGCCATTTGGAATTCATATTCGAAATCCGAAACAGCCCTTAGGCCGCGCACAATAGTGGTTGCGCCAACAGATTCAACAAAATGTATCAGTAAACCTTCAAAGGGTCGCACTTCGACTTCTATGTCATTACGCAAGGGGGCAATGACATTTTCAACCATCTCGACCCGCTCATCGAGGCCAAATAACGGATTCTTCCCGCGATTTATTGCAACTGCAATCACGAGTTTATCGCACTGGCGACTCGCGCGCTTGATAATATCAAGGTGCCCCAAAGTCATGGGATCAAATGTGCCCGGATAGAGCGCGGTGCGGAATTTTGCTTTAGCCATAAGGACTTATAACTGGCATGAGCGATAAATAAAGTGGAAGTTTTTGCGTAAGGCCAACTCGGCCTCACGGTACAAAGCTGTCATTTATATCCTAAGCCTCTGGCGCTTTAATCGCCTCGGCGTCGCCCTCGCCCTCACCATTACTTTCATCATCAGCGTCATCATCACTTGCGTCTTCGATACGGCCAACAGACACGACCCGCTCATCGCTTTTTGTGCGAATGACCGTGACGCCGCGCGAGCTGCGCGAGACAATACGGATGTTGCGTACAGGGCAGCGGATCAATTGCCCGCCGTCGGTTACGATCATAAGCTGGTCATCGTCACCAATTGTGCAGCTGCGTACGAGTTTCGCATCTTCGCTCTCACCTTTTCGTTCTAGGTTTTGCGCGGTAACACCCTGCCCGCCGCGGTTCATACAGCGGTAGTCATAAGAGCTGCTGCGCTTTCCCATTCCGTCATCGGCGAGCGTTAATATGAATTGCTCGCGGGCCTGAAGCTCACCAAGGCGCGCCTCTGATAGCTCTGTTTCGATATCAACATCCTCAGCAGAAACCTCGTCATCGCCCTCTTCTTCGTTGAGAGCGCGGCGCATGGCGTTGGCGTGTTTCATATAGGCCCGGGCCTCGTCGGTTTCGATGTCGACATGGTGCATGACCGCCATTGAAATGACCTCATCGTCGCCTGCGAGTTTTATACCGCGCACGCCGCTGGATGTGCGGCCGACAAAGCGGCGAATATCGGTGACTTTAAAACGGATGGACTTACCCAGCGCCGTCGTGAGCATAATATCGTCATCTTCGGTACAAAGGCGTACATCGACAATGCCATCGCCCTCGTCAGGTTTCATAGCAATTTTGCCGCCGCGGTTCACGCGCGTGAAATCAGCGAGCGAATTACGGCGAACGCCGCCGCTACGCGAGGCAAACATGATATCCATGCCGGCCCAATCATCTTCATTCTCTGGCAACGCCATGATGGAATTAATGGTCTCCCCGCTGCCCAGTGGCAGAAGATTTACTAAAGCCTTGCCACGTGTAGCCGGGCCGCCAAGCGGCAGCTTCCAGACTTTAAGCTTATAGGCCATACCGTCTGAGCTAAAGAACAGCACGGGCGTATGGGTCGTCGCGACAAAGACAGTCGTGACGTAATCCTCGTCCTTCATCGACATACCGCTGCGGCCTTTGCCGCCGCGTCTTTGCGCGCGGTAGGTATCAAGCGGCGTACGCTTAACATAACCCGCCGCCGTAACAGTCACCACCATGTCTTCTACGGCGATGAGGTCTTCATCTTCAAAGTCCATACCGCCCGCTGTAAAGATAGAGCGGCGCGGAACTGCAAATTTCTCTTTCACTTCAGCGAGTTCATCACGGATGATGGTCTGGACGCGCGAACGAGACCGCAAAATATCAAGCAAATCGGTAATTACAGCCGCCAGCTTCTCAGCCTCTTCGGTAATTTCTTCCATACCTAGCTGCGTAAGCTTCATCAGGCGTAAATCAAGAATAGCCCGCGCTTGCTCATCGGTTAAAATAATCGTTCCGTCAGCTTGAAGCTTTGAGCGCGGATCAGCGATAAGCTTGATAAGCGAGCCCATCGCTTTCGCGTCCCACGTGCGGCTAGTCAGGCGCTCGCGCGCCTCTTTTGGATTAGCAGAACTGCGGATAATTGCGATAATTTCGTCAATATTGGCAACCGCTGTCGCGAGGCCAACAAGGATGTGCGCGCGGGCCCGTGCTTTGGCTAGATCAAATTTAGACCGCCGCGCTATAACCTCTTCGCGGAAAGTTAGAAACGCCTCAATCATTTGGCGCACATTCATCTGTTCTGGACGACCGCCGTTTAGCGCCAGCATGTTCGCGCTGAAATTGGTTTGCAGCGCAGAGAAGCGGAACAGCTGATTGAGAACAACATCTGCGACCGCATCGCGCTTAAGCTCAACAACAATTCGCATGCCCGTGCGGTCCGATTCATCGCGTATACCAGAAATGCCTTCAATCCGTTTTTCGTTCACGAGTCCCGCGATTTTAGCAATCAACATGGCTTTGTTAACTTGATAGGGCAGTTCTGTTACAATGATCGCGAAACGGTCCTTTCGGATTTCTTCGACGTCGGTAACGGCCCGCATCACAATGGAGCCCTTGCCCGTCAGGACAGCTGATTTCGCGCCAGAGCGGCCCATGATAAGCGCGCCTGTCGGAAAGTCAGGGCCCGGTATCAGCTCTAGTATCTCATCATCCGTCAGCGCACCGTTATCCATTAGCGCAATCGCAACATCGATCACTTCGCCCAGGTTATGGGGCGGAATATTGGTCGCCATACCGACCGCAATACCGCTCGCGCCATTTACCAAAATATTTGGGTAGCGCGACGGCAGCACAACGGGTTCAGACTCGGATGAATCGTAATTGTCTTGGAAATTGACTGTGTTCTTTTCAATATCGGCGAGAAGGCTAGCGGCGGGGCTATCCATGCGCACTTCGGTATATCGCATCGCCGCCGGCGGGTCGCCGTCAACAGAACCAAAATTTCCTTGCCCATCAAGAAGCGGCAAGCTCATGGAAAAATCCTGCGCCATACGGACCAGTGCATCATAAACTGCGCTATCACCATGTGGGTGATATTTACCAATCACGTCGCCAACAACGCGAGCCGATTTCTTATAGGCTTTCTCTCGCGTAAAGCCATTTTCGTGCATGGAATAGAGTATACGGCGATGAACAGGCTTTAGTCCGTCGCGCACATCAGGAATAGCGCGGGACACGATAACGGACATGGCATAATCGAGATAGCTGCGCCGCATCTCGTCTTCGATGGTAATTTGCTCGATACCATCTGGAAGGCTGCTGGTACCGCCAGTATCATCACCGCCTGTAGGGGGCAAAGTATCGTCATCTTCGGGTGTGTCGTTATCAGAAGCCAAGGTTAAGAGATCCCGTTTTGTTTGCGCTACCCCGCGCTCGAATCGCGCGATTTTAACCCTACAAACCTAGCAGCCGCCCCCCTTCGCGGCAAATTATAACCCCTCTTTTTCGGCTTAAATGACTTGAAAATCACCCTTTTGCGCCAGATACCGTCAAAGGAACTCTTGATGGGCGCAGCGCATAGAATATGATAGAAAATCACCACAGGAGAACCCCATGCCCAATGATACAACCCGCAAAACTGCAATAATGACAGCCTCTTGCATAATCGTTTTAATGACCGCGGCCTGCGCTCCAAACGATGCAAAGACTGACAACGACACAGTCCTTAGTGAAACCATGACGCAATCTATTTTAAGCGCAGATTCCACGCCGCTAGGCAGTCTTACGCTTGAAGACCTCGGGGCCGAAGGCACGAAAATAACCGTGACCGTCGCGGGCGTATCGCCAGGAGCCCATGCCATGCATTTTCACGAAATTGGATTATGCGACGCGCCCGATTTTAAATCCTCAGGCGGGCACTACAACCCAACACAGATGAGCCACGGCCACAAGATGCCCGACGGGCCTCACGCTGGTGATATGATGAATGTTCAAGTCGCGGCGGACGGGACTGGCACATTCATCGTTACGAATGACCGTGTGTCGATTAACGGCAATCATGGACTTCCCGCGCTACTGGATGCGGACGGTACAGCGCTTATTCTGCACGCAGGTGAGGATGATTATATCAGCCAGCCCACTGGGGCAGCAGGCGGACGAATAGGCTGCGCCGTTGTCGGCGGCTAGCCCGAAAAACTACATGAAAAAGCCGCCCCGAAAGGCGGCTTTTTTTTATAATTTATGATTTGAGTCTGAAAACGGTTTCACCAATTTCACGGCCAATTTTAGCAAAATCTTTTTCAATATCTGACGCATTTTTACTCTCGTAATATTTGCCATCAGAGGCGCATTCCTCGAGGAGTTCTTCGCCTGCGGCAGGCGCGCTGAACGCCACGGCAATCACGGTTATAGACGGATCGTCACGGAGCGACTCGCATAATGCTAATGTTGCTGGATTATCAACGGCGGTGTTATTGTTTGCGCCATCCGTCATGAACAAGACAAAACCACGCCATTTCGGATCAGTCGTAGGTCGATTGATCACCAATTGATCATAAGCATATTGCAAGGACGGCGTCGAATTTGTACCGCCGGTAGGAACCATCGCGTCAACATAATTGATAACATCGGTAATGGATTGCTCCCCAAAAGACCAATCTTCGCTCGCGACGATATCCGTATTATAGCTCGAAAATGTCGTAGAGAAAGACGCCTTCAGCAAAGTTGGGTTTTCAGCCTCAGACTCCATGGCATCAAACAAAAGCTGCGTGGCACCTTGTAACACTTCCATTCTTGTTTTGGACGACGCCCCAACCGCAGAGAACCCCATTGAACCCGATGTATCAAAAGCGAATGCCATAGAGATTGGCGGTATCGCATCAATTTTATAGCTCACGACGGCTGAAGACGACGCTGTCGACGTTTTATGGCCAAACATACTCATCAGACTGTTGCTGACCTCGGCCTTTACAATGATTGTCACATTTTTAGTGGCGTCATCTATGGTGATATCTGGTTTCTGCATTTCGACACCTGAGACCATAATCTTGTTGGCTTCAAAAACGGCATCGGCCGCTTCCTGACCCAAACGTTTGCGCTCGCCGACGGTCTTACCGCTTTTCGCGGCAATCGCAGCTGCAAGCGCCATTCCGTCAGCAATATCACTTGTCTTTGATTTGGTTGAGGCAAGTTGCGACATATCAACAGCTGCGCCAACGCCCAATAAGAGAACACTCAGCAACAGGGCGAACATCATGGCAATGTTTCCAGATTTGTCGCGCTTAAATTTCCGTATAATTTGCATAGTCCTTCAGATCCCACAGTTTCTGTTGAACCCACCAGTAACAAATTTAACTTGAGACTTTACCACCAAACATACTTAAGAGGCCGTAAACGGACCCTTTATATTTTAGTGGGCACTTTAACAGTTTGAGGCGACAGCTAGAACGGGATCTCGTCATCCAAGTCAAAGCTTTCGGCAGGACCTTCTTGCATAGAGGCTGACTGAGAGCGGCCTTGTGTGACATTGCCGCTCCCGCCTGAAGATGATCCGCCGCCGTAGCCGCCGCTGTCTTGGTTATATCCGCCGCCGCTTTGGCCGTAACCGCCGCCGCCCTGTGAATTACGACTGTCCAGAAGCGTAAGATTACCATTGTACCCCTGAAGCACCACTTCAGTTGTGTAGCGGTCATTTCCGTCGCGGTCTTGCCATTTACGCGTTTTAAGCGCGCCTTCGATGTAAACCTTGCTCCCTTTTTTGACATAACGCTCCACGATACCTACAAGGCCCTCGTTAAAAATCGCGATATTGTGCCAATCTGTTTTCTCTTTACGTTCGCCTGTTTGCTTGTCTTTCCAGCTTTCAGATGTGGCAATGCTAAAGTTACAAACCTTTCCACCATTGTTAAACGAGCGGACTTCTGGATCTTTGCCAACATTACCGACCAGAATTACTTTATTGACTGAACCCGCCATATCTTCACCTCTTGACAGTTTTCCTCATTATGTTCACATAATGTTCTGTTTTTCAAGTCCTGTTTCCAAAAAGGTTACTCACATGGAATCAGACGCTTGCATTGTATTGTCCTAGCAAGAAACGTATGTCCACTTTCGCGCGTATAGTTTGTGTTAATATCTTTGGCTCCCGAGTATTTTATGGCTTCTTCTTCTCTGACTCACATCCGCGTGCGCGGCGCGCGCGAGCACAATTTGAAAAACGTCAGCGTCGACCTACCGCGAGACAAACTTATTGTAATCACAGGGCTATCAGGCTCAGGAAAATCATCGCTCGCTTTTGATACGATTTACGCTGAAGGACAGCGCCGCTATGTCGAGAGCCTTTCGGCTTACGCGCGTCAGTTCCTTGAGCTACAGCAAAAACCAGATGTCGATTCAATTGAGGGACTATCACCCGCCATCTCGATTGAACAAAAAACCACATCGCGCAATCCCCGCTCAACCGTGGGCACTGTAACTGAAATTTATGACTACATGCGACTTTTGTGGGCCCGTGTTGGCGTCCCCTACTCCCCCGCAACAGGCCTGCCGATTGAGAGCCAATCCGTATCCCAGATGGTTGATATTATTATGGGCATGGAGGAAGGCACAAAGCTTTATATTCTCGCGCCTTTCGTACGGGGCCGCAAAGGCGAGTTTCGCAAGGAGTTTGCAGACTTTATGAAGCAAGGTTTTCAGCGGGCGAAAATTAATGGCGAATTCGTGCGCATCGAAGATATGGACCCGCTGGATAAGAAATTCAAACATGACATCGACATTGTGATTGACCGCATCGTCGTGCGCGAAGGCCTGGAAACGCGTCTCGCAGATAGCCTTGAAACAGCGCTGCGTCTCGCGGAGGGTTTAGCCGTGGCCGAAATCGCTCAAGAAGACGGCAAGCGGACCTTGTTCTCGCAAAAATTCGCTTGTCCTGTTTCTGGCTTTACCTTGCCCGAGATTGAACCCAGGCTGTTCTCTTTCAACAGCCCGCATGGCGCATGTCCGCATTGCGACGGTCTGGGCATAGAGCAAAAATTTGATCCAGACATGGTCGTGCCGGACACATCCAAGTCGCTCGGCGGCGGCGCCATTGCGCCGTGGTCTAAAACCCCGAGCAGCCTTTATATGCAAACCCTCAAAGCGCTCGCCAAACATTACGGCTTTAGCGTTGACACAAAATGGCAAGACCTCGCAGACGGGGCGCGTGATGTTGTGCTTTACGGCACGAGCGGCGCGAAAATTAAATTTGTCTACCAAGACGAAGGACGGCGTTATGAGACCACGAAGCCCTTTGAGGGCGTTATCCCTAATCTTGAGCGCCGCTACCGCGACACAGACAGCACATGGATGCGCGAAGAGCTCGGCAAATATATGTCGGGCGCGCAGTGCGATTCTTGCGAAGGAAAACGCCTAAAACCAGAAGCGCTCTGCGTGAAAATCGCTGATATGGATATCACGCAGTCAGGCGAAATGAGCATACATGAAGCGCTGGAGCTGTTTGACAATTTGCCAAAGAAACTAACCAAACAGCAGATGGAAATTGCGGAACGTATCTTAAAGGAAATCAGTGACCGCCTAAAGTTTCTCAATGCGGTAGGTCTTGACTACCTCTCACTCGGGCGCGGCTCGGGCTCACTGTCAGGCGGGGAGTCACAGCGCATCCGTCTGGCCTCTCAAATTGGTTCAGGCCTTACGGGCGTGCTCTATGTCCTTGATGAGCCCTCAATCGGCCTTCATCAACGCGACAATGCCCGCCTCCTCGAGACGCTGCAAAATCTACGCGATTTGGGGAATACCGTCATCGTAGTTGAGCATGATGAGGACGCGATTTTAACAGCCGATTATGTTGTCGACATGGGCCCCCTTGCGGGGGTGAACGGCGGACAGGTTATTACTGAAGGTACGCCAGCAAAAATCAAAAAGAACAAAAAATCTCTCACAGCTGACTATCTCACGGGACGCAAATCCATTGCAATCCCTGAAGAGCGCCGCAAGCCTAATTCGAAAAAAGTTATCCGCATTGAGGGCGCGAGCGGTAATAACCTCAAAAATGTCACAGCTGAGTTCCCGCTGGGCCTCATGACCTGCGTGACAGGTGTTTCGGGCGGCGGGAAATCTACGTTGACGATTGAAACGCTTTATCGCGCGGCGGCGCGTAAGCTCAACAATAGCGGCAAGCCCGCCCTGCCCCATACCAAAGCGAGCGGGTTTGAGCATTTAGACAAAGTCATCGACATTGACCAAAGCCCTATTGGGCGCACACCGCGTTCTAATCCCGCGACATATACGGGCGCGTTTACGCCCATTCGTGATTGGTTTGCAGGCCTGCCAGAAGCCAAGACGCGCGGCTATAAATCAGGCCGCTTTAGCTTTAACGTCAAAGGCGGGCGATGCGAAGCGTGCCAAGGCGGCGGCGTGATTACGATTGAAATGCACTTTTTGCCCGACGTGTTTGTGACCTGCGATGTCTGCAAGGGCGCGCGCTATAACCGCGAGACTTTGGAAATTCGTTTCAAAGGCAAGTCCATCGCCGACGTGCTGGGCATGACAATAGACGAAGCGGCAGACTTTTTCAAAGCTGTGCCGAGCATTCGCGACAAGATGATTACGTTGCAACGCGTTGGGCTCGGCTATCTCAAAGTGGGGCAGCAGGCGACAACCCTTTCGGGGGGCGAAGCGCAGCGCGTGAAACTATCCAAAGAGCTCTCCAAACGCGCCACAGGCCGCACGCTCTACATTTTAGATGAGCCGACAACTGGACTGCACTTTCACGACGTCGCTAAACTTCTCGATGTGTTACAGGAGCTTGTGGGCACAGGCAACACCATGATTATCATTGAGCATAATTTGGACGTGATTAAAGCCTGTGATCACATCATCGACATCGGCCCTGAAGGCGGCGACGGCGGCGGCGAAATCGTTGCCGTCGGCACGCCAGAAGTTGTCGCAGAGTCAACGCGCAGCTGGACAGGTAAATTCCTCAAACCCATGCTTGAACGCGATTCGGCGCGGAAAAATGCGGGGACGAAGACAGCAAAAAAATAGCAAAGCCAAATTTGGCTTTGCTAAAATAATCCAAATCAACTGCGTCAGCTATTCGATCACGCGACCTCTCGGCCCTGTCAAAACATAACGGATTGTTGTCACGATATCCGTGCGGTCACTATCGACTTCAGCCTCTGTGCGGGGCGTATATTTCCACTGTTTCACAGCCTTAATAGAAGACTTGTCAAACACCTCTTCTGGCCAACTTTCGAGCAAGCGCGGATTAATAACATTGCCCGCATCGTCCACATCAAATTCAACGAGTGAAAATCCTGACTGCCATGCTTTACGCGGCATGACAGGCGGAACGCGTTTAATTGGCTGAATGGCCTCATTGCGCTTTTTATCATAGGGCCAACACTCGCACATACCTGCCTCTTGCGCTTCGTCGAGTTTGCCTTCGCGTACAATACGGTGGCGCATATTTAACCAACGCCCCAACGCACGTGATACAAAAGGATGGTCTTTGGGTAATTTACCTTCGACGTTTTGCATAACATGCTGATACTCCATAACCGCAGGCACGAGGTCCTCTTGTCCTTCTTTGCCATATCCAGAATAAAGCCGTGCAAGATAAGGATGATAGCTTTCAATACCATCTGTGCGGTTTTCAAAAATCTCGAGCGCCATCTCCGCGTAAT
Organism: uncultured Caulobacterales bacterium; assembly: GCA_937923115.1. GTDB lineage: Bacteria > Pseudomonadota > Alphaproteobacteria > Caulobacterales > Maricaulaceae > Fretibacter. Next base: position 10,057 of record CAKZTE010000158.1, on the reverse strand, counting down.
TTTCGACCGTTTCATGGCGGCGGTTTTCGATATTAAGCTGGGCCAGCATTGTATAAATTTCCCCAAGGAAGGTAGAGTTTTCATAACCATTAGCCTCAGCAAACTCTGCGGCAGTCTTTAAGCGCTTTGCCAGTCCACGCGTTCCATAACGAAGTTGCCACTCCCCCATGGCGACTTCGCGCTGTAATCTTACAGCAACTGCGTCATCACCCCTTAGCGATGATAATTCAATCGCGCGTTCAAAAGCTATTTTTACATCTTTCTTGAGCTCTAAACGCCTTGCAAGAGTAGTGTAGTTATCGGCAAGGTCTCCTGTCGTTTTGTGGTCGCCCAAGGAATTTTCTGCTGCCTGCCACGCCTCATAGGCCTTTTCCCCTGCAAGCTTTAAGTCTTTGGCTTTTAACGCCTCATTATAAGCCTTATAAGGCGTCATGACTTCGGTGGGTATTTTGGCCATGGCTACTGTTGGCAAGGAAACAGTTGCAAAAGACAAGGCACCAATGAATGAGAATACCCATTTTTTCATAATCATACCCCAGTAAAGTTTAGCGGCTGTCGTAAAATCCAATTTAAATCGGGCTTAGGCCTTGTGATAGGAAATAGCTGAGGGGCTCGGACAACCCTTTTCTAAAATCAGCAGGCTCCTCTCTCGTTTTGGGCGGATAAACCCATTGCTCTACAGCCGCAATAGCACTTTTGTCGTAGATATCGCCTGGAAAGCTATTTACCACGCGAATATTTTCAGTCTGACCACCATCGCTCACGTCAAACTGGACGATTGCATAGCCTGATGTCGCGTCGAGGGCCGCAGCAGGAAACCTCGGGTCAACGCGCTCAATTGGCTCAACTGTCAAGCGGTCAACGGCATAGGGCCAGCAGCGGCAAAGTCCATTTTCAAGCGCATACTCCAGCTGGCCAGTACGTTTCAGATAATTACGCGCGTTTAACCAACGCCCGATGGCTTGGGCAACAACAGGGTTATCCCGTTCAAAAACAGCCTCCACAGCCTCCCTCGATTTTTGATAACTCATCGCCGCAGCATACCAGCTTTTCTTTGCCTCCAACGCATAGCCAACAAAATTATGGGCGGCAGATACATAAACGGGACGGGCGCTATCGGGGTTTTGGTCAAAAATATCTATGGCGCGTTTCGCTATTGTCGCGCATTTGGCACGGCCCGCGCGCACATTTTGATCACCACCGCCTTTTTTAACCAGTGAGCCAATTTGGCTCCTACCGCTCGTTACCTTGCGGCTCAAGTTTCTGAGACAGGCACTTGCATCTTGAACATGTAGCTCTCCAGTAAGGACGGAATTGGACATCCCATTTGCCTGTGCAAACGCAAGAGCTTGGCTTACTCTGTCCCTCGCCTTATTCCCATCACCTATGGCTTCTAGCGCAGAAATGACTTCAATCTCGCGCTCTGTTTGAATTAAAGCAGCATTAGTGGTGTGAAATCTGGCAAGGTCGGAAGCACGCTTTAAAGGTTTGAGGGACTTCTTTATATCGCCTTGGTTTTTCTCAATGAACCCGTAATTAAACGCGAGATCGCCCGTCGTCGCGCTTCCTCCCATTTCTTTCTCGGCTGCCTGCCATGCGGATTTGGCTTGCTTAATAGCCGTTTTGAAATCACCCGCAGTCATCGCCGCATTATAGGCCTTATAAGGCTGCAGCACGGATGGTGGCGTCTGAGCATTTGCGGGCGCGGACATAGCGAGAGTAGACACTGTAAGGGTTGCGATGAGCGAAAGCGTAAGGTTTTTCATACGATAAAGCTGCCACAACCTTAAGCTTCTCGCAAGAGCTTGAACACTAAAATTTGCAATCCGCTATATTGTGCCTTTTTCCTTGGCATCAAGTTTTGTCATATAAGCACCAATACCCCAGACATGAACATACCATAATATCGTCGCAAAAGCGTAGATTATGGTAAAAATGACCAACGGCAACATCACTCTAGGCCTTTGAATAGCCTCCGTCATTTCCGTCATAAGGGCTACAGGATCATCAGATGTTGACATCATAAGAGACAGGAAATCCATATTTCCAAAGGCAACCACCCCGCCAATCATCAAAATGGCGTAAAGGGCAATATAGCCGATTAAAAATGTTACGAGATAAGTACCAAACAAAGGCCAACTACGGCCTCGGGTAATGCCCCATCCTTCGAATATGCGCTGCTTATCATCCCGCACTGACATAGCCGCAGCGGGAGCCCAACCTATCATCAAGCGAATAAGCAGGACCAGAAAAGCAATTAATCCGATGAATGCCGCAATAGCGACGATAACACTCAACGCGCCGCTAGATTGAGCCAGAGTTCCTGCGCCAACAAAGACGAAAGTGAGCAAAATATGCCCGCTATGTAAACAAACATAACAACAATAAAAATGACGAGCTGCGCTAGAAGGACACGCAGTTCATCCTTACCAAAGCGCAGCGGAAAAGCGCCGTGATCTGTACCTCGAAATAAGTTTTTATGCATAGCCGTTTCTATAGAAATCATGACCAACCACGCGAAAATCGCGAGTATAAACATTGATCCCATCATAGCCCACATACTGGACATCATCTCAGCAACAGCCGCAGGGTCCGATCGGCGTCCGGCCTGCTCAACCTTTGACGTCTTGGCGATCAAATCACCATAGCTGGCAAGGAACTTTCGGCCAAACAGAGCATAGACTACTAGGACAATGCCCGTTCCCCAGAGCACAATACGAGCCAGAAAATTACGGCCGCCTGGCAGACCCCAAGGTGTGCCAATGGCTTCGCCCACGTCAAATTTGTGATTAAAGACGGGTTTCTCTTTTGCCATACTATCCTCCCTCAGATGACTAAGACCAAACAATTTAAAGTTCACCCTGTCAATAGCGCAAGAATACCCAATTCTCCTTTACATTATTTGGACCTTCGCTACATGAGCGTCATGAAGACAGCAGACATAAAACCCGTTCACATTATTGGCGCCGGCATGGCAGGCTCCGAAGCCGCATGGCAATGCGCGTCTCGCGGCGTGCCTGTTGTGCTGCATGAAATGCGCCCGCACCGCATGACGGAAGCGCATCAAACAAGCGGCTTTGCAGAGCTAGTCTGCTCGAACTCTTTTCGTTCAGATGACAAGCACGGCAATGCGGTTGGCGTCTTGCACGAGGAAATGCGCAAATCAGGCAGCCTCATTATGGGTATGGCAGAGCTGCACAAACTCCCCGCTGGCGGCGCGCTGGCCGTGGACCGCGAAGCCTTCTCAGAAGCTGTGACGCTCATGCTCCAGCAGCACCCGCTTATCACGATTGAATACGGCGAAGTCAAAGGCCTGCCGCCCAAAGAATGGGGCAATACGATTATTGCGACAGGTCCGCTGACCGCGCCCTCATTGGCAAATGCAATTTTAGAGCTCACGGGGGAGGACAGCCTTGCCTTTTTTGACGCCATTGCGCCCATTGTTTACAAAGACAGTATTGATTTTTCCAAAGCTTGGATGCAGTCGCGGTATGATAAGAAAGGTCCAGGCGGGGACGGCGCGGACTATATCAACTGTCCGCTCAACAAAGAGCAATATCTCGCTTTCATTGACGCCCTCGTGCAGTCTGAGCAGACAGAATTTAAAGACTTTGAAAAAGATACGCCTTATTTCGAAAGCTGTCTGCCCATCGAAGTCATGGCGTCACGCGGTCCAGAAACACTGCGCTGGGGCCCAATGAAGCCCGTGGGACTGACAAACCCACATGACCCAACCGTGAAGTCCCACGCCATTGTACAACTGCGCCAAGATAATGCGCTCGGCACGCTCTATAATATGGTCGGTTTTCAAACCAAGATGAAATATGGCGCCCAGGCCGAAATTCTCAAAACGATTCCCGGATTGGAAAATGCGGTCTTTGCACGGCTCGGCGGCATTCACCGTAACACATTTATCAACTCACCCGTTCTTTTAAACGCGCAGCTACAACTCAAAGCCCGTCCCGACTTGCGTTTTGCAGGTCAGATTATGGGTGTTGAGGGCTATGTGGAATCAGCCGCTTTGGGATTAATTACGGGCCGCATGGCAGCAGCGCAGGCGCGCGGCAACAAGATTGACCACCCGCCGAAAACAACGGCGCTCGGGTCACTAACCGAGCATGTGACGGGCGGTTATATGACGGGGCCAAAAGCCAAATTCCAGCCCATGAATGTAAACTTTGGCCTCTTCCCCCCAATAGAAAACATCGTTTATGAAAAGGTCGACGGTAAACGTCTACGCGGCAAAGATAAAACCCGCTTCCGTAAGGCACTCCTTGCCAAACGCGCCCTGCTGCATATTGAGCCATGGGCCGAGGCTTAGCGGATAATATCTATATTTTTCCTTTAATAACGGCACCCATGAGCCTGAGTTGTTTAAGGACAGGCGCATAAGAAACCGATTTTTGAGTCGCGTCATGGCTTGATTGGGTCAGCTTGGAAAGGAACTTCGGCACAAGGGCCGCATAGGCGACGGCAGGAAAAGCTGCGGGGGGCAGAGAGCTCAACCCAACCTGCGCCTGCGAATGTGACTCCTTAGCGGCGGCGCAGACGTCGTCAAACGCAATTTCGCTGACCATGCCATTAGTATAATATTTCCAGCTTCGCGCGATGCCCGTCAGCCCCCAAGCCTCCCCCGCGCGGGCCACTGCGTCATTCGCTGCTCCGCCCAATAAATGAACAGCCATTTGCATCAACACACCAGATGTCTGGGCGCAATAAGCCTTCGCCGCCGCAATATCGCCAAAGGGCTGCGGATCAAGATCGCGCGCGCGACCATCAATTAATCTATCCACCCAAAAGCGCGGCATTTCGCTCTCGCGCAGCATCGTGCTGAGAGGGGTCGCCACCTCATGTTTGCGCACGGCGCTGCCTCCATAAATTTCTTCCACGCAATCACGCCACCATTGATAACGAATTTCGCCCAGCATTGGCTCGCTGACAAGCTCAGGCACTTTGGCAAGCTCGGCATGAAACGCGTAGAGCGTCATGAGCCGATCGCGCGACGCTTTGTCAGCAAAAAGCGCGCTGCGGTAACGGTCAGGGTCAACCGCTTTTAGATTCGCGACAAGCGTTTCATTCAACATTTATTGCACCCTTGCTTTGTCTCGTGCGTAATAATTATAGCGTTATAGAGCATTGATATTATGGTTAACCGCACGTTAACATAGCGCGACTCGCATACTAAATTGAAAGAGAGGACTATCATGAAAAAAACAGTTTTAACATTCGCAGGAGCGCTTGCAATTGCCGCGCCCGCAGCCGCACATGACGGTGACCACAGCATGACCATTTTGGCTAACATTGGCCACTGGCTCAGCAGCCCTACACATGCACTGTTCTCAGTTATCGCCGGTGTGGCCTTGGTCGCTCTAGCGGTCACAATCGCTAAAAAGCGCGCATAGGAGACATGAACATGAACTTATTTGGAAAAATCGAAACAGCTTCGGCGCATTGCGACATTCCTTGCGGCGTCTATGACGCCCGTACAGTGATGTATCATGCGGTCTCTACACTTCGCCAAATCGACATTCTTTTGTCACTCGAAGAAAAAGGTTTACCGCACACATCTTTTGCAATGCAAGTTGCGCGCAACACGGCAGAAAAAGAGAAGCAAGCCGAGCTTGTAAAGCACGAAGTCCGCGTGATTTGGGGCGACTTCATGAAAGGGGCGCATCTTGAGAAACATCCTGGCGCGCATGAACTTGCCCACAAGATCATGATGGCAGGGTCAGCTTGTAAGCAAGACCTTCACCGCGAAGACGGCTTAAAGCTGGTTGCGCTTTGCAATGAGTTCTCAGAGATGTTCTGGGACATGAAAGGCATCAAAACTAAGACAGCGCCTTGCCCCTATGCGCCTAATGTCGACGTGGTCATTCCTGCGCTTTAACCGTTGATTAAACTTGTCAAAATCTGCGGTGACAGCATGTTGCCAACGCTTTCTGATGGGGACACAGTTATTACAACAAAGCCTCGCGTGGTTCACGCGGGGCTTATTTATGTCGTCAATCATTCTGATTTGGGGCTGATTATCAAGCGCCTTGATAGCTTTGATAGTCGAGGCCGGGCCAGACTAGCGGGCGATAATCCAGGATCAACGCCAAGCGCCGTAATGGGCACAATCGAAACAGAACGGTTCATTGGCCGCGCGCGTTTTGCTTATGGCAAGTCTGGTTTTAGAAAGCTTTAGCGCTTCCTAAGCTTTCACCTCTTTGCTGGTTTCCGTTTCAATTTTACCGCCGCGCTTAAGCTTCAAAATCATCAGCAAGGGCGACGCGACAAAGATGGACGAATAGGTCCCAACCGCAATACCCCAAATCATCGCGAATGAGAAACCGCGAAGTCCCTCACCGCCAAGAATATAAAGCGCAACAAGAGCCAGCAATGTCGTCATTGATGTCATAATTGTTCGCGAGAGCGTGTCATTAACTGACAGGTTCAACAACTCTGGCAGCGGCATTGATTTATACTTACGCAGGTTTTCTCGAATACGGTCATAAACAATAACCGTATCGTTCAGAGAGTATCCAACAATGGTCAAGATGGCCGCGATGATGGACAGGTTAAATTCAATTTGAGTAAGGCTAAAAACTCCTATTGTAAGAATAACATCGTGAAAGAGGGCCGCCACAGCGCCCGCACCAAACTGCCATTCAAAGCGAAACCAAATATAGACAAGCACAAGCGAAAGCGCGGCTAGAACCGCGATGATGCCTTTTTGCCTGAGTTCGCCCGAGACCTTAGACCCAACCACGTCTTGGTTGCGGATATTAAATTCTCCAATACTTTCCGTCAGGCCTGCGACCACAGCGGCAAGCGCTTCTTGCTGCGCCATCGCGCCTGTCTCTGCCGTTTCTTCTTGAAGGGGGATACCGACGCGGACGTAGTCATGGTCAACGCCGCTATCGACGGGCGGGGCAATATTTTGCACTGTGCCGCCGCCGTAGCCAAGACGCGAGAGTGTTTCGCGAATAACGTCTGGCTGCGGGTCTGAACCTGTGTCGATTTCAATCACTGTACCGCCTGTAAAGTCGATACCGTAATTAAGACCTTTGGTCATGAACAAATAGATTGATCCAATAATAGCAAGAATAGAGAGCGCTTCCGCAATCTTGCGCACAGCAAAAAACTGGACGTTTGTTTTCTCAGGCAGAAGCCGAATAAGCGAAATATCTTTCATGTTCGTCTCTTTTCTCTAACCAGCAATCTTGGGCGCTAAATCGGCAAGTCTTTGGGACGTGCGCGGCGAAGCCACGTTGCCGTCATCAAGCGTGCTACGACAACGGCCGTAAAGACTGACATCACAATACCAATCGCCAATGTCACCGCGAAACCGCGAATAGGGCCAGACCCGACAAGGTATAGTGTGGCGGCCGCGATAAATGTCGTGATATTGGCATCCAAAATCGGCGCGAGCGACAAGCGGTAGCCCGTTTCAATTGCGTTAACAGGCGGACGGCCATTAGCTGTTTCTTCGCGGATACGCTCAAAAATCAAAACGTTCGCATCCACCGCCATACCAATGGTCAGGATGATACCCGCAATCCCTGGAAGCGTCAGCGTCGCGCCCAAAAGCGATAAAGCCGCGGCAATCAGCATAATGTTTATCGTCAAAGCGAGGTTTGCAATCGTACCAAAGCGAAGGCCATACGCCAGCCACATGAATATCGCCACGCCAATCAAGCCAATGATAGAGGCAATTTTACCCGCATTAATCGAGTCGTTTCCAAGCTCTGCGGATACTGTGCGTTCTTCGGCAATGATAAGCTTTGCGGGTAGCGCGCCAGCGTTAAGAAGAAGCGAGAGTTCTTTGGCTGATTGCTGCGTGAAGCTACCTTCAATGAAACCAGAACCACCCGTAATCGCGCCATTAATGCGCGGCGCTGTGATAATCTCGTCATCCAAAACCACAGCAAAGCGTTTACCCAAATTCCGAGATGTCAGTTCTCCGAATATTTTTGCGCATTTCAAATTGAACGTAAAGTTCACAATCGGATAGCCGCCTGTTGGGTGGATACCGTCACTCGAGTCTTTTAGGCACTCGCCCGTAATTTTTGTGCGTTTATCCACCAGTAAACCTCCGCCAGATTCCTGTAGGAAATAAGCCGCACCCGGCGGGAACTTTCCCTGCGCCGCAAGCTGCATCGCTTTTTCTGAATTACTTTCAGGACGCACCATACGGAAACTAAGGTTCGCGGTTTGGTTGATGCGGGTCTTAATGTCCGCAATGTTTTTCGCGCCGGGGATTTGTAGCAAAATGCGGTCATCACCCTCGCGCACCAACGTCATTTCCGTCGTGCCCGTCGGGTCAATACGGCGGCGCAGAACTTCAATCGATTGCTCAATTGTGCGTTTTTCAATGGCTTCAATATAGGCCTCTGTGATTTCAACGGTGAAGTTTTTCTCGCCAGACGTGCTGACTTTGGTTGTCTTGTCATTGCCGATGGCCGTAGGATCGACGGCGACGGACATGCCGCGAACAATCTCAAGGCCTTTCGAAACATCTTCGCCGTTGCGGAAACGCCCGACGACTTTGCCGTCCTCCACCCGAAGATACTCAGTTTGAATGCGGCCTTGGTCCCGAAATTCGCTGCGAATGGCCTCAAGTTCATTTTCGAGCTGCTGTTCAACAACAGAGGTGAGATCGACTTCGAGAAGCATGTGCGCCCCGCCCTGCAAATCCAGGCCTAGGTTAATGGTGCGCTGCATGAAACCTGGCATGCTTTCGCGTGTTTTCTCATTTAACCCGTTGGGCAGTGCTAGCAAAAAGCCGAGCAATACCGCCAATAGAATGAAGATTGTTTTCCCTTTGGAGAAATACAGCATGGACTGTCCTTAATGTGGCGGGCGGCAGAGAGGCGCGTTAAGCGAGCTTACTTCTTTTTAGCTGTATCATTGGCAGGAACAGCACGGTTTCGCACATCCGCAATCATAGAGCGCACGACCCTTACTTTCTGGGCATTGCCAAGGTCAATCGTAAGTTCTTCATCGGTGACTTTGACGACTTTACCAATAAGGCCGCCATTGGTTACAACGGTTTCGCCTTTTGAAATCTCGGCTAGCATCGCGCGGTGCGCTTTGAGACGCTGATTTTGTGGGCGAATGAGAAGGAAGTAGAAAATAAAACCAATAAGTACGAGCGGCAGAATTTGCGCGGCGAGAGCGGCGCCGCCTGATGGCGCGGCTTGCATGACGAGATTAAGCATATCAGTTCCCTGTAAAACGCACGGCCCAGCCGCAGTTAGAATATAGCGCTGTATATAGGGAGGTTTGAAGTTTTTGCAACGCACAGAATACGCAAAAGCGCGGCGTCAAAGCTGCGTAAAAAAGCTCTGCTCCGCCGATAAGCGTAGCAGAGCTTTGAATTTACAGTAAAAACGCTTTTAGCGCATACAATGTCCGCCTGGCAGAGCAATGCGCTGACCAGGCTGTAATGTTTGCGGATCAAGATTACCATTCACAGCGCTAATGTCGAATACGCTCACGCAGGCACGGCGCGCGATAGAATAAAGCGTGTCTTTGGGAAGAACGGCGTAATTATCGCTCGTCGGCAGCGGCTCTGTATTGCGAACAAGCGTTGGACGCGAGCCGCTTGAATAGGGCTGCGTGATTGTCGTTTGCGACGGCGACACGTAGCTATCGACACTCACAAAGCGCTGACTGCCTGGAACGGTAAGTGTTTGACCAAGCGAGATTGTATTATCTAACAGACCATTGGCTGATTTAAGCGCAGAAACGCTTACGCCCATACGCTTTGAAATGTTATAAAGTGTATCACCTTTTACGACGTAATGTGACGTAGAGGCTGTGCCTTGGTAAGTCGCCGCGGGGGCGTAGCTCGTCGTCCCCGTACTGGCTGAGAGAGAGTTTTGAGAATAAGTCGGCGCTGAATAAGTCGTAGTATTACCATAATTTGTTGGCGCTGAATAAACCGTGCTTGCACGCTGGGAGAAGAACTCTGGACTGCTAAAATCAGTGCCAAGCGGGTATGTTTTAGCCATAGGATACTGCGTGGGCGAGTTCGCGCTTACAATATCTGTGGATGCAGAAGGCGCTTCAA
>CAKZTE010000157.1 GCA_937923115.1 uncultured Caulobacterales bacterium | reverse complement strand
ACGGCCTGCAAGGCGGCGCTCGACTTGGCCGCGAAACTGCTTCACGCGGCTCTGGACGACGTCATGGTCAAATTCATCATAGCGGTACATTAGTTCGCCTCCTTAGCCGCAAGAAAGGCGGCGGTATCATAGCTTGGGCCTCTGACGCGAAACCGTTCGCGGTAACGCGCAGGTAGACCTGTCTCTGGGTCCACATCGATAAAATAAACACCCGTCACGAGATTGGCGAGGTCGTCCGCCTCACCCTGCGCCTGCATTTTCTCAATGACGTCTTCGTCCTCCGAGAGCAAAACATCTGCGTAATTATCGGACCAGATCATATCATTAGTGAGCCAGACGACATAGCCTTCGCGCAGGTTATTGGCCGTCAGCGCTTGCGGGCCTTTGCCTTTATGTTTCAGGCTCATATCGCCACTCCTAATTTTGTCACTTCCGCAATGGCTTCGCGCGGGGCGTAGCCGAGCAGAAGAATGGCGGGGCCTTTAATACCGCGCGCTTTGATGTCATCGGCAAGGCTTTCAAGCGTGGTCGCGACAATCAGTTGGTTTGCGCGAGACGCGTTTTCAACGACTGTCACAGGTGTCGCGCGATCTGCCCCATGGAGCAGCAAGCGCCCTTGTATAAAGCGGCTCGCCCCAACGCCCATATAAATCGCCGCGCGTGTTTCTCGGGTCGCGAGGGCTTTCCAGTCATGGTCAGCAAAACCTTCAGCGTCGTGACCTGTAATGAAGCTCACAGATTTATTGCGTCCGCGTGTGGTGAGAGACGCGCCAATCACTGCGGCAGCCGACGCGGCCGAAGTGATTCCAGGGATGATGCGGTAGCGAATGCCCGCGTCTGACAGCGCGTCAAGCTCTTCATCCGCGCGACCAAAAATAAGCGGGTCACCCGATTTCAGGCGCACAACGTGATGGCCCTCTTGGGCTTTCTCAATTAGGATAGCATTGATAGCGTCTTGGCGTGTCGAGTAGCCATAAGGGTCTTTGCCGACGTAAATATATTCCGCTTCACGACGTCCGAAATCGAGCACGTCTTGGCTGACGAGGCGGTCATAGACAATGACATCTGCCGCGTGAAGCGCTTGCCTTGCCCCAATCGTCAAAAGTTCCGCAGAGCCTGGCCCCGCGCCGACGAGGACGACTTCACCTGTCTTCTCGCCCGCCTTACCTGCAGCAAGTTTCGCGTCCACGCGCGCTTCTAATTCTGGCTCGGTGATGCGGAGTTGAGAGCGTAAATCTTTGCCGTCAAAAATGTCCGCCCAGAAGGTTTGGCGAATTGACAGGTCTGGCAGGCTTTGTTTCACTTTTGCCCGCAAGCCATTAATTTTATTTGCAAGTGAACCGAGCGCGGAAGGCAATAGCTGCTCCATCTCGGATTTCACAGCCCGCGCAAGACTTGGGCTTGTGCCTTCTGTGCCGATGGAGACAATCACGGGGCTGCGGTCTACAAGGGCAGGCGTGATGAAGGCGCAAGCATCCTTTTGATCCGCCGCATTGACGAGCAATCCGCGCGCGCCAGCAAGCTTTGCGATGCGCGCATTGTAATCATCATTCTCTGTGGCGGCGTAAACAAGACGCACGTCCTCCAAGTCAGTTTCCTCGAATTCGCGCACCACCCATGTGATACGCCCCACCTCTATCCAGCGGGCAATTTCGGAACCAACTTCTGGTGCGATTAGGCGTAGTTTAGCCTCGGTTTTCACGAGCGTGCGTAGCTTGGCCTCCGCCGCACCCTCGCCGCCAACAATCAAAATTGTCTGATGGGCTGTGTCTACATGTATCGGAAGGTAACGCATATTTGGCTCCAAAGCCAGCTGACATGGCGAAGATACGCCTTGCTTATTCACTGTTCTATATATAGAACAGTTGAGCATTATACTAGACCCTTCGTCACATTTTTTGAGCGAACCGGTCACAAAAATGAGAGCGCCTATGGCCCGCCAAAAAAGACAAGCCTGCCCCGAAACAGACGCGCTTGGCGCAAAGCTCGGCAAGACAATACAACGCCTCCGCACAGTTGATAAAATGTCGCTTGGCGAGTTGTCCGAAATTTCTGGTGTCGCCAAGTCCATGATTTCGCAGATAGAGAAAAACGAGACTAACCCATCTCTGGCAACGCTGTCACGATTGTCACAAGCGCTCGGCACAAGCGTAGAAGCCTTTTTGGTAGACGCGCCAGGGGGCGATAGCGCCTTAGTTCAAAAACTGAACACCCAAGACACGCCCCTACTCAAATCTGAAGATGGTCTCTGTGAGTTGCGGATTATTGGGTGGATTGACACCGTGCAATGGGTGCAGTGGTATGATTTTACCGCAAAGCCAAATGGCAAGCTTGAAAGCTCCGCCCATCCTGCGGGCTCAGTTGAAAACCTCACAGTTCTCACAGGAAAACTCCGCGTTACCGTTGGCGAAGAGCGCTGGGAAGCCTCGGCGGGACAGACATTGCGCTACCGCGCTGACAAAGATCATGCGATTGAAAACATTGGAGACACGGCGGCCCATGCAACAATGGTCAACATTCTGGCCCACGCCGTTAGGCCAACAGCCTGATAAGACGCCTCTTTCTAGCTGATATATGGCGGTAAAATAACCATTCTTTCATTGGCGCGGGCGACATTACTCGCTAATAAGTCATGAGTCGGGAGTTCAAATTTCTGGCACGTGTTAAAATATGACCGAATTGGACCTGCCTGATATGACAAGCCGCTTATTTTTGACGACTGCGCTAACCACATTTGCCTTCAGCGCTGCAACACTTGCCTGCGCGCAGACGACAATTGACTCAAACCGCACAACGCCCATCACCACAGAGGATAGTGGCGATTTGACAATCAACAGCGGTATTGATGTGAGCACGACAACGCCGGGCCCTGTCGTGACCCTCAATTCAGACAATACGGTTTCAAATGCGGGCAATATCTCCATTGAGGATATAGACGGCGCGACGGGCGTAGACATTCAAGGCGGCAATACGGGCAGCTATACGCAGACTGGCAACATCGCTATCATTGAGGATTACACGCCTGAAGATACAGACGGCGACCGCGTTCCCGACCAGTCCCTCGCCTTAGGCACAGGCCGCACAGGTATATTAATTTCAGGCGCAAGCCCATTTGTTGGTGACGTCAACCTGACCCCAACAAGCGCAATCGTTGTCGAAGGTAACGATAGCTACGGCATCCGCCTCGCAGGGACTAGCGGACTCACAGGCGATTTAAACGCGCTTGGGACCATCGCAGTGACAGGAGATAATTCTGCTGGCGTGAGTATAGAGAACCAAATTTTGGGGCAGCTTGCACTGGGACGCTCCATTACAACACGCGGCACTAACACCTCGGCTGTCAGCGTCGCAGGCGATATCGAAGGCGGGTTTACGTCTTCCGCCGCTATTTCAAACTCAGGCTACCGCTTCAACGATAGGCCTAACCGCCAAGGGCGCGAACTCATCGACCAAGATGATTTGGGACAAGCGGCGGCGGCCGTTAACATTAATGGCAACATCACTGGCGGCATTCTTTTTGACCAAGTCATCACAACGACAACAGCTGAGGACGGCACTGAGACCTCTGCGGTAACAGCCGTTGCCTCTGTTTCGCAATTTGGTAACGCGCCAGCCATTCTAATTGATGGCCAGGGCACGCCAATCGCGATTGGCCGCGTTTCCGCTATTACCGACGCAGACGCCGAAGGCTTTGACAGCGCGCTTGTTTATGCCTTCGTCAATGAAGGACAATTGGCGTCTCAGGGCGTTTATAACGATGTAAATTCTACCACATTTGAAGTCCGCGACGCCACGCTTGAAGGCGGATTCTCCAACACGGGTACGATGTCGGCATCAAGTTTTCGTTCTGGCGATGACGGCACTGCGGACGTTGAGGGCTTTACCGGTACGGCACAGGTTCTTGTCATTGGAAACGGCGCGATTGCCGAAGCCATTAATAACTCGGGCGTGATCACAGCAGGCGTTCGCGAAGCGGACGACGAAATTTATTTGGACCGAAGCAACATTGTAGCCGCGCGCAGTATCACGGCGATTGCCATTAATATTGAAGACGGCGCAAACGTCACATCCCTGACAAATAGCGGCGCGATTGGCGCGGTTATCACAGGACGGACAGGCGAAGTCATCGCGATACGCGACAGCTCTGGCACGCTACGCAACATTACAAACTCTGGAACGATCAGCGCCTTTGGACTAAATTCCGATGCGAATGGTGATGAGGTCACAAATTTTACGCGTACGGCTCTTGACCTCGCCAATAATACATCGGGCGTCACCCTCACGCAAAACGCGCGTATCGATTCCGATACGACAGACAGTATTACCCCGCCTGACCCAACAATTAACGGCGACATCCTTCTTGGAAGCGGCGACGATGTTGTAACGCTCAACGCAGGCTCTGTTTTGGGCCGGCTTTCTTTTGGGGCGGGTGCCAATACACTTTCAATTAGCGGAGGGGCGTCGCTTCGCGGCGCGGTCACCAGCAATGGCGGCACACTCGCGTTATCAGTCGCGGACGGCACGCTAACAAATACGTCAGGCACACCTCTCGCGGTCACAAGCGCAAGTTTTGACGCAACATCAGCCTATAACCCAACGCTCAACGGCGCGACAGGCATGGCGAGCACGCTTGTTGCTTCTGGCGACATAAGCTTTGCCGACGGCGCGCAGATCAATCCTGTGTTGACCAACATCATCGGCAATAGCAGCAACAACTTCACAATTGCGCGGGCCTCGGACCTTAACATTGCAGGCGACCTATCTTCACTTAGCGGCTCGGTGTCGCCCTTCCTTTACGATACGACATATGCAATCGACCCGAACGATCCGAACGCGCTCATTGTGACGCTGGATCTTCGCGAAACCTCAGACCTTGGACTTGACACCGTGCAGACTGCGGCGTTCAATTCTGCCTTTGAAGCGCTTGGCGCCAATGCGGCCCTTGGCGACGCCTTTGTAAATATCACGGATGGAACCTCATTTAATCAAGCCTATAATCAGCTGCTGCCTGAATTTGCTGCGGCGGCGCGTCAATTTGTTATCGCCAATGTTGACGGCGCAACGGGTGCCGTTGGCTCGCATTTGGACAATGTACGGCGCAGCCAAGACCGTCCTGGCGGCGCGTGGATACAAGAATTTGCTTATTTTGCAGACCGCGACCTCGCGGGGCTTTCCGAGCAATATCGCGGATCAGGCTTTGGCTTCACGGCAGGCCTGGATACGGCGATTGGTCCGTTCCATGCTGTTGGCCTGACAGCAGGATTTGCCTCAACAGAAATTGAAAGCGTTGTTGATAATGACGCCCCACTTGATGTTGTTACCGTTCAGCTGGGGGCCTATGCGGGCTATGAAATTGGAAAGCTTGGCATCGAAGCGCTCGCAGGTATTGGCTACAATGATTTTGAGAGTGAAAGAAACGTTACAGTAGGAAGCTTCACAGGCGAGTCGTCCGGTGACTGGTCGGGAACGCACATGAACGCCTCGCTTCGCGCAGGGTATGATTATGACATTGGTGAGAAATTTTTCGTTCGTCCAGCAGTCTCATTAGATTATCTTTCGCTGACAGAAAAAGCTTACACGGAAACGGGCAGCGCTGGAATCACGCTCGATATTGACGAACGGACGTCAGACAGCGGTTCTGCCACGGCTATGCTTAACTTTGGCGGGAAATTTATGGGTAAACGCACATGGATACGCCCCTCAGTGCGTGTGGGCTACCGCAATGACTTCATTAATGACGGCGTCATTACCACGGGCCGATTTGTTGGCGGCACAACACCGTTTAATATTCAGTCTGAAGAATTCCCTGACAGCGGTTTCTTGCTCGGTTTTTCAGTCGCCGCAGGCTCTGAATTCTCGAGTTTCTCGCTTGACGTCGATAGCGACATTCGTGATGGCTTTATTCGTCACACAGGCCGCATCGTTCTCCGCCTACTATTCTAGACGAAAGCCTTAATACCCACCATAAATGCGGCGCTCCACTTGCATGGGGCGCAAATCGCCTCATACTGATTTTTTGATTCATTTTTTTGAATCGACCAATCAGTGAGCAAATGCATGGTGAGTGCGGCAAAGAAAGACCTGTTTGCAGGCCCTAAATCTGGAAATGACACGTCTAATTATTCGGCCAAGGATATTGAGGTTCTTGAGGGTCTTGAGCCCGTTCGTTTGCGGCCTGGTATGTATATTGGCGGAACGGATGCGCGCGCGCTGCACCACCTGTTTGCCGAAGTTATCGACAACTCAATGGACGAAGCCGTCGCGGGTCATGCCAGCCGAATTGAGGTCGAGTATGAGATTAGCGGGCATCTTTCAATCAGTGATAATGGACGCGGCATTCCCGTCGACCCACATCCAAAATATCCAAAAAAATCGGCTCTAGAGGTCATCCTCACGGAGCTACATTCGGGCGGTAAATTTTCGAACAAAGCTTACGAGACTTCAGGCGGATTACATGGCGTTGGCGTGTCAGTGGTAAACGCACTCTCCGACGACCTTGTTGTTGAAGTCGCCCGCAATAAAACACTCTACTCTATGACTTTTTCGCGCGGCAAACCCGTTGGCAAAATCAAAAACCTTGGCGCGATTAACAATCGGCGCGGCACAAAAGTGCGATTTCACCCTGATCCTGAAATCTTTGGCCCTAAAGCGAAGTTTAGCGCCGCGCGCCTGTTTCGAATGGCCCGCGCTAAAGCCTATCTTCAGCCCGGCGTAGAAATCCGCTGGAAGTGCGCGCCAGAGCTTGTCCAAGAACTTGACGCAATACCTTCCGAAGCCACCTTCCATTTCCCAGGCGGTCTCGCAGATTACCTCAAAGAAACCATGGGCGCGAAAACCATGATAACAGAGGATATCTTTGCGGGGCGTAGCAAAAAAGACACAGGCCATGGACGCGTCGAATGGGCGGTTGGCTGGACTCCCGCAGGCTTTGGCGAAGCAGACAACCTTATCCGCAGCTACTGTAATACGGTCCCTACGCCAGGCGGCGGCACGCATGAAGCCGGCCTTCGCGCCGCCCTCACCAAAGGCTTACGCGCCTATGCCGACATTACGGGCATGAGCAAAAAAGCTGCTAATATTACGACTGACGATGTCATGAGCAGCATTGGTGCCCTCGTCTCAATCTTTATCAAAAGCCCAGAGTTCCAAGGTCAAACGAAAGACCGCCTTTCAAATACTGAAGCCTCAAAACTCGTTGAAAATGCGGTGCGCGATCCCTTTGATCATTGGCTCGCCAGCTCTCCCAAAGACGCGACAAAGCTTCTAGAATGGGCGATCCAAAACTCAGAGGATCGTCTGAAACGCCGCAAAGCCCGCGACGTAAAACGCAAATCGGCCACCAAGAAGCTCCGCCTCCCCGGCAAACTATCAGACTGTTCCCGCAAGGGCTCAGAAGGCACAGAGCTTTTTATCGTCGAGGGCGACTCTGCGGGCGGCTCGGCCAAGCAAGCGCGTAACCGCGAGACGCAGGCCATATTACCGCTCAAAGGTAAAATCTTAAACGTCGAGTCCGCAACGATGGATAAAATTCAGCGCAATGCGGAAATTTCTGACCTTTGCGTGGCGCTAGGCGTCGGCCTTGGCAAGAGATTTGAACTTGACGATCTGCGGTATGAACGCGTCGTGATTATGACAGATGCCGATGTTGACGGCGCGCATATTGCCGCCCTGCTCATCACATTTTTCTACCGTTATACACCGGGCCTGATTGATACGGGACGGCTTTATATGGCGATGCCGCCGCTCTATAAGCTCAAACAGGGCTCTAAAATTGCCTATGCGATTGATGACGCCCACAAAGACCACCTACTTGAAACAGAGTTTACGGGGCGCGGGAAGATTGAGCTTGGGCGGTTTAAGGGCCTTGGCGAAATGATGGCAAGCCAACTTAAAGATACGACGATGAACCCCAAAACACGCAAGATGATCCGTATCACTATTGATGACGACAACTTGCCCAGCACAGAAGCACTGGTTGAAACCCTCATGGGGAAACGCGCTGATTTGCGGTTTCAATACATCCAAGACCATGCGCAATTCATTGAAGAGCTTGATATTTAAGCCGCTAAACTTCAGCCTGACAAAGAATTTAGGTTTGTAACCTTTAAACTGCGGTACCGTAACCTATATTATAGCTTCGGTTGACGGGCGGCTTGCCTATTATTCGATGAGACTAGGAGGTTTTATGGCCAAGACAACAACAACTCTGCCTGCAAAACGGCAAACGACAGATGCTGCCTATTCTGGCAATCTGACGCTGTCTACAGCTCTGTCACCAGAGCAGGGCCTTAACAGCTATCTATCCGAAATTCGCAAATATCCTATGCTAGAGAAGGACGAGGAATTTCGGCTCGCTAAAAACTGGGTTGAAAAAGGGGATACAGCCGCCGCAGAAAAAATGGTTACGTCTCACCTGCGCCTCGTTGCGAAAATCGCTATGGGTTACCGCGGTTATGGCCTGCCTATTGGCGAGGTTATCTCCGAAGGTAACGTGGGCTTGATGCAAGCCGTGAAAAAGTTTGATCCTGATAAGGGCTTTAGGCTCTCGACTTATGCGATGTGGTGGATTCGTGCCGCTATTCAGGAATATGTCCTTCGCAGTTGGTCGCTTGTCAAAATGGGTACGACTGCCGCGCAGAAAAAGCTGTTTTTCAATCTTCGCCGCATGAAAGGCGAAATGAAGGCGATTGAAGAAGGTGATTTAGGCCCAGAGCATCTGAAGAAAATCGCAACAGATCTGAACGTTTCTGAGACTGAAGTCATTAACATGAACCGCCGCATGAGCTATGGGGGCGACGGATCACTAAATGTGACAATTGGCGGTGAAGACGGAACAGCAGAGTGGCAAGATTGGCTAGAGGATGAAAACGACAGCCAAGAAGACGTGCTCGGTGAAAGCCAAGAGCATGACGCGCGCATGGCCCTTCTAGAGGCCGCCATGGCGGACTTAAATGAGCGTGAGCAGCATATCATCCGCGAACGACGCCTATCGGACAGCCCAAAAACCCTTGAAGACCTTGCTAAAATTTACAAGGTCAGCCGCGAGCGTATTCGCCAGATTGAAGCGAGAGCTTTTGAAAAACTACAAGAGGCCATGCTGAAAGCGGCACAACCTGCAGGTTTACTCGAGGGGTAGGACTTAATAGAAGAATTAGAAAAATAAAACTATAGCGGGCAGTCATATTTAACACATCAGAAACAAATTTAAGTCATAATTTACCATGAAAAGGTTTGGGGCATTAACAGATGGTGGACGACATTAGGCAGACGGGCGGAGATAGCAACGGCAAACCGACTAATACCGTCTTACTTGTGACTGATAATTTAGCGCGCGCAGAAGAAATAAAAACCTATCTTTTTAGGCTTAATTTCCGCGTGAAGGAGTGCAGCTTTGACGGCGCCACCTTGCGGAATGCGCCAAAAGACACCCCGACCCTCATTTTACTTGCCCTCACAGACTATATTGAAAAAGCGCCGACAATTGTTGCGGGTCTGAAAAAGCATTATAACGCGCAGCATATACCAGTTCTCGGAACGCTTAGCCGCCGCGCCGAAATCGATATGTCCTTCCTCGACAGCGTTATTTATCCGCCAGCGCATGCCAGCCAAGTTGCCACGCGCGTGGATTCGCTTATTCGTCTTGCTGCTATGGAACAAGAAATCATGCGCCGTATTACGACCTTGAAGCAGGACTTTGATATTGATTACACACTAGAAGAAAGCGCGCTTTCAAAGCCTTTCAAAATCCTATTTGTTGGCAAACCAACACCAGAATTCATGATTGTTATCAATGCGCTTCAGGAGAAAAATGTCGATGTGGTCGCAGCCTTCACGACCTTCTCTGCCTTTGATTATCTTTATGAGGCGCAATTTAACGCCGTTGTTTTAAACGCGCTGGATGACGTGGAGCCGCCGCTGACAATTTCGTCTACGATGCGTAAAAATGCCAAGCTATATCACATACCGACCTTACTGCTGGTAGACGGAAAAACTTTTGATCAGCATGAACGCGCATTTGAAAAAGGTGCCCGCGACTTGATTGAAGCGGATGCGGACCTTGAGGAAATAAGCGGACGTATATTAGAACTCGCTAATTATCACCGTATTCACGGCCAACTTAAACGCGAATTTGGCCTGCTTGGCGGAAAGGCCTGCATTGATACTCCGTCCAAGACTTTTAACCCAGCTTTCTTTTATAATCACTTACGCCGCACCTGCGAAGAGTTCAGCGAAAACGGTAATTATGTCAGCTTGCTTGCGGTAAAGATTTGGCCCAATGCCCCCTACTCTGTCGCGCCAGAAGAGTTTGCGACCGCCTGCGCCCAAGTCGGAAATATGATTAAAAATCTCGTGCGCATGCAAGACATTATCGGACGCGCTGAAAACGACGTTTTTCTTATCGCCTTCCCGCTCGAAACGAAAATGTCTATTACGCCTGTAGTCGAAAGAATTTCCGCTATCGTCGATTGCGCGGCGTTCTCAACCTCTGTTAAGAACGAAGGGCCGTTCACCGTTGAGCTTGGCATCTCTACTGCTGAACTTCGGGACGGCGAGTCAAGCGATAATCTTGTCACGCGAACGCTGGCAGCGATGAACAATGAGCAAGTCGGAAGCGAAAGAATAACGGCCTAGACTGGCCTTGCCATACGGCTAAGCTTCAATCAAAGCCTTCAACGCGCGCTCTACGCCCTTTAGCCGAACACCCGCTTTTTCAAAATGACCGTTTACAAAAATCGTTTGATCAGGCCGAAGTCGCCAACCGCCGTTTTGCGTAATAGCATTTAAGATAACACTTGGGTCTTTAACATCTTTGTGGCGAATGGACATCACGACGCCCTTTGGCCCAGCATCAATTTTTTCGACATGGGCGGCGCGGCAGAGACGTTTAATACGCATCACTTTCAGAAGGCTATCAACCTCAGTTGGGAGCGGGCCAAAGCGGTCAATAAGCTCTGCTGCAAGCGCGTCGCTCTCCGCATCATCTGTCACATCCGAAATACGGCGGTAAGTCGCGAGGCGAAGATTGAGGTCTTCGATGTAATGCTCAGGGATAAGGATTGCGACGCCGACATTAACATTGGGCGACCAGCTTTGGTCGACAAACAAATCATCATCGCGCAGCTCCGCGACGGCCTCCTCCAGCATATGCTGATACAGCTCCACGCCAACATCTTTGACATAGCCTGACTGTTCCTCTCCGAGCGGGTTGCCGCCGCCGCGCATGTCTAAATCATGACTAGCAAGGGTAAAGCCCGCACCGAGCGTATCAAGGGATTGCAGCACTTTCAGGCGCTGTATCGCGCCGTCCGTCGCCACAAACCCTTCGGGGATTGTCATGTAAGCATAGGCCCTCACGCGCGAGCGGCCAACGCGTCCGCGCATTTGATAAAGCTGCGCGAGACCAAATCTGTCGGCGCGGTAAATTATCATCGTATTGGCGCGCGGAATATCAATCCCGCTTTCAATTATAGAGGTCGACAACAGCACATCATATTGGCCGTCATAAAACGCGGTCATAATGTCCTCGAGCGCGCTGCCCGACATCTGGCCATGGGCCACAACATATTTTACTTCGGGAACATGTTTTTGCATGAACTCCTCAAGGCGGCCAAGATCTTTGATGCGGGGCGCAACGAAGAAGCTTTGCCCGCCGCGATATCGCTCGCGTAAAATGGCTTTGCGGATAGAGATTTGGTCAAACGGTGCAACATAGGTGCGTACCGCAAGGCGATCCACGGGCGGCGTCGCAATCAACGACAAATCCCGAATACCCGAGAGCGCCATTTGCAACGTACGCGGTATAGGCGTAGCCGTGAGCGTGAGGACATTGACATCGGCGCGAAGGGCTTTCAGCTTTTCTTTATGCCCGACGCCAAAACGCTGCTCCTCGTCGACAATCAACAGGCCAAGATCCGTGAATTTTATGTTCTTGGCAAGAAGGGCGTGCGTCCCAATCACAATTTCGCAGCGCCCGCTTGCGAGCTGCTCTTTTGTTTCCTTCGTATCCTTAGCTGATACAAGCCGCGAGAGCTGGCGCACATTAACGGGCCAGCCGCGAAAGCGCTCGGCAAAGGTTTTAAAATGTTGCCGCGAGAGCACGGTTGTTGGCACAACAACGGCGACTTGTTTTCCGCTCATGGCGACGGCAAATGCGGCGCGAAGGGCCACCTCGGTTTTCCCAAAACCCACATCACCGCAAACGAGGCGGTCCATGGGACGTCCGCTTTTCAGGTCGGTGAATACATCATCAATCGCGGACAACTGGTCGTCAGTTTCGGCATAGGGAAAACGCGAACAAAATTCATCATAGGCCCCTTCTGGCATATCTATCGGTTCAGCCGTTCGCAGCGCGCGCTTGGCCGCAATTTTAATCAGCTCGCCCGCCATTTCGCGCAATTTGTCTTTGGCCTTAGCTTTGCGCGACTGCCACGCCACGCCGCCAAGCTTATCAAGCACCGTGCCGTCCGATGCTCCGCCATAACGCGACAGCAGTTCAATATTTTCTACTGGCAGGTAAAGCCGCGCGCCGCCATGATATTCAAGCTCTAGGCAGTCATGCGGCGCATCGCCCACAGATAATGTTTTAAGTCCGATATAACGCCCAAGTCCGTGATCAATATGAATGATAAGATCACCAGGGCGCAGCGCAGCGGCTTCGGCGATAAAGTTTTTCGCTTTTCGTTTTTTGCCGCGATTAACAAGGCGGTCACCCAAGATATCTTGCTCTGAGATGACGGCAAGATCGCCAAAGGTAAACCCTTGATCAATCGGCAGGAGTACGCGCCTTACGCTGCCTTGCGGGATAGCCAGCGCGTCGGGGCCGCGCGTGACAAGGTCGGTCTCTAGGCCATGGTCTTCAAGCACACTACCCATGCGGTCAGCGGAACCTTGTGTCCAACTCGCGAGCAGCACGCGTTTCTTGGAACCGCGCAAATTACGAACATGGTCCACTAAAACTTGGAACACATTCGTGCCAGTCGTCTTGCGTTCAGGCGAGAAATTGCGGGCAGGCTTGCCGCCAAAATCAAGCACGTTTTCCGTCTCTGGCGGAATGAAGGGAGAGTGATGCCGCGTTGACAGCGGAGCCGTGACGGCCTTCCATTCATCGCTTAACAAATAAAGCCGCTCTGGCGGCAGGGGACGGTAAACCCCCGCAATTTTTCGCGGGTCGCCCGAGCCGCTATCACGGGCCTGGGCGTATTGATCGCGGCTTTCGTAAAAATCAGCAATGACGTCGCCGCGTTCCGCCCGCGCCTC
>CAKZTE010000156.1 GCA_937923115.1 uncultured Caulobacterales bacterium | reverse complement strand
AATGTTCTTGTGGCCAAACATGCGAAAGGTCCACCAGACGCGCGGTGCCGAGAACATACCGTGACGGTCATACACGACAATAGTATCGTCAATTGTAATCCCCATCTCGCCGACGGCCTTTGCAAAAGTTTCGGCATCGGGCAGCATATGCGCCATCGCAGTCTCGGTGTCCGCTATTCGGTCAATATCAAAGACAACCGCTCCCGGGATGTAACCGCTTGGCAGCGTGTTTTCCTCGCCGGGCATGGACCATGTTCCGTCCAAAAGGCGTACTGTGCCAAGGTTTGCCGACAGCCAATCGGTGGTGACGAGGGGATCAGTATTTAGCATAACCAAGAGGGAACGGGCAGGTCTTTCGCGCGCAGGAATTCCGGATTGTAAATCTTACTCTGGTAGCGCTGCCCGTAATCACACAGAATGGTTACGATGGTGTGGCCGGGGCCAAGCTCTTTGGCGAGCTCAATGGCGCCCGCAATGTTAATTCCAGATGAGCCGCCAAGGCATAAGCCTTCGAGTTGATTGAGCGAGAAGACAATCTCTAGCGCCTCGCGGTCACAAATTCTATAGGCGTGGTCAATCACAACGCCTTCTAGGTTCTTTGTGATGCGACCTTGACCGATGCCTTCTGTAACAGAGCCGCCTTCAGTCTCAAGCGTACCTGTTTTGTAATAGCTATACATCTTGGAGCCGAAAGGATCAGCAACTCCAATTTTCACGTCTTTGTTCTTAGATTTTAACGACATAGAAACGCCGCCTAATGTTCCGCCAGATCCTACGGCGCAAACGAAGCCGTCCACCTTTCCCTCTGTCTGGTCCCAAATTTCTGGACCTGTTGTTTTGATATGGGCGTCACGGTTGGCTGTGTTGTCAAATTGGTTGGCCCAAATCGCGTCTTTGGTATTCTTCGCGACCTCTTCTGAATAGCGGACATAGTTTTTCGGGTTTGCGTATGGCACAGCGTCAACCTCGATGAGTTCTGCACCGAGGAGTTTTACGGCGTCTTTCTTCTCTTCGGATTGGGTGCGCGGCATGATGATTTTGCAGCGGTACCCCAGCGCGGAGCATACCATAGCAAGGCCAATGCCTGTGTTGCCTGCTGTGCCTTCAACGACAACACCGCCGGGCTTTAGCGCGCCAGACGCTTCGGCTTGGCGAATGATTTCCAGCGCTGCGCGGTCTTTGACAGATTGGCCGGGATTTAGGAATTCAGCTTTACCCAATATTTCACAGCCCGTAAGTTTTGACGCTTCGTTGAGGCGCAGTAGCGGCGTGTTACCGATTAAATCAAGGACAGATGTCGCAGTCATATCATATTCCAAAGTTAGGGCTGAACCAAAGGCGACTATAGGACGCCCTCGTTTGCTTTCAAGCATTTATGCCTCAATGCTGTCCTGCAATTAACTGTTCCGCCTAAAACAAATCGTGATAAGAGCGGCGCAATTAAAGGATGATGCTATGGCGACCCAAAGTTCTGTGATCTCACTGCCGACACCAATTGGCGGCTCATATCAAATCGGGAATGATTTACCCCTCACAATCTTTGCTGGTCCCTGCGCGATGGAGTCACGTGACCATGCCATGATGACGGCTGAGCGGTTGAAAGGCATAGCGAAGCGCGTTGGGCTCAACCTTGTTTACAAGTCCTCCTATGATAAAGCCAATCGCACGTCTATTCACTCGGCGCGCGGTATTGGACTGGACAAGGCAATGGATGTTTTCAAGGAGATCCAAAGCGAAGTTGGCCTGCCTGTCTTGACTGATGTTCATACTGCAGAGCAGACTAAGATTGTCGGCAAAGTCGTTGATATTCTGCAAATTCCCGCTTTCCTGTGCCGCCAAACGGACTTGCTGGTAGCTGCCGCGAAAACGGGCAAAGTCATAAACGTCAAGAAAGGACAGTTCCTCGCGCCTTGGGATATGGAGAACGTCCTCGCTAAGGTGGTTGAAGCGGGCAATGGCAATGTCATGGCGTGCGAGCGCGGGGCCAGCTTTGGCTATAACACGCTTGTCACAGACTTTCGCGGCCTCCCCATTATGAAGAGCTTTGGCGCGCCAGTCGTTTTTGACGCCACCCACAGCGTGCAGCAGCCCGGCGGGCAGGGCGGCACATCGGGCGGGCAGCGTGAATTTGTGCCTCATCTTGCGCGCGCGGCGGCGTCGATTGGCGTGGCGGCGATATTCATGGAAACGCATCCAGACCCTGACAAAGCCCCCAGTGATGGTCCAAATATGATTCCAATGGATCAATTTGAGGCGTTGCTAACTGATATTAAACGCTTTGATGATTTAAGTAAAAGCCTCGCTTAGCGGCTCGCCTGTATCGTCTCGCGAGCGGCCTACCGCCGCTTTTACGGCGCTTGCGCGTGAGGAGATAGTATGGCTGTGCAGACCCCCCGCGATACGCGCCGCTGGTTTTCATTCCTAAATGAAATCAACACAGAGTCGTTGCCGACAAAGGCTCAGTACGGCTATATTCCGGGGCTTGACGGAATACGCGCGATATCTGTGCTAATCGTCGTGGCGGCGCACCTTGGTTTTGCGCATATCTTGCCGGGCGGTTTTGGGGTCACAGTCTTTTTCTTTATCTCTGGCTTTTTAATCACGCGGTTGCTTATCGCGGAGCAGGAGAAAAAGGGCAAAATCGATCTGCCGAATTTCTATGCTCGCCGCTTCATCAGGCTCTATCCAGCTTTACTGTTCATGGTGTTTGGGACGATGATTTTCTACGCCCTTCGAGGTTACGGCAGCCCAACTGTGGCGGAGTCGTTGGCCGCTATTTTCTACTTTACCAATTTCTACCAAATCAATGCGTTTAATACGGGTTATTCGCCTTTGATGAGCTGGACACAGCTTTGGTCATTGGCTGTCGAGGAGCACTTTTATATGCTGTTTCCGCTGCTCGTGATGTTCGCGGGATTGGCGTGGCGCAAGTTACACATTTGGGTCCTGGCAATTCTCATTGCCGTACCTATCTGGCGCATGGTTATATTTCAGACCTATGACGGTTCGGTCAGCCACTATAATTATATGTCGACTTTTGCGCGTATCGATAGCATCGCCTGGGGCTGCTTGTTTACAATCATGCTCCACAGATCGGGCCTGAAAACGCTTCGGCCCGCGATCGGTGTTTTGCCGTTTCTATTCGCGATGGGGCTCTTATTAGTGAGTTTCCTTCTGCGGGATGAAATGTTTCGCTGGGTTTTCAGATTTTCCCTGCAAGGCTTTGCAATCTTTGTGGTGATGTTGAACCTATACTATCTCTCTTGCCTACGGTGGGGGTTTAAAGTGTTGGAGTTCCCGCCCTTGGCGTGGATTGGCATGACATCTTATGCCCTATATCTATGGCACTATCCTATATTGGACGTGGTCAATTTGAACC
>CAKZTE010000155.1 GCA_937923115.1 uncultured Caulobacterales bacterium | reverse complement strand
CGCGCGCGGGCAGTGCGCCTTAAACCCTTATCGTGGAAATCGACCCAAAATGGTCGATTTGCCGATGAGCCGCTTCGTTTCGGAGCACAAGTTTCAGAGGCGCTCTATAGCGGTGGATTTCGTATGGTGCAAGAACGTCCTGACGTCAAAAAATCTATGATTTTTCGATGTTTGCGCGAAACGCTTAATCATCCATCTTCAGTGCGGCGATGAAGGCTTCTTGCGGAATTTCGACGCTGCCAAATTGGCGCATACGCTTTTTACCCTTTTTTTGCTTATCGAGAAGTTTGCGTTTACGCGAGGCGTCGCCGCCGTAACATTTCGCCGTCACGTCTTTGCGCATGGCCGCGATGGTTTCGCGCGCGATGATGCGCCCGCCAATCGCGGCTTGGACGGGAATTTTAAACAGGTGACGCGGGATGAGGTCTTTGAGGCGTTCGCACATTTGCCGCCCGCGCGACTCTGCGCGGTCACGGTGAACTAGCATAGAGAGCGCATCGACAGGATCGCCGTTCACGAGTATGCTCATCTTCACAAGATTACCCTCGCGCGTGCCAATGGCTTGGTAGTCAAAACTGGCATAGCCTTTGGACGTCGATTTCAGGCGGTCATAGAAGTCAAACACCACCTCATTGAGCGGCAATTCATACTCCACCATTGCGCGGCCCGCGACATAGGACAGGTTCGTTTGAATGCCGCGCCTGTCTTGGCAAAGTTTCAATATACCGCCGAGATGTTCATCGGGCGTCATAATCTGGCATTTAATCCACGGCTCTTCGATATGGGCGATGGACATAATGTCGGGCATATCGGCAGGATTATGCAGGAACATCTCGCTCCCGTCATTCATCGCCAGCGTATAGACCACGGATGGCGCGGTCGTAATGAGGTCCAAATCAAATTCGCGCTCGAGCCGTTCTTGGATAATCTCCAGATGCAAGAGCCCGAGGAATCCGCAGCGAAACCCAAAGCCCAGCGCGGCGGAGGTTTCCATTTCAAAGCTAAAGCTGGCATCGTTCAGCCGCAGGCGTCCAACGGCGGCGCGCAGGTCTTCAAAATCGGCGGCGTCAACGGGGAAGATACCGCAGAACACGACGGGCTGCGCGGGTTTAAATCCTTCGAGCGCGGTTTCTGTTGGGCGTTTATCTTCGGTGATGGTATCGCCCACCGCCGCGTCCGCCACTTCTTTAATGGAGCCCGTAAAGAAGCCCACTTCGCCGGGGCCAATGCTGGCGACATCTGTTGGCTTGGGCAGAAACACGCCCGCCTTATCGACGACATAGCTTGCGCCCGTACTCATGGTGCGGATACGCATGCCTTTTTTCATCGTGCCTTCAAGCACGCGAAACAGAACAATCACGCCCATATAATTATCATACCAGGCATCCACGAGCATGGCTTTGAGCGGCGCGTCTGGGTCGCCGGCTTCAGGC
Source organism: uncultured Caulobacterales bacterium (assembly GCA_937923115.1). Taxonomy (GTDB): domain Bacteria; phylum Pseudomonadota; class Alphaproteobacteria; order Caulobacterales; family Maricaulaceae; genus Fretibacter. The sequence continues at coordinate 9,886 of CAKZTE010000155.1, read as the reverse complement.
GCGGGCAGGCGCGTGACAATCGCCTCTAGGGTTTCTTTAATGCCAATGCCCGATTTAGCTGAGGCGAGAACGGCGTCGGACGCGTCAATGCCAATCACGTCTTCGATTTGCGCGCGGATGCGTTCAGGTTCCGCGGCTGGCAAATCAATCTTATTGAGGATCGGCACAATTTCGTGGTCGTGGTCTATCGCTTGATAAACATTGGCGAGCGTTTGCGCTTCAACGCCTTGGGAGGCATCCACCACGAGGAGCGAGCCTTCGCAGGCCGCGAGCGAGCGCGAAACTTCATAGGCAAAGTCAACATGGCCCGGCGTATCCATCAGGTTAAGGATATAGGTTTTGCCGTCATCGGCGGGATATTCAAGGCGCACAGTTTGGGCTTTGATGGTAATGCCGCGCTCTTTTTCAATGTCCATATTATCAAGCACTTGCTCGGACATTTCGCGGTCGGATAGACCGCCCGTATAGTGAATAAGGCGGTCCGCCAGGGTGGATTTGCCGTGATCAATATGCGCCACAATAGAAAAATTGCGAATACGCGATTGATACTCTGCGCTGCCAACGGGCGGTAAATCGGATGTCGTTTTGGATGTGCTCATAACCCCGATTATCTAGGGGAATTACGGCGAAACGCAAGTGGGCAAAATGACCCTGAACGTGGGGCGGTTTTGGGGTGTGTCCTTCAGTCTTCCAAGCGTCATTGGCCGCTGCCCGTCAGGGGTAGCGGGGCTTTAATCAAAATACAGACATAAAGGCGTTAATCAGGCTTAGGGTCTATAGGCAGCTTAAAGGAACGCGCTAAAGCGGCGCGTTTTTTTCGCCGTGTCAGCGGGTTTTCTTTAAAGCAAATCCGCTTGGCCCATTTCCAATTCCAATCGCTAAAGCACCAACGCGCGCGTCCCGTAAGGCATTCATCATAAATGAAGCGAAGGTAACGCGCACGGCCAATAACGCGCGACAACATAACCGCGATTGGGTTGCCCTGCCGCGCGACTGGCAGGCTTCGTTTCTTTATTCGCGCATCGGCACGGTTTAACGGGCGCCTATGCGTGTATGGGTAAGCCGCCTTTAGCTGGCCCCTGCCCCAGAGCAGCCGTAGCCATAGGCGGATGCGCCCGAGAAGCCCCAGAGCGTGTTTATCATAAGTGGTTTCATGACAGGCTGGATTGGGACGCGACCAAAAACAGAGGTTCAAGGCGTCATGAGAGACGCGACTTAACAGCTCGGTTTTAAAAGGCGCAAAGGTCATGCCGCGCAGCATACATGACTTTGGGAAGGTGGGGATGAGTTGTTTTGATAAATCAAAATCGACAGATGATTATCCGCAGGATTGGCTTGAAGACAGACATCACCTCATTGTCTTAAAATGGACGAATCTAATACGTTCGGTGGAGGCTATCAATGAAGACCGAGCCGTTAGCCGATGCTGAAGTGAGTTGTCTTTCGGTTTAGCCTCTGACCAAGGCGGCCCTTGCCCCGCTAAACAGACTCTGCCACGAAACTCTTTTGGGCCCCGCTCGTAATATAGGGGCGGTATTCTGAGAGGCGATTAATCACATGACGAGCCCGAGCTATGATAAAGACGGCAAGGCTGTCCCGTCGCGCCGTCTGTCGCGGCTTGCGGGGCTGGGCGGCATGGCGGCGGGGATTGCTGGCAGCATGGCGGCGAGCGGTGTCAAGCAACTTGCGTCTGGAAAGCGGCCCTCTGTGGCCGATTTAATGATGACGCCGTCCAATGCGCGCAAGGTCACGGCACAGCTGTCCAATATGCGCGGTGCGGCGATGAAAATCGGCCAGATGATTTCTATGGATAGCGGCGATTTCCTGCCCAAGGAATTTGCGGACATCCTCGCAAGGCTGCGCTCCGACGCGCAGCACATGCCCAAAGCACAGCTGGACAGCGTCCTCACCGAGCAGTGGGGCGCGGATTGGAAAGGCCGCTTTATGAGTTTTCAATATCAGCCCATCGCCGCCGCCTCTATTGGGCAAGTACAGCGCGCCGCGGGGCTGGGCGGCGAGTCGCTGGCGATTAAAGTGCAATATCCCGGCGTGCGCGAAAGTATTGATAGCGATGTGAATAATGTCGCGGCCCTTCTTAAGATGACCGGCCTTGTCCCCGCCAATTTGGATGTTGGCCCTTTGATAGAAGAAGGCCGCCGCCAGCTGCACCAAGAAGCGGATTATCTGCGCGAGGCGGCCTATCTAGAGCTTTTCGGCGAGCTGCTGGCGGGGGATGATAATTTTGAAGTCCCCGTCTATTTCCCAGAGCTGTCTACGGACCGTATTTTGGCGATGTCCTATATAGAAAGCCTGCCGATTGAAGCGCTGGAGAACGCCTCGCAAGAGACGCGCGATCGGGTGGTGTCATTACTCATCGAGCTGTTGCTGCGCGAGCTTTTTGAATTTGGCGCGATGCAAACTGATCCAAATTTCGCCAATTACCGGTATAATGACCGCGCGCAGCGGCTTGTTCTTTTGGACTTTGGCGCCAGCCGCGAGGTCGGGGAAGATATGGCGGCCGCCTATAAAAACATCATGCGCGCGGCCCTGTCGGGGGACACCCGCGCCAGTTTTGACGCGGCAGCCCATATTGGGTTTATTTCCGCCGATATGCCGGCGCGGTTTAAGACCGCTATTTTGGATATCATCGACACGGCGCTCGAGCCGCTGCGCGTCGACGGCCCCTTTGATTTTGGCCATAATCCGCTGGCTGCAAAGATGCGCGACAAAGCCATGCCGCTTGCGGGGGAGAAAGAGCTCTGGCACCTTCCCCCGCCTGAAACCGTTTTCATCCAGCGTAAAATCGGCGGCATGTATATGCTCGCGAGCAGGCTTAAGGCGAAAGTGAATGTGCGCGCGCTGATGATAAAATATGTCGGAGAAAGCTAAGGCTTGTAAGTTTGACGATTAACGTACACGTTCGGGTATGATTAAACGAAAATGCTGTCTTACACTGGTTCTATTGCTTACGGCTTGTGCGTCTTCGCCGCCCGTCTTTGACGAAACCTTTTCATCTTCTGAAATTGCGGCCATGACCAGTGAGTATTTCAATTTAGATACTCGCGCGGCGGGACTTGCGCTTAAACCGACTTACGCAAAATATGGCGCGCCGCACATATTTATCAGCGGCAATATGAGCGCAGCAGACGACCAGAGTAACCGATTGCACGGCGTCGGCCAAAGCGCAGCAAAACTGGAGGCCTCTGAATCTGTTTACTGGCTTGTGACAGGAGAGGATTTGCCCGCGCAGTCTCGCGTTATAAAAACAGCCCATTTGATTTATGACAAGGTGAAGATTGAAAGCCTTGAAGATGTTTTGTCTTCGGTAGGGTCGCTATCGCGCAGAGGTCAAATTTTCACTGTCTTCGAGCGGGAGGCAGATGGGCAAATCGTTGTTACGCTGCATCTCACTGATGACCTTCCAAAAAATGCGAGTTTAGACACAATCCAATTTTCGCCTTTGTAATAGACTGGGTAATGGGCAGGCATCAGTCCACAACACCCACTCGCAATCCGCTAAGCGCAGAGGTTAAAACTCCGCGCCGACGGCATGGAGCATCGCGCCGTGTTTATTGAGCCATTTTTTGGCGGGCTTCACGTCATCGGAAATGCGCGCGCAGACATCCCAAAAGGCTTGGCTGTGATTGGCTTCAATCATATGGGCGCATTCATGGGCGGCGACATATTCCAAAACATAGGGCGGGGCGGAAATCAGCCGCCAGCTATAGCTGATTTGGCCTTCGCCATTGCGGGTAATGCAGCTGCCCCAGCGCGAGCTTTGATCTCTGACACTGACTTTTGAAACGCGTTTCCCAAGTTTGTCGGCGTAAAAATGCGTTGCCGCTTCAAGCTCTTCGCGTGCTTCGCGAATAAGTAAACGCTTTACGCGCCCCGGCAGGCTTTCTGCATCGGGGGAGGGGACATGCACCTCGCGGATTTGGTGGCGTATGCTGGGCCGCCCGCGTCCCTCAGACGCAATCAACCTATAGGCCTGTCCCCGTATCATAATCTCGCCGCCATCAACAAAAGGCATAGGCGGCGGCAGGTTCTCAAGCTGCACATCTATCCACTCGCGGTTCTCGCGCGCAAAGGTGACGGCTTTGGAGAGCGCGCGCTCTGATGGGACGATGACGGCAACCTCTCGCTCCGCCGTTTTGACCTTAAGCGAAATGCGCCGCGCTCTTGCTGAGAGCTTATAGAGAATACGCTTATCATCAGGGTCGCGAAATTCACCTTTGGTGCCAAAGGGCGAATCGCTCGGCTTTACCGCGCCGCGCTGGGCTGAGAGTTTGGAGAGAAAGCTCATGACTAAATAATGGGGGTCGCCGCAGGCAATGGCAATAGGGCATAGCAATCGGTCGGCGTTAAATGATTTTCATCCCGCCAGATGCCAGATGCCAGACGCCAGATGAGCTGAGACTGCCTTAGAGCAGCTCGCGAAGTTGGCTGACCATTTGCGGCAAGGCTGTGTCTCGCGTAAAGAGGGTTGAAAACGCGCCTTCGCTGTTCATGACAATAATCAGGTCGGAATGATCATAGGTGAACTCGGCCGCGCTGGTGTCGTCTTTGACCTTTTGGGCATAGATGCGGTACGCCGCGACCGCCTTGTCCATTTGCTCTTGCGTGCCTGACAAGCCAATGAGCGGCTGAGGAAAGCCGCGCGAGGTCACATAGGGGGCGAGCGTTTCAGCTGTGTCGCGCTCTGTATCAACCGAGATAAAGATATAGCGCAGCTTATCTCCATCGGCGCCGAGCTGCTCTTGCAGCGCGCCCATTTTTTGAAGCGCCGTTGGGCAAACATCTGGACAATAGCTAAAGCCAAAATAAATAAGGCTCGGCTGACCCTTTAGGTTTTGCTCAGTAAAAAGCGCGCCGTTTGTATCGGTCAGGGTGAATGGTCCGCCGATATTGGCTGTACCGCTGGCGATGACGGTTCCAGATTGCGCAACGCCAGAATTGCCTGCTGGCCCGCAAGCCGCAAGCGCAAAGGCCATACCGCAAAGGGCAAGCGAGGTCATGGCTTTTTGGATAAATTGTATCATGGTCAAGCCTTGTTCTTATGAGTAACGTATAGGCTAGATAGAAAGCTTATTTAAAAATGTCCAATGAACTTGATGCAGACGCGGCAATATTACCCGTCCCTTTTGCAGACCCGCATGCTGTACGCGGCACAACAAATCTGGCCGGTCAAGACCATTTGCGCCTGTCTCATTTATCGCGCAAAACTGCGGGGCGACTGCGCCGCTCAACCCTTGTTACGTTGCGCTGGACGGCGGTTGCGGGTCAGGCGTTTACCCTTGTTATTGTCTCCGAGGTTTTAGGCTTTAGCTATCCCTATATTCCCGCTGCCATAATCGTTATGCTGTCTGCCCTCGTGAATCTGGCCGTCAGCTTTGCCTTCCCGCTTGACCGCCGCGTGGGCACAATAGAAGCAATATGTCAGCTGGGCTTTGATACATTGCAGCTGGCGCTGCTGTTGTGGTTTACGGGGGGGATGAACAACCCCTTTGTGCTGTTATTTGTGGCCCCGGTCGTGACGGGCGCGACGACGTTATCAAAGCGGGTGCTTTATTCTATTGGCGGACTGGCGGCCTTCTCATCGCTGTTTTTAATGTTTAACCATATGCCCTTGCCGTGGTCGCCTGCGGGAAGTTTCAGCCTGCCTAGGCAGTTCACATTTGCCCTATGGATTGCCTTGATGACGGGTATGGTTTTTACGTCCATCTATGCGTGGCAAGCCTCGCGCGAAGGCCGCCGTATGAGCGAAGCCTTGGCCGCAACCGAAGCGGTGCTGGCACAGGAACAAAAACTCGCCGCTTTGGGCGGCCTGGCGGCGGCGGCGGCGCATGAATTGGGCACGCCGCTCGCGACAATGCAGCTTGTGGCCAAAGAAATGGCGCGCGAGCTCGACCCCAATACCGATATGGGCGAGGACGCAAAACTGTTGGTGGAACAGGCTAAGCGCTGCCGCGACATACTTAAACAGCTTGGCGCGCGGGGAGATGCCGGGGAGATGATGCATGACACCATGCAACTCCAAGCCATGCTGGAAGAAGCGTCCGAGCCCTATTTCGGCCTTGGTAGCCAGATTGAGATTAAGACTTACGGCGAGGGCCCAGAGCCTGATTTGCGTCGCCAAGCTGAAATTCTATACGGGCTGAAAAACTACGTCGAGAACGCTGTTGAATTTGCCAATACCCGCGTCACCCTCACGGGGGCGTGGACGCGCGAAACTATTACAATCAGCATTGAAGATGACGGGCCTGGCTTTGCGCCCGCCGTGCGTGCGCGCCTTGGCGAGCCTTATGTTTCCGTGCGCAGCGAAGCCAATAAAATGGCCGGCGGATTGGGGCTTGGATTCTTTATCGCGAAAACGCTTATAGAGCGCACCGGCGGCACAGTAAGCTTTGACAATCACCCGCGCTCGGGCGGGGCCTTCATCACGCTTAGCTGGCCTATTGGGAAAATGGTGGCCTAAGCGGGCTTGGCTTTGGCGCTTGTGTCGGGCAGGCTTTCAATCGTGAGGTTACCATTTGTAAAAACACAAATACGGTCCGCAATGGCCATAGCTTTTCGCGCTAAAACTTCGGCGTCGGTCTCGTAATCATCCATCGCCAGCGCGGCAGACAGCGCAAAGTTTCCGCCGCTGCCAATGGCCGTAATCTCGCCGCCGCCCGCAAGCGTATCGGGCTCCACCACATCACCGTTACCTGTTAGAACATAGGTCGCTTTACTGTCGGCTACGATCATCATAGCTTGCAGCTGGCGTAGATATTTGTCGGTCCGCCAGTCTTTGGCCAGCTCCACACAGGCACGCGCGAGCTGCGTCGGATATTGCTCTAGCTTGGCTTCGAGGCGTTCCAGAAGCGCAAACGCATCCGCCGTTGCGCCTGCAAATCCAGTAATCACCTTACCGCCTGCAAGGGTGCGCACTTTGCGCGCTGACGATTTCATGACCGTGTTGCCCGCGCTTACTTGTCCGTCGCCGACAATGACGACTTTACCGCCTTTGCGTACAGATAAAATAGTCGTCCCGCGCCACTGAGAGGCGTCTGCATAATCATAATGTGTCATAGCAGAGAGATGGGGAGGCAAGCCGCAGGGTTCAAGACCGGGCGCCATCCTTTAGCTTATCAGCCTTTCGTGCGCGCCTCAAAGGCGGCGAGCTGCTCGGGCGTGGCTTTGGGCTGGTGGTTTTTCTTCCACTCGCTATAGGGCATGCCGTAAATACGGGCTCGGGCGGCGTCCATGTCCACCTCATGTCCCGCATCCTCTGCTGCATTTTTATACCATTTGGACAAGCAATTACGGCAGAAATTCCCTGTAATCATGAGGTCGATATTTTGTACATCCTTATTGTCGTCCAAATGCTTTAAAAGCCGGCGAAAGGTTTGTGCGTCAAGCGCGTCTTGCTGCGCTTGGGTAAGATTCTCTGCAGGCAAGTCTGTCATTTACGGCTCCAGCTTTCGGGCTTCCTCGATCAGCATAATTGGCACGCCTTCGCGGATAGGGTAGGCCAGTTTGGCTTTTTTTGAAATCAGCTCATGAGTCTCGCGGTTGAGCGTTAGGGGGCCGCGCGTTTTTGGGCAAATCAGCGCCGATAGCAGCTTTGGGTCGATGGTCACTGCGGGGTCTACGGTCTTTGCCGCGGGTTTAGATGTCTTAGCCATATCGCGCTCTACTTTCTTTGGTTAGTCTGTTGACCTTAATCCATTTTGGACTGAACTCAATTCATGGGCTGATCGGGAGCCTCGCCGCCTGTGCTGGCATAGAGATGGAGCAGGCCCGTCAACAATCTGCGCCGATCATCTGTAGAGACGGCCTCAAGCAGGGATTGCTTATCAGCGGGTTTGAACGGGCTTATCATGGCTGCTTGGTTGACCAATTGCGGCAGAGGAATTTCGGCAAGACCGTCCCAATCCACAGACACTTGCAAGGCTTTAGCAAGGCTCTTCATCGCTACGGTTAGCGCCGCGCGTTCCGTGCCGCCCACATCGGTGAGCGCGTCTGGTAATGTGCGCGGATCATGTAAATCGGCATCGGCTTCAAACCCCTCAAAACTAATTTTAGCCTGCCTGTAAGGAGTCGTGCCTTTGACGTCCTCAAGGAATTTAAATCGCTTAAGCCCCTTCAGCACAATAAGGTAGCGCCCATCATCTTGTTCCGAGAATTGATTAATGCGGCCCAGTCCGCCAATGCTTGATAGGCCAGACGGCGCCTTGTCATCCGTCTGGATCATGCCAATCAATCGTTCGCCTTTTAGAGCGTCATCAATCATGTTCAGATAGCGGGGCTCAAAGATATTAAGCGGCAGCTCGCAGCCCGGTAGTAAAACCGTTCCGTTAAGCGGGAAGACCGCAACTGTGCTAGGCTTTGTGCGGCGGGCGAGTGATTTGTAATGTGCGCTCATATCTTTCTTACGTTTGAAATGGGTTTTAGTTTACGCAAATAATATCGAAGACAGGCGGCGGCGACCCTCAATTGAGACCTCACTTTCAACGCCCTCGGCTTCGAAAATCGTCAATAGGAATTTGCGCGCTGCTTCGTCTTTATGGCTGCGTTTCTTGGCGATGGAATAAAGTAGGTGATCCACGGCTTCGGCGTTCCGCCCTGCGCCCGCGAGGGCTTTGGCCAGTTTCAGGCGCGCATCCAAATCTTCAGGATTTGCGTCAACCGCGGCCTGTAGCCCCGCCGTAACATCGTCTGTCTCTTCGGCCTTTGGGGCCTGCGCTTTCAGGCTGAGCATAGAACGCACGGCAGAAACCTCGGGATGGTTTTCAATGGCGGGGGAGGCCGCGCTTATCATAGCGCCGGCCTGTTCCTCATTGCCGCTATCAATATATATACGCGCCAATCCCGCCAACGCTTCGGCGCAATCAGGGTCTAGGTGCAGAGCAGATGCATAATCCTGCGCCGCGCCGCCGGAATCGCCTGCCGCAAGACTATCTTTGGCCCGCGCCGCAAGCTCAGCGGCCTCGACCTTGGGATCAACCGCGCCTGTTAGGCGGCCAACAAATTTTTTCAGCTCACTCTCTGGCTGCCCGCCCATAAAGCCGTCGACAGGCTGCCCGTCTTTAAAAGCAAAAACCGCCGGAATGGATTGCACGCCAAGCTGCCCCGCAACGCCTGGGTTCTCGTCAATGTTGATTTTGACGAGGCGGACCTTGCCGCCCTCAGCCAAAACCACACGTTCAAGCGCCGGCATAAGCTGCTTACACGGTCCGCACCACGGTGCCCAAAAATCAACAATAACAGGCGCGTCTTTGGATGTCTCTATGACATCCGCCATAAAGGCCACGTCAGAGCCGTTTTTAATAATGTCAGTTGGCGCCATTTTTGGCGTATTTGGGGCCGGCGCGGAAGTATCAGTCATAGCAAGTCCAAAGTTAGGCGAGGCATGCTCGCGTGTTCGCTCTCTAATAGAAGCTCTGTATCTCAGCTCTATAGATGGGGAGATAAGCGGCGGCGTCAACAGCTAAGCCCCGATTGATTCTCCTAGGCCTCATCTTGGCTGAGCGCGGCAAAATCAATCACGATGGGATCATGATTGACCGCCTTTGCAAAGACCATCATGTCCGCGCTGGATATGGCAGTTGTGGCGTCATTCTTAAGCGGGTGAAAATTGACGATGTCATGATCCAGCAAGTGCTTATCAACAATTAAAGTCACAGCGCCCGCCGAGTCGTTCATGACGGCAAAAAGCGTCACGCTGCCGGGGGTAACGCCAAGCGTCTCAAGCAATAAATCTGCCTTGCCGAAAGACAATCGCTTACACCCCAGCGCTTTGTGGAGTTTATTGACCGCGATTTGCGTCTCGCCCAGCGCGCAAACTAGGAAAAGCGCGCCTGATTTATCTTTTAAGAACAAGTTTTTCGTGTGCCCGCCC
>CAKZTE010000154.1 GCA_937923115.1 uncultured Caulobacterales bacterium | reverse complement strand
CGGATAAGCTTCACATTGCCAAGCGATTTACTCATCTTTGTGTCGCCCATATTAAGGAACTCATTATGCACCCAGTAATTGGCCATAGGTTTGCCGTGGGCGCATTCGCTTTGCGCGATTTCGTTTTCATGGTGTGGGAATTTCAAATCAACGCCGCCGCAGTGAATATCAATCGTCTCGCCCAGCGTTTCCTTAGCCATAGCGGAACATTCAATGTGCCAGCCAGGCCGACCTTTACCAAACGGCGCGTCCCAGCCAACGCCGTCGAGCTCTGGCTTCCAGAGCACGAAATCGGCGGCATTGCGTTTACGGGCCAGCTCGCCCTCGCCTACGCGGTCACCGCCGCGAAGGTTCTCAAGCGTATTCCCAGATAGCTTGCCGTAATCGTCATATTTGGACACATCGAAAAACACATGGTCGTCGCTTTCATAAGCAAAGCCTTTGTCAATCAAGGTAGAGATGAGCGCAATCATGCCGTTCTCGCCGTTGATGTTCTCTGTAGCGAGCGGCTGATAGGTCGGCTTTAAGCAGCCAATCGCGGTCAGATCTTCGTTATAAATACGGGCGTATTTTTCAGTTATCTCGCTTATCGGTACGCCCTGCTCTTTGGCGGCGGCGATAATCTTGTCATCTACATCGGTGATATTTCGCGCATAGACAACATGCTCCTCGCCGTAGATATGGCGCAGCACGCGAAACAGAACATCTGCCACCACCGCAGCGCGGGCGTTTCCAATATGAGCATATGAATATACCGTTGGCCCGCAATTATACATCGTCACCCGCTTGGGGTTGATGGGTACAAACGTCTCTTTCTCCCGCGTGAGCGAGTTATAGAGCGTGAGCGGGTTTGCGCTGTTATTTTGCGTGTCTGTCATGCGCTGCGCCTTAGCGGGATTTGCCCTTGTTTTAAAGAGCGTAATTCCCACCTAACCCCTATGAGAGTTCAACAAATTATAGCCGCTGGTCTTATCGCTATTATGTTCGCCGTCGGTATTCACGGCGCGCTGCAGCCCGATGCGGGGCTTCTGAAATTTCGGGCCGTCGGAAATATGGCTTACGGCAATGGCAATACCAACGGCATGAGCGTCGCCATGGTGCGGGAATTTCTTGATGAGAACCCGCAGGTCGACACCCTTGTCATGGGCAAAATGCCCGGGACCAAAGACGCCGATATGAACACGCGCATTGCCCGCGAAATTCGCGCACGCGGGCTGAAAACGCACCTCCCCAAAAATGGCTTCATCGCCTCTGGCGCTGTGGATTTGTTCATAGCAGGCACAGAACGCACAATGGAATGCGGTGGCATGATTGGCGTCCACAGCTGGGGTATAACAGGGGATCGCACGGGCACAATCTCGCCAAAAACTATGGGCGTGGACCGCCGCCAAAAATTCCATGAAAAATTCTTGAGCGATATGGGTATTGACCCCGCCTTTTATGTTTTCACGCGCGAGGCTGCCGAGCCTAGCCAGCTTTACTTTATGAGCAATGAGGAGATTGAGCGCTGGGGTCTATTAACGGAAGAAAGTTGCCGCCCCTAGCTTGGTGGGCGCTTGAAGCTAAATTTCTTCATCGTTTCGGCACGATGTTCCGCATCAGTCCGTGGCAAAGCATAGTCAGGAAATGCTGTATAATGCGCCCAAGTTAAACACCGCCCCAAGAGAACACATATCGGCAAAAGAAACAAAGCGGTGTCAGCGCCGCTTGGCAATAAATCATACGCCGCCGCTGTCGTATTAAGAATATCTTGTATATACCCTTCGCCGTGGCCCGTCTCGCTGACTTCGGAGCCAACAAGAGGCGCTAGCAGCAAATAAGGGCGAAGTAAAAAGTAGAAAATGACGCCCAACATGACCATAGCTGCCAAAAACAGCTCTTGGTAATAAAAGCTAGCGAAGCCTAGGGCTAAACCGATTAACACGGCAAAAATAATAAACGTCATAAAGCCGCCATACCGCAGTGGCATTTAAAATTCGTAACCCACCCAAAAGAGAGAGGAAAAGAGGGGCCAATCCCCGCATGAGGCCGATACGTAATTATGACTAGCCAATCCCCACGCCCGCGCGCTATAGGCCCCCTATGAGCACTGACCCGATTAAAAAACCCGCCCTTAAGTCTGTCGCCAAAACGGCCCGTCCTTCCAAGAACGAGGCTATGGCGGCTGTTCGGACGCTAATTGCTTGGGCAGGAGACAATCCTGACCGCGAAGGCCTCAAGGATACGCCAAAGCGCGTGGTGAATGCCTATACTGAATGGTACCGCGGCTATGATCTTGACCCAGAAGCTGAGCTATCGCGCGTCTTTGAAGACGTCTCCGGCTATGACGATATGGTTATTCTGCGCGAGATTGATGTTGAAAGTCATTGCGAGCATCACATGGCACCCTTCCTCGGGACGGCTTATGTCGCCTATTTGCCCACAGACAAGGTCGTGGGCATTTCAAAACTTGTTAAGGTCGTCGAGATTTTCGCAAAACGCCTGCAAACACAAGAGACCATGACGGCGCAGATCGCAGACGCGATTGATAAAGCCTTAAAACCGCGCGGCGCTGCGGTTATGATTGACGCGGTTCATCAATGTATGAACACACGCGGCGTGCATCATCCCAATGTGTCGACGATTACGACGCAATTCACAGGTGAGTTTAAAACAAACCCGCAGTTGCAGGACCGTTTCCTAAAGCTTATTGGCAAGTAAGACGGGGGTTAAGCGCGCGGTATCTCCAGCGCGTCACAATCAGCATTTGAATCAGCATTTGAATCAGCATCTGAGCCTTCGATGATAAAGGCGAGACTCTCTCTATCGCATTGTAATTCAATGCAGAGGTTTAGGAGCGCCAATTCTCTTTCTCCAGCAAGGTAAGCTGTAATCGCCTCAGAATTGTTGAACTTTCGCAAGATTTACTCCCATCGGTGCGCCCCGATGAATAGGTATAATGATGAAAAACTCGCCCGCAGCAAGCCATCATCACGAAGCGTACAGATTTTATGATGCGCGTCTGTAGGAGGGTATTTCTAGTTCGCTGAGTGGGCCAGAATTGCCACTGACTAAAAACCTAAGGCTCTCGACAGTGCAATCAAGGTCACGCGCTAATCGGCCGATATATTCCTCTTGCGCTGACAAAATGACAGGCTGCGATTTCGCATTTCTCATTCCAAGCATCAAATCGAATAGTTTAGCCACAAGTATAATTCCCCAATTACTAATTCATAGTAGCTCACCCTACATGAGCGCTAGATGAACAAAATATTAGAGGCATAAAAAAACCCGCCTTCACGACGGGTTTTTAGAAAGTTCTTTAAAAGACTTAAGCGGCTGCTGTCTCCGCTTCTTCTGTCTTTTTGATAATCGCTTTTTTGATTTTCTTCGCTTTATCCGTGAGCTTGTGATTCTTTGTGCCCATCAAGAAGCCGTCAAGCCCGCCTTTGAAATCAACCGTGCGAAGTGTTTTTGCCGCGATGCGCATTTTAAACCTCTGGCCAAGCGTATCTGACGGAAGCGTCACGACGCAAAGGTTGACGTTAAAACGGCGGTTTGTTTTTATATTTGAGTGAGACACATTATGGCCGCTCATTGGGCCTGTATCGAGAAGATCGCAACGACGTGACATAGTCAGCACCTTTGATAAAATTAAAAAGGCCCGCAAATTCGCGGGCGCATTACAGTTGGGGGGGAATTAGGCACTTACGCGGAGCAGGTCAACCCTTTTTTATAAGTAAAACAAGGCGCGGCGCAGCGCGCTAAACGTTACACGACTTCGCTGCACATAACCTATTTTTAATGCAGGCTGCCGCCTTTATTCAGCTTTGAGACAGGCTGACTTAAGTAGATTTAGCGCCTAAACACCTAAAGGTCCATCATGAAAAGACTTGCCGCTATATCTCTTCCGCTCCTGCTGAGCGCCCTTGCTGTGCCAATTGGTGCGCAGACAGCCAGCGATTCGCCGCAAGCGCTGATTGAAGGGCGCAATTTTCCAAACCTGAATGAGCGTAACCTCGATCATACCCGCTACGCTGTTGCTCCGCCAAGCGAACAGGCCACTCAATTTGGGTTCAAGCTCAAAGGCTATGTCTTCGGCATAAAAATGATTACGGCGCATTATAACGGGTATACAGAAGGTCAAAGCTATGCCGCCTACACAGATATAAAAACCTCAGGCCTTGGCGCACTCCTCAAAAAAATGGAGATATGGGCTGTGTCTAAAGGCACATTTACGGCCCAAGGCCTCACACCAGACTTTCATGTTCAGCAGAATTTAGACAAGAAAAGCCGCCGCGTAGAAATGAATTATGACAATGCCACCAAATCGATTGATGTAAACATTCTTCCAACGCTTGGTAGTCAAGGCGTCCCTCCAGCCTCCCCCGCGGAGCGTTTTAGCGCCGATGATACAATTTCAGCCATTCTTGCCCTTATGATGCAAGGCCAGCGCCTGGACGCGCCGTTTTGCGAAGGTGCGATCCGCGTCTTTGACAGTAAACAACACTATAACCTGCGCATGGAACGCGGCGGGGAAGGCAAAGAGCGGTTTGGCGGGGAGAAACTCGTTACCCAAGTCTGTGATATCTACTACGAGCCCATCAACGGGTTTGACCCAGAAGACCTACCCGATAACGAGGAAGGCGGTACGCCCATGCGCATTGAGTTCACCGCCCGCCCCGATCTTGGCTTCTATGTCCCTTTAAAGTTCAGCTATAAAATCAGTTCGATCAAAGCGGTCATTAAGCTTGACGAGATGCAATATATTTTGCCCGGTTCAACAGAGGTCGTAACGGTGCAGGACTAGACTCTAAATTGCCGCGTTGTACTAAGCAGTGGAATCGCGGATAAAGCCTTATGACGACCCCGCTTAACCCTGCGATTGTTCGCGCTATTCTTGGCCCGACCAATACGGGTAAGACACATTATGCTGTGGATCGCATGCTAGGGCGGAGCTCTGGCTGCATAGGGTTGCCGCTGCGGCTGCTGGCGCGCGAGGTTTATGACAAAATTTGCAAAATAAAAAATCCTGCCCAAGTCGCGCTAATTACGGGCGAGGAAAAAATTCTGCCCCGTAATGCGCAATATTATGTCTGCACAGTTGAGGCCATGCCGCTAGAAAAGCGCTTCGCCTTTGTCGCAATTGACGAAATTCAACTCATGTCTAACTTTGAGCGCGGCCATATATTTACCGACAGATTGCTACACGCGCGCGGCACTGAGGAGACTTTGTTTTTAGGAGCGGAAACGGCGCGCTCGATTATTTCGGCGCTGCTACCAGATTGCCGCTTTGAGACCCGAGAGCGTTTCTCCACGCTAAGCTATGCTGGGCCAACTAAAGTCACCCGCCTGCCGAAACGCTCAGTCATAATTGCCTTTTCAGCCGCTGAAGTTTACGCGCTGGCAGAACTAATTAGGCGTCAACGCGGCGGCGCGGCCGTAGTCATGGGCGCGCTATCCCCGCGCACACGCAACGCCCAAGCAGAGCTGTTTCAAAGCGGCGAGGTTGACTTCCTTATCGCGACAGATGCGGTCGGCATGGGGCTGAATTTGGATACAGACCATGTCGCATTTGCCAGTATTCGCAAATATGACGGCCGCCGCCGCCGCATGCTCACGCCGATGGAGCTAGGCCAGATTGCAGGCCGCGCGGGACGGTTTAGGAATAACGGAACCTTTGGCACGACGGGCGACTGCCCGCCGCTTGATCCTGAAACGATAGAGCGCATCGAAACCCATCAATTTGAACATATCCCACGCGCTGAGTGGCGCAATTCCACTTTGGACTTTTCGACTCTTCATACTCTGGAAGATAGCCTTCATCGTCCGACCCCGCACCGCCGCTTACGCCGCGTAATGGGCGTAACAGATGAATTGGCGCTTGAACGCCTCGCTGCGATTCCCGAAGTTGTCGCTTCCGTCTCGCCCACGCGCATAGACGCTAAGCAAGCTGTGAAGCGATTGTGGGATGTTTGCCAAATTCCAGACTTCCGTAATGTCACCATTGATGCCCATGTGCGCCTCTTGCAGGACATATACCGCTTATTAGTCGCGCATGGCGGGAAACTGCCCGATGATTTTATGGAAAAACATGTAACAAGACTGGACGAGCTGAGCGGAAGCGTGGATATTCTTTCTCAGCGCCTTGCACAAATTCGAACATGGACGTATTGCGCAAATAAAACGAGCTGGATGTACCAGCCGGGGTATTGGATAGATCGCACGCGAGAGGTTGAGGACCGCCTTTCGGACGCATTACATGAAGGCCTCATCGCGAGATTTGTTGACCGGCGCACGTCGGCCCTTCTCAAAGGAATTGGAACAGGAACTGCTATGGAAACTTCGGTCAAGGACAATGGTGAAGTCTGGGTAGACGGACATTTAATCGGGCGCCTTGAAGGGTTAACATTTCTGCCAGATGAAAGCGGCTCAGATGTTGAAGCCAAAGCACTTCTTGCAACCGCAGCAGAAGCCATCGGTCCTGAAATCGACCGCCGTCTTACGAGCCTTTCTGGCGGAACCCATGCAATCTTCACACTTTCCAATACGGGTGAAATCCTCTGGGGGGGGAAACCGGTTGGCCGTATCGCGCCAAGCGGCACTGTCTTTAACCCCGATGCAGAGCTTATCGGCGGGCAATTGGGCAATCAAAATTTACAAACCATGGCGACCAACCGCATGCGCGATTTTCTTAAAGCCGAAGTCACCACCAAACTTGCGCCGCTTGACGGCCTAAAGGCGCTCTCATCCTCAGAGACGGCCCTCCCCGAAGCCAAGGGCTTTGCTTACACACTCCTGGAGGGTTTTGGTTCTCTTGACCGCACGAAACAGGGGGCGGTTGTCAAAAACCTGTCCCAAGACGTTCGCAAGCAGCTGCGCGAAGTGGGTGTATTCTTTGGACAATATAATGTGTTCATGCGCGAAATGCTCAAGCCGAAACCCGCGACCTTGCTTTCACTACTTGTCGCTTATGGCGCGGGCGGTGATAAAAAGCCGTTCATCCCTTTTGCCGGCGTCACCTCAATCGCCAATGAGGGCGATCTGGCCTCATCTTATTACAGCGAAGAGGCCCTTGCACTCATGGGTTTTAAAGCGTGCGGACCGCGCATCATACGCTTTGATATTCTAGACCGCCTTTCTGGCCTCGTGCGCCAAGCGCAAAATGAAAACGGGTCTCGCCGCTTCCAAGTCATGCAAGAAATGCTGGCACTTCTTGGCTCCAACTATGAAGACGTGCGCGGCGTGCTTAAGTCTCTGGGCTATAAGTCTGAGATAATGGAGCCAAAGCCTGCCGCTGCGCCGCCGCCTGCTAAAGCCGACGAACCAACCCCGCTAAAGGAAACCGTGTCAGAAAGCATTGCCGTTATGGGTGCCAAGTCAGATGATACCCC
>CAKZTE010000153.1 GCA_937923115.1 uncultured Caulobacterales bacterium | reverse complement strand
GAATAGCTTCAAACAATTTAGCCGCGCTTGTCTCGCCCCACCCGTCCCATGTTTCTAGCTTTATCTCTGCGTTGCGGGCTTCTAGCGTGAAAATATCAGCAGGCTCTTTAACCAATCCCTTTTCATAAAACACTTCAATCTGTTTCGCGCCCATACCGTCAATATCAAAAGCCCGGCGCGAGACAAAATGTTTAAGTCCTTCAATAGCTTGGGCAGGACAGCTCAGGCCGTTTGTGCAGCGGCGCACAACATCTTGCTTACCTGTTTTCTCGTCGAGATCACGTACCGCATCCGCGCCGCATATTGGGCATTGTTTGGGCAAAGTAAACGGGCCGCCTCCGCCGTCTTTCACAACGCGCAGCACTTGCGGAATGACATCCCCCGCCCTTTGAATCTCAACGGTATCGCCTGGCTTTACGCCAAGGCGCTCTATTTCATCCTCATTATGCAGCGTTGCGTTAGAGACAACCACGCCCCCCACCGTGATGGGCGTAAGCCGCGCTACGGGGGTAAGCGCGCCCGTGCGGCCAACCTGAACGTCTATACCTTCAAGGACCGTTATCGCTTTTTCGGCGGGGAATTTATGCGCTATCGCCCAGCGCGGCGCACGCGATACAAAGCCCAAACGCTCCTGCAAAGCCAGCGCGTTGACCTTGTAAACGACGCCGTCAATATCGTATCCTAGAGACGCCCGTTTGGCTTCAATCTCGTGATAGTGTGCAATCAACGCCCCCGCGTTTTCATGCAATTTCATCTCCGGATTTACATCAAACCCCCAGCTCGCAAACCGCTCGACGGCCCCCATTTGCGTCTCCGAAAGTGTTTGAGAAATCGGCTCTGTAACCTCGCCCCACGTATAAGCAAAAAACTTAAGCGGGCGACTGGCTGTCACGCTTGGATC
This sequence comes from uncultured Caulobacterales bacterium, assembly GCA_937923115.1. Taxonomy (GTDB): domain Bacteria; phylum Pseudomonadota; class Alphaproteobacteria; order Caulobacterales; family Maricaulaceae; genus Fretibacter. Next base: position 29,968 of record CAKZTE010000153.1, on the reverse strand, counting down.
TATTTGGCGAAGCGATCCAGCGGCGGCATTTCGCGGGTTTTTATAGGCTTCTTTTCCTGCCGCAACTTGCGCCTCATTCATCGACTCAAAGTCAGCGTGATTGATATAGACCTCGCCTCGGACTTCCAAAACTTCGGGCCAGCCTTCGCCTAAAAGCGTCTTAGGAACTGTGTTCAGCGTCGACAGATTTGCCGTGACATCTTCGCCGACCTTGCCGTCGCCGCGCGTCGCGCCGCTGACTAATTTGCCGTTTTCATAGCGCAGAGCGGCCGACAAACCATCAATCTTCGGCTCCGCCGTGAATGCCATTTCCGCGCCGCTATCAAGGCTAAGAAACTTCTTAACCCGCGCAACAAAATCGCGAACGTCTTGGTCCGTGAATGCATTATCGAGAGACAGCATGGAAACACTATGCGTGATTTTGCCAAACTTACCCGAAGGGGCAGCGCCCACTTTTTTGCTAGGACTGTCTTTTGCAATAAGGTGCGGAAAGGCCGCCTCAAGCTCTAACAGCTCCTTGCGCAGCGCATCATAAGCGGCGTCGGATAAGGTCGGTGCATCGTCACCATAATACTGGCTATCGGCAATCCTGATTTCTTGGCTCAGCATTTTCAGACGCGTCTTGGCCCTCGCTTCATCATGGGTGACGCCGTCATCCATAACTAGGACGCCATTAACTGCCGTGCAGCCGCTCTTGCTTCTTGCGTTATCGACTCGCCTGCGAGCATACGCGCTATTTCTTCCTCACGGGCATCATCGGCCACGCGGGTAACCTGCGTTGTTGTCGTGCTGCCCGTCGAGGACTTCTCTATGCGGAATTGGTGGGTGGCGCAGGCCGCGACCTGAGGGCTGTGGGTGACGACAAAGACTTGCGCAATTTCGGCAAGACGCGCGAGACGTTTTCCAACGGCGCTGGCCACGGCTCCGCCCACGCCTTGGTCAACTTCGTCAAATATCATCACGGCATCATTACGGCCCGCAAGTGCGACTTTAATCGCCAAAGCAAAACGGGCCATCTCCCCGCCTGACGCAATCTTATCAAGCGGCCCCATGACTGTGCCCGGGTTAGTAGCGACGTTAAACCGGACCTTATCAATGCCAGAAGCGGAGGGCGCGGCTTCGGATAAAGCGGCCTCAAATTGCGCGCGCTCCATCTTGAGCGGCGGCAGTTCTGATAACACAGACTTTTCTATCGCCCGCGCCGCTTTGACCCGCAGTTCGTGAAGCTTTTGCGCCGCCGCATCATAAACCGCCTCGGCATCATCACTGGCTTTTCGCGCGGCTTTCACAAGCGTTTCGACATTGTCAATTTCATCAAGCTCTGTCGCGAAAGCGAGGCGCTTGGCCATCAAGGCGCCTATATCAACACCGTATTTTCGCGACGCCGCACGCAAGGAGAACAATCTCTCTTCCACGATTATCAACTCACCGGGATCAATATCAAACGCGCTGGCGGCTGTTGAAACGGCGCCGCGAGCCTCTTCTGTCTCGAGCATGGCTTTCTCAAGCGCCTGAACCGCCGCCGCAAGTTTTGCAAAGGCAGGCACGCTCTCGCCTATTTTGTTTTGAACCCGTTCAATACCCGCCAGAGCGCTCGCGAGGCGCTGCTCAAACGCGCCGTCTTCGCCCAAAGCGTCTTGCGCAGCAGCGAGCTCAGTTAAGGCACTTTCCGCTCCCTGCAAGAACTTGCGGCGCTCCGCTAGGGTCGCGTCCTCGCCCGATTGCGGGTCCAAACGGTCAAGCTCGGCAATAGAATGGGTTAAAAAATCTCGATCCTGAGCCGCCTTATCGCGCTTCTTAACTAATGCTGCTAGTGTCTCAGCCGTGTCTTGCCGCGCGGTAAATGCCGCCGCAACGGCATCGACTTCAGCCTTGTAGCCTCCAAAGTCATCGAGCATTTCAATATGGGTAGCCGGGTCAAGCAGCCCCCGTCCATCGTGCTGTCCGTGAACTTCCAGCAGCACGCTGCCTATTTCCCCGAGAAGTTTCACGCCCACAGGAACATCGTTTACGTAAGCCTTGGAGCGGCCGTCTGCCGTAACGCGGCGGCGCAAGGTGAGCCCTTCGGTCGGGTCGCATTCTATGCCAGCCTCGCCGAGCCTAGCAAAAGCGGCATGTCCGATTGGCACATCAAAAACAGCCGTACACTGCGCTTCATCCGCGCCCATTCTCACGAGACCGCGGTCAGAGCGCGCGCCTGTCGCCATGCCCAGGGCATCTAGAATTATGGATTTACCAGCGCCTGTTTCGCCCGTAAGCGCCGTCAGGCCGCGGTCCAGCTCGAGGTCAAGCGCCTCTATCAGAACAACATTTCGGATGGAGAGGGCGCTGAGCATAACAGCCGTCCTAGAACAAGCGCTCTTTTAGTCTCGACCAATATCCGCGATCGCGGGGCTTCTGCACTTCGTCATCAAGATTCACGCCGTACTCAGCCAATAATTTATAGCTATCTGCATACCATTCCGATGTCGGATGGTTATAGCCAAGCACTGACCCAACTTTTTTCGCTTCGCCGATAATACCAAGCCCAACATAGGCTTCGACGAGGCGATGTAGGGCCTCCTCGGTTTGCGATGTTGTATCGTAATCCCGCACGACATTTTTGAAACGCCCAATCGCAGCAAGCTGCTGATTTTGCTTGAGATAAAAGCGGCCCACAGCCATCTCTTTACCCGCCAAATGGTCATGGGTAAGCTCAAGCTTTAAACGCGCATCAGCCGCGTAGTCAGATTCAGGATAGCGGCGCACGACCTGCTGTAGCGCAGCTTCAGCATTGACGGTTGTTTCTTGATCGCGGCCCACATCATAAATCTGATCGTAATAAGACATCGCGATTAAGTAATAAGCATAAGGCGTGCTGTCTGAGCCTGGGTGCAGGCCAATGAAGCGCTGCGCTGTGCCGACCGCCTCTTCATAGTCTGTGGCTCTGTAATTGGCGTAGGCCGTCATTAACATGGAGCGGCGTGCCCATTTAGAAAACGGGTGCTGGCGCTCAACCTCGTTAAAGAACAATTTCGCGCGGTCCCAATCCCGCTTTTCCATTTGCTCAAAACCTTGGCGATAAATCTGCTCAGCGGGACGTTCTACATAGGCAAGTTTTTCTTTTTTATTACCGCCCAATGTCGAACAGGCACTCATTGTCACAGCAAGCGAGACTAAAAGCGCAGTTTTGGCGGCCGTGCGCGCAATCTTATTATCAAACGTCATAATATGTTCACCATTAGCGAGTCGGCTCGCCTTATTGCAGACCTTCTAGCGGAGAATTACGTGAGGGGAAAGTGAGAATACGGTTAGGTAGCAGCGGCTATAGACGCGCGAGGCGGGCTTAGGCAGGCATCGCAGCGCGGAGCTGCGCTTTTCCGCCCTTGGAAAGCAAGTCTTTTGGCATAGGCAAAGTTTCAAAGCGCCAGGCATCTTTGTCCGAATACAGCGCCATTAGAAGATCGTGATTAATCCCATGTCCGCCGCGAACCGTGGTCACGCGGCCTAAAATTGGCCCGCCCAGATAGAGATCACCGAGCAGATCAAGCGCTTTGTGACGCACGAATTCATCCGCAAAGCGCAATCCCTCTGGGTTAAGAACTTTATCGCCGTCAACGACAACCGCATTCTCAAGTGATCCGCCCTTGGACAAACCAGCCGCTTGAAGCGCTGCAACTTCGTGCAGGCGCGCAAAGGTGCGCGCAGACGCAAGACGGTCGCGAAAAGCGCGCACATTGGGCACAATTTCTACGCGCTGTTTTCCGATAGCAGCGTCATTTTCAAAATCAATCGTGACATCAAGCTCAAGGCGTTCGCAAGGGTCTATACGAGCCGTTGTTAGTCCCTGGGTGACTTCAACAGTTTTTACGACGCGGATATATCGGCGTGCTGCGGCTTGGCGCTCAATTCCAACCTGCTCAATCAATTTTAAAAATGGCTCTGATGACCCGTCCAAAGCGGGCAATTCCTCGCCGTCCAAATCCAGATAGAGGTTATCTATGCCAGTCGCAGAGAGCGCCGCTAGCAAATGCTCTATGGTGCTGACCCTCACACCGGCTTCATTGGATAGCGTTGTGCAGTTGCGCACGCCTGTCACAGCGTCTGGCCTCACTTTAATTTTATTATTTCTATCCGTAATATCGGTTCGAATGAAGACTAACCCTGTGCCAACAGGCGCTGGACGCATAACAAGGCGCGTATGCTCGCCGCCATGCAGTTCGACACCCGCGCACATGGCTGTGCTTCGAAGGGTGGATTGACGGCGCACAAGTGTGGGAATTTGCGGCATCTGCGCATTGAGCTTGGGCGTCTCTGGCGGGAGCTGTGTCATCTGTGTCCAATCCATTTGCGAGGCTCAGATGAGTCGCGCTCTTGCACCTAATTTATTGCAAAGCGGTCCTCCGCGCTCAACTAAAGCCATGTTTCTCTATGTTACGCATGAGCCCCAACGCGAGTTAAACTCTGGTAATTCACTGCTATTTCATAAAAAAACGCCTCGGAAGGTCCAAGGCGTCTTGAAGTTAAAATTCGCCTCTAAGACGAAAAGGGCTGACAATTAACGGTTTTGACGCCTCAAGAATGCTGGAATTTCCAACTCATCTTCAAGGTTATCACCAAATAATTCGCCCGTTGCGGGAATTTGGCGCGCGGTTTGAGCCCGCGAAACAGGACGCGGTTCAGCAGGCATAGGCTGCACCTCTACGGGCGCGGGTGTCTTTTTACGGCCAAAGAAACCGCCAAAAGGCCCTTTTACAACTGCTTGACTCGGCTCGGCTTGCGGCGCGGGCTGCGGAGCGACAGGGGCAATAGGCTCTTCAACTTGAATTTTTGGCGGATAAGGCCGTGGTGCTTGATAGACAGGCTCCTGAGCGACCGGGGCTGGCATTGGCGGCGGTGTTTGTGAGGTCGGCTGCAAACGCGATAGGCCAACGCGTGGATTGGACGCGGCGGAGGGGTGCGCTTCGATTGGCGAGACATCAGACGCATAAGCCTCCTCGTCTTCAAACTCGAAAGTTTCTTCCTCTGGGGCCGTAGCCACTGCTGCCTCTTCTTGGTAACGACGCTTTGGTGCTTCGGCGGGCTTTTGGCGCGCGAGCGGCGGCGTAATAGACGCATGCTGCGAACCTACGCCTGTTGCAACAACAGAAACGCGAACAATACCGTCCAGATCATCATCAAGCGCTGAACCAACAATAATATTAGCATCCTCATCCACTTGGGCGCGGATTAAGCTGGCGGCTTCATCAACTTCAAAGAGTGTGAGGTCACGGCCGCCCGTAATGTTAATCAATACACCGCGCGCACCTTTAAGAGAGACATCGTCTAGCAGCGGATTAGAAATAGCTGACTCAGCAGCTTCAATCGCGCGGCGGTCACCTGTCGCTTCGCCAGTGCCCATCATCGCCTTGCCCATTTCGTCCATGACGGTGCGAACATCGTTAAAGTCGAGATTAATCAAGCCAGGCACGACCATCAGGTCGGTAATGCCGCGCACGCCGCTATGGAGAACTTCGTCAGCCATTGCGAAAGCGTCTGACATCGTCGTTTGCTCAGTCGCAACGCGGAAGAGGTTCTGATTTGGAATTGTAATAATTGTGTCAACGGATTGCTCGAGGCGGACAATTCCCTCCTCAGCCAGTTTCATGCGGCGAGAGCCCTCAAACTGAAAGGGCTTCGTGATAATCGCAACCGTCAGGATACCGCGTTCACGCGCCGCTTGCGCTATAACAGGCGCCGCGCCTGTACCCGTGCCGCCGCCCATACCAGCTGCTACAAACAACATATGCGCGTCTTCTATATGCTCAAGAATTTCTTCCATGCTATCCATCGCGGATTGCTCGCCAACTTCTGGACGCATCCCAGCACCAAGACCCTCGGTAATACCGCCTCCGAGCTGCACTTTACGGTCCGCCTTAGACAAAGCCAAAGCCTGGGCATCCGTGTTGGCGACAACAAAGTCGACCCCATCAAGACCTGCGTTTATCATGTTGTTAACAGCGTTACCACCGGCCCCGCCGACGCCAATAACGACAATACGAGGTTTGAGTTCAACGGCTTTAGGCAAAGAGAGTGAAATGCTCATGATAAGTCCTAGTCATGGTAAATAGACGATAAAGAATCATGCACCTAATTCGGTTAATTGGGTGTTAACCGCGTTAACTATTTTAATTAATTATGCAGAATGTTGCGGTAAGGCCGTTAAAAATTTTCTTTTAGCCATTGCACTGAACGCCCGAGCGCGCCGCCATTATAACGGCGTTGACGATAGCGGCGGCCTGATAAATCAGGTGGCCCAGAAATCGCTTCTTCTGTTTGCGAAAAACGCGCCTTTAATATACCTGCTGCCACAGCAAAGTCAGGCCCCGCCAGCGTTTCTTTAAGGCCCATAATGCCGTGAGGCTTGCCGATGCGCACCCGCTTATTGAACACAAGTTCCGCGACTTCTGGCACGCCATTCAGCTGCGCGCCGCCGCCGGTTAAAACGATACGCCGCCCAGAGTATGTTTCAAGCCCTGCGTCAGCAATGCGCCGTGCTAAAATCTCAAATGTCTCCTCAACGCGCGAACGCACAATGGCTGTTAAAAGCGATTTTGGTTGATGGTGCAGCTCGTCCTGCGCGCCCATTGGCGGGCATGGGATCATCATATGGTCATCGTCTGCTCCGTGTAGCGCTGACCCATAGATGAATTTAATGCGCTCTGCGGCCTCCATCGGCGTCACAAGCCCCCGCGCAATATCGTTCGTCACGGATTGTCCACCAACAGGCAGGGCGTCCACGTGAACCAGCGTATTGTCGCGAAAGATAGCCACTGTGGTAATCCCCGCGCCCATATCAATAACGGTCACGCCAAGGTCCTTCTCGTCATCCGTCAGAACGGCTACTCCCGCAGCGTAGGACGATACAGTTGCCGAATTAATCCGCAAATGGCAGCGCTCGACGCAATGCGCGAGGTTACGCAGCGGGCCAATGCCCGCCAGCACGAAGTGCATATCAACGCCAAGGCGCGAGCCAAACATGCCCCGCGGATCGCGAATGCCGTGCTCGCCGTCAACGCTGTAATTAATCGGTATGGCATGAATGATCGCATCTTCAGGCTGCGCAAGTTCAGACAGGCTTGAATTCATCACACGGGTCAAATCGCGATCCGCGACCTCGCCAGTGGCAAATTCTGTTTGAACCGTCATATGCTGACTACGCAAAGAGCGTGTCGAAACATTTACTGAAACAGAGTTTACCGCAACACTTGCCTGGCGTTCTGCCTTTTCTACAGCCGCTCGAATGCCCGCTTCAGCGGCGTCCATGTCGACAACAACGCCGCCTTTTAGGCCTGCACTAACGCCAAAACCATAACCCAAAAGGCGCACGCCCATATTCGCATCAGCCTGCCCAATCATGCAAACGACTTTATTTGTCCCAATATCAAGAACAGCCGCCGTTTCAGGGCGTTTCTGTGTGCTCTTGAAAATCATAATCTAGGCGCGGTCTTTTTTAGGTTTATCAGCGCTTAGGCTTGCTGATTTTTCTGGAATAGCGGGCGTCAGCGTGAGGCGCCCCTCCACGCGCAAATCAATGACAGCAATTTCGCGGTCAAGAATTTGTGTCGAGGCTTGGAGTTCAACCAGCTTAGATAGCGCCGCGCGGCGGCTTTGCTCGGGCAATTGCACGCGGGTTTGACGATCATTTAGCAGCAAGTCCCAGCGCGAACCGTTCACATAAATCATGGCGTCTAGGCGCGCTTCTAGCTGCGGAAAGCCTGCAAGTTCAGTTTGGAATTCTGGTGCCGCCATCGCTGCGTCCTCGCCAACAATTAGGTCAAGTCCAGCAAATTGCGTCGGGTCGGCATCTGAAATAACAGTCCCATCAGCATCAATGAGCTTAATCAATCCCTCATTCTGCCACAGCGCATAAGGCTTACGTTCAATGATTTGCACGACAACACGGTCAGGCCAGAGGCGGCGCACGAGCGCGTGGTCAACCCAAGACAGGCTTTCAACGCGCGATTTAGCGTCTGCCAAATCTGGTTCAAAGAAATACTGCCCTGGATAGATACCCAGAGCGCGGCGTACATCATCTTCACGGAGACGGCCCTCGCCCATGACATCTATACGGTTGACAACAAATCCCACCGACATAAGGCGGTCGCGCTTAAACTCTGCGCCTGCCTGTTTGATCGCAGGCATATAACCGCCGAGCCAAAGCGCCCCAAAAATCGTTGAGAATATGACAAAACAAATTGTGCCCCAAAACCTAAACGCTGCCCCGCGCGAGTGTGTTGAAGCCCGCATTTGCGCCGCCATAACATTACGCGCGCCGCGAAGTCCGGGCTTGAGCGCGCTAACGCGTTTGTTTGAACCTGACTTTGTGCCTACCTTGGCCATGAAGCATCCTCAACCATCCAGCGGCATAGCTGGCGAAACGATAGACCTATATGCGCCGCCTGCTCTGGAGCGAGCGACGTTGGGGTCATTCCGGGTTGAGTATTAACTTCAAGCATTACCATTTTGTTTACTATGCTCGCTTTAGATGCGTTTTTTTTCAAATTTCTATCATCAAAGCGAAAATCAGCCCGCGAGACGCCGCGGCAGCCCAAAGCGTCATGCGCGAGAGCCGCCCATTCGAGCGCAAGGGCCGTTGCGACCTCTGGAATATCGGCGGGAAGCTGATGTGTAGAGCCTCCGTCGCCGTATTTGGCCTCGTAATCGTACCAATCCGTTTTAGGCACTATCTCAGTCACGCAGAGCGCTTTGCCATCCATGACCGCCACGGTGAGCTCTCGCCCGCCAATATATTGCTCTACCATGACCCAATCGCCCATATCGTCATTGCTCAGCATATCTTGGGGCGGCGGCACTGTGTCGTCCCGCACAAGGTAAATTCCAACAGAAGACCCTTGGGCATTGGGCTTAATCACATAGGGCGCGGCCATGACGTGTCTAGCCGCGGCCTCCTCGCGCGGTACAAGCTTGTGCTGCGCCGTTGTTATCCCAGCGGCAGCGAGCACAGCTTTGGAGCGGTGCTTATCCATCGCCAGAGCGGACGCCATGACCCCGCTGTGTGAATAAGGTTTACCGTATAAATCCAGCACGCCCTGAACACGGCCATCCTCGCCCCACTCACCGTGGAGCGCGTTAACAATCACATCAGGCTTTGCAAAACTAAGTTGCTCCCACAGGTTCATTCCCGCATCAATCGGGACGACGTCAAACCCGTCTTCGCGCAGCGCCGTCACAATCGCTTGCCCCGACACGAGCGACACGGCACGCTCAGGCGACAAGCCGCCAAGAAGAACTGCTATACGCTGGGTCATGATGGGTTTCCTATGCGCTTGATTTCCCACTGTAGATCAACGCCCTCAGACGCTTTCACTTTCTCGCGTATCGTCTCGCCAAGCGTTTCAAGGTCGGCGGCGCTCGCATAGCCTGTATTGATCATAAAGTTACAGTGCTTCTCACTCATTTGCGCCCCGCCAACCGCAAAGCCTCGTCCGCCTGCGGCGTCAATGACTTGCCACGCGCCGCGTCCAGCGCTTTGGACTTGATCAGGGTTTTTAAATGTCGAGCCGCCTGTCTTTTCTCGAATTGGCTGGCTGTCCTCACGCCGGGCCGTAATCGCGTCCATGCGCGCCGTTATGGCCTCGGGGCTATCTTTGCGACCTTTGAAAACCGCCTCAATGAAAATCAAATCCTGCGCCGCGCCGCTATGGCGGTAGGCGTAATCCATATCACTAAGGGCCATCACTTGGCGGCGTCCGCGCCGATCGAGCGCTACCACACTCTGCAAAACACCTTTGGTTTCCCCTCCATAGCAGCCCGCGTTCATCCGGAGCGCGCCGCCGATTGTGCCGGGAATACCGGCATAAAACTCAAGCCCAGCAATGCCCGCTTTAGCCGCATGCTTAGCGACTGTATTATCTAGGGCCGCAGCGCCCGCCGTAACGCTGAGGCCGCTTGTTGTGACTTTACCAAAACTTGGTCCAAGCCGAATAACAACGCCGTCCACGCCCCCGTCCCGCACGAGCGTATTGGACGCTACGCCCAAAATAGTTACGGGAATATCATCTGGCGTAGAGCTCAGAAAATGCGCGAGGTCCGCCTCGTCTTTGGGAATAAAAAACGCCTGCGCCGCACCGCCCACGCGCAGCCATGTATAAGGCGCAAGCGGCACGTCATATGACAGCTTGCCGCGTACGGGGGGAAGATGTTTTGCGATATTATCCAACAGAATTATCTTTCCACTTATATGGATAAATTCTGAGAATTGCCGTCGCAATTAAGGCTACTGAAACCGGCCAAAGCGCGGCGTCAAAAATGGTTCCTATTGTCATAGAAAGGCTTGATTCAGCATTGCTGAATATCTTAATCGCTATCCCTAGCGCGTCCATGACGTTCAAAATAATGACGAGTATCAACAAAATTCTCATCAGACAGTCTCCAACCCATCTTTCAGCTCCGCCGCCCAATAGGTGATGTCTCCTGCCCCGAGGCAAACAATCAGATCGCCTGGTTCGAGATTAGGCTTGAGCGTCTGAGCGAGACTATTCTTATCTATTGATACAGCGTTCTTGTGGCCAAAACTACCTAGACTACGCACGAGGTCAGGGCCGCTTATGCCCTCTATGGGCGCTTCGCCAGCCGCGTAAACATCAGCGACATAGACCGCATCAGCATCATTAAAGCAGGTCGAAAACTCTTCAAACAAATCGCTCAGGCGCGAATATCTATGCGGCTGTACAACAGCGTGAACTTTGCCACGAGACACTTGGCGCGCGGCTTGAAGCACGGCCTTTATCTCAACCGGGTGATGACCATAATCATCAATAATCGTGACGCCATTCCATTCCCCGACATGGGTAAACCGGCGCTTCACCCCGCCAAATCCAGCCAGAGCGCTGCGCACTTGTGCTTCCGTGATATTCAACTCACGCGCGACGGCGATTGTCGAGAGCACATTTTGCGTGTTGTGCTTTCCCGCCATCGGCAGGAATAATCCGTTCCAGCGGTCCTCAATGCCTTCGCGGCTACGAAAAACCACATCAAAGCGCGAGCCGCCCGTCTCTAGCTCTATATTTTCCGCCCGCACATCTGCCTGCGGATTAAACCCATACGTCACAACGCGGCGATCCGTAACGCGGCTCACAAGCGCCTGCACTTCGGGATGATCAATGCATAAAACCGCAAAGCCATAAAACGGAAGGTTTTCCACGAATTTATCAAAGGCCGCGCGCAAGGTTTCAAAATCGCCGTAGTGCTCCATGTGTTCTGGATCAATGTTCGTGACTACCGCAATAGTACCAAGCAGTTTGAGAAAGGAGCCGTCCGACTCGTCAGCCTCAACCACCATCCAATCACCCGCGCCAAGCTTGGCGTTGGAGCCATAAGCATTAATAATGCCGCCGTTGATAACCGTGGGGTCAAGACCGCCCCCTTCCATCACAGCCGCCATCATTGTTGTTGTTGTCGTCTTGCCATGCGTTCCGGCAATTGCGACAGCCCATTTAAGGCGCATAAGTTCGGCAAGCATTTCTGCACGGCGCACAATTGGAATAGAGCGCGCCCGCGCTTCAACGAGTTCCACATTATCGCTTTTAATCGCGGAGCTCATGACAATTGCGCCCGCTCCGTGAACCTGCTCGGCTTTTTGCCCAATATGGATTTGCGCGCCGAGTTTCCGAAGGCGTTCAACATTCGGATTTTCGCGCGAATCAGAGCCTTGGACACTATAGCCCAAATTAAGCATGACCTCGGCAATTCCGCTCATACCAATGCCGCCAATACCAATAAAATGAATGGCTCCCGGTTCAAACGGAAGCTTTGTTTTGGGTCGTGTATTAGGCATGGGCTTAACTTTATTTTCTGGAGACGTCTGCGGCCGAGATGACCAAATCTGCAAGGCGCGCGGCGGCATTGGTATGGGCGGCGCGGCGGGCGGAATTGGATGCGGTTTCAAGCCAGTGCGAATCATTTAATCTGTCCTCAAGGGTAGTTTTTACTCCCTCTGCGGTAAACTCTGATTCAGGCAAAATATCGGCAGCGCCAAGGTCTTTTAGTGCCAAGGCATTTATAGTTTGGTGATCGTCCATCGCAATTCTCAGCGGAACAAACAGGGCAGGTTTTCCCATAGCCGCAATTTCTGAGACACTACCAGCGCCCGCGCGGCCAATAATAAAATGCGCTGATGAGAGATGGACTTCGATGTCTGAAAAGAAACTTTCGCATGACGCACGAACACCTGCGAGCTTGTATATCTCTCGCGCCTCATCCAAATATTCTGCGCGGGTTTGCTGCACGACAATTAGCCGTTTATGCATCTCTTGCGGCAAGAGCGCGATGGCGGCAGGCACAGTTTCGGAAATAAGTTTTGCTCCAAGACTGCCCCCGACAATAGTAAGGTGGATATCCCCATCGGGCGCGCTATAGCTGTCCGGAATAGCGCCAAGAATTTGTGCCCGCAGCGGATTTCCCGTGCAGACACTTTTAACGCCATCGGGCATTTTATCACAGCGCTCAAACCCTGTCGCCACGACTTTCGCGTCTTTGGCCAACAACCGGTTTACACGTCCCAAAACAGCATTTTGCTCATGCAGTACCGTTGGAATTTTAAGGGCTTGCGCCGCTTTCACAGCGGGAAATGCGGGATAGCCGCCAAAGCCTGCAACCACATCAGGTTTCCAGCCGCGCATAAATGACTTGGCTTCGTTCACGCCATTGGCAAGCTTTATCATCCCCTTGATGGCCCCAAGAGGTTTGCGCGGATTAATAGTGGCGGCAGACACTTCGCGGACAGGGTTGGCGGGAATATTGCCTGCGTGCTTTAGCCCGCGCGCATCGGTAATCATCGCAATTTCCCAACCGCGCGCCGTTAGCGTTTCCGCCAGCGCTTGGGCGGGAAACATGTGCCCGCCAGTACCGCCCGCCGCGAGGAGTAAGCGCCTATTCGCCATAGCCGTAGGCCCCGGGGCGGTGACGCGTGAAGGCGAGAATTAGTCCTGCGGTGAAACATAGGGCGAGCATGGATGAGCCGCCATAACTTATGAATGGAAGCGTCATGCCTTTGGGCGGTGCCATGTTGAGGTTGACGAATAAATTGATAACGATCTGCATGCCCACCATTGTCGAGAGCCCTGCAACGGCCAGCTGGCAAAAATAATCATTAAGTTTAAGCGCGTTTCTAAAGCTACGCAATACAAACGCGCTGAGCATAGCAATCAGGACTAATGAAATTAGGAAGCCGAATTCTTCTACAGTTGCCGCAAAAATAAAGTCTGTGTGAATATCAGGAACGGAATGTTTGACCGTGCCTTCACCCGGCCCGCGCCCTAGAAATCCGCCATTGGCAATCGCCTCAAGCGCTTTATCAGTTTGGTAGGTGTCTGAATTCTCTGGGTTAAGAAAACGGTTCACGCGGTCCTGCACATGGGGCAATGCGAGGTAAGCAGCAATGCCGCCGGCCAATGACAACCCCATCATGATGAACACCCAGCCCAGTGATACGCCTGCAAAGAAAAACACAGCGGCAAAGCTTAGTGTAAGCAAGAAGGACTGCCCAAAATCAGGCTGCTGAATGAGCAAAGCAATCAGTGCAAGATAGGTCGTAAACACGATGCCAACGGCGGGCAATTTCGGATCCCGTTTCTTCATGGCAAACATCCATGCCGCAAAGACAATAAAGGCGGGCTTGGCAAATTCAGAAGGCTGCAATCCAAGAGGCCCAATCCGAAGCCAGCGCGTTGCACCTTTCACTTCATAACCAATAAAAGGAAGCGCCACCATAAGCACAACCGACCCAATCAAAGCAATGATGGCAAGACGCCTGGCAAAATTTGATCCCAGCATAGAAATCACGACAGCGCACACGAGGCCTAGCCCTGCAAAAATGGCGTGGCGGTATAAAAAATTAAAGGGGTTAGCTAGCTCGAGCCGCGCGGACGCAGCGGGCGATGTACCCATGGACAAAATCAATCCCGCGGCAATGAGGCAAACCAAAAGACTTAGCGTCAACTGGTCTACGCTCCGCCACCACTCTAAAATGGGAGAACGGTTGGTGCGCGCAGGACTCATCGTGCTTGAAATCATGCCGCGGCTCCAGAATTCGCCGCCGATTTATTTTTTCGGGCCTTATTGCTGGCCACTTCACGCTCAAATATAGCGATGATTTCTTTCGCTTTGCCCCTGAAGGCATCTCCGCGAACCTCGAAGTTTTTAAATTGATCAAAGCTTGCGCAAGCCGGCGAGAGTAAAATGATCGCGTCTGTTTTATTTGACGCAAGAGCGTCTTTAGTTGCGCAAAGAATGGCGGCTTCAAGTGTGCCTGATATTTTGCAATCGACTTTGTGCGTCTTCAATGTTTTAGCAAAGGGCTTGGCAGCCTCGCCGATAAGATAGCTTTTTGTGATATTGCCAAACAAATCGGTTAGCGGCTCTATGCCGCCTTCTTTGGCCACACCGCCCGCAATCCAATAAATGTTTTTGTAACTCGCAAGGGCTTGCTGCGCCGCGTCAGCATTTGTTGCTTTACTATCATTCACATATCGCAGGCGGCCCACAGACCCTATGGTTTCCATGCGGTGGGCGAGGCCCGGAAAACTTAAAATCGCTTTGCCGATTTTTTCAGGGCTTATACCAAGTGCGGAAACGGCTGCATAAGCGGCGGCGGCGTTCTGCCAATTATGTTTACCCTCGAGAGCCTTTGCGCGCGTCAAATCGGCAACTTCGGAGACTGTACGCTCCTGCGCGCAATAGAGCTTGCCCTTAATTACGCAGGCCCCGCGGCCCAGTGTCTTTTGCCCAGAGATAGGAATGACGCTACGCCCATTGCGCGCCGTCATGGCGGTGCAGAGGCGGCGACCTTCGGGATTATCGACACCGATGATGGCTGTGTCCTGGGCGGTTTGATTGTTGAAGATATTACGCTTGGCCGCCTCATAACCCTTTAGGTCGCCGTGACGATCAAGATGATCTGGCGAAAGATTGAGGAACACCGCGACATCCGCGCGAAGGCTCGGGCAGCGCTCTAGCTGATAGCTCGACAGTTCAAGCACGTAAACCATGCCCGCATGCATACGATCTAGATCAAGCACGCCGCGGCCAATATTGCCACCCATCTGAACGGCGCGATCACATTCCGCGAGGACGTGAGTGGTCAAAGCCGTCGTCGTAGATTTCCCATTTGTGCCGGTGATGGCAATCAGTTTGGGGCGGTTGCCTTTGGCGCGGGCGTTCAGCTCCCGTGCAAATATTTCAATATCACAAATCACAGGCACATCCGCCGCTTCGGCGCGCTGAGCAGTCCAGTGCGGCTTAGGCAATTTATGCGGAACGCCCGGTGAGAGAACCAGCGCTGCATAATCATGCCAATCAGAGGTCGTCAGGTCGGTCAGGCTTACCCCTTCCGTGCGTGCCTGCTCGCGCGCCTCTTCGCGATCATCCCATGCGTGCACGCGCGCGCCGCCCGCCGCGAGCGATTTGGCAGCCGTAAGCCCCGTCCGTCCCAGCCCGAAAACGGCGACGTCTTGACCCTTAAATGAAGCAGCTTTTATCATTGCAAATATACCTAGCGAAGCTTGAGGGTGGACAATCCGATAAGCGCCAAGATGATAGCGATAATCCAGAAACGAATAACAATAGTGGGTTCAGCCCATCCCTTTTTTTCATAGTGATGATGGATTGGCGCCATACGAAAAACGCGCTTACCCGTCAGCTTAAATGAGGTAACTTGGACAATTACCGAGACGGCTTCGAGAACAAACAGACCGCCGATGATTGCGAGCACAATCTCGTGCTTAATCGCCACAGCCGTCGTGCCCAGCGCGCCGCCAAGTGCAAGCGAGCCTGTGTCGCCCATAAAGACCATCGCGGGCGGCGCATTAAACCAGAGGAAGCCTAGCCCTGCCCCGACAATCGCGCCAAGGAACACGCAGACTTCGGATGAGCCAGGGATAAACGGCACGCCGAGGTAATTTGAAAAGACAAAGTTACCAACAAAATAGGCGATGAGCAGAAAGCTCATGCAAGCAATCATAACGGGGACAATCGCCAGACCATCAAGCCCGTCCGTGAGGTTCACAGCGTTAGACGCGCCGACAATAACCAAACATCCAAATGGGATAAAGAACATGCCCAAATTCACCGTAAAATTCTTTAAAAACGGAATGGCTAAACCTGTTTCAAAATTCTCTGGGGTTTGCGGAAAGACCGTTGTCAGCACGTAAACGGCAGCCGCCGCAATACCAAATTCGAGAACGAGCTTTAACTTTCCAGAAAATCCTTTGGGGTTTTGGCGGGAAACCTTGAGGTAGTCGTCATAAAACCCAATGAGGCCATAACCCAATGTCACCAAAAAGACAGTCCACAAGAAAGGATTGCGTAAGTCCCCCCAAAGGAGAGTCGACAGCGAAACGGATAAGAGAATCAAAAGTCCGCCCATCGTCGGCGTACCAGCTTTTTTGATAATATGGCCCTCTGGACCGTCGAGACGAATGGGCTGACCTTTGCCCTGTTTTGAGCGCAACATGGTTATCATTCGCGGCCCAAGGATAAAGGCTATGAGCATTGATGTCATCAACGCACCCCCCGTACGGAAGGTCAGATAGTTAAAGAGGTTGAAAACCTGAAATTGGTCAGCATAACCCGCAAGCCATTCGTAAAACATCAGGCCGTTCCTTCTTTGATAAGAGCGCTGGCAAGCTTGCCTAAACCCGTGGCATTAGAGCCTTTAATTAGGACGGTGTCGCCCTGTTCAATTTCATTAAGCAGCGCGTCTTTGGCGGTGTCCCAATCCTTGCACCACGCCGCGCGCATAGGTTGCGGCAGCGCCCCCCTGAGCGCGCGCATACACTCACCCGTCACAAAAACACGAGAAACCGCCGCCGCTTCAAGCGGGGTCGATAGTTGCGCGTGGAAGGATAGTTCATCCGCGCCAAGCTCAAACATGTCGCCAAGAACGGCAAGCTTTCGCCCCTCTGCGCGAGACAAGACCTCAATAGCGGCTCGCATAGACGCCGGGTTGGCGTTATAACTCTCATCGATAAGCGTAAAGGCCTTGCCGCCAATTGTCAGTGCGTGCGATTTGCCGCGTCCCGCAATTGCGCCCATCGTGCGAAAGCGCCGCGCAGCTTTGCGAAGGTCAAGGCCCGCGGCTTTGGCCACGGCCATACAGGCCGCAAGATTACTGACCCAATGGTCACCAATAAGCGGCGTCGTAACATCAATTTGCTGGCCGCCAATGCGCAGGCGTATGTTTGTCACTTCCGGATGAGTGCGCACATCGACAACTGCGACGTCATCATCCGGAGACGACCCAAATGTCATTATCTGCTTAGGTGCTAAACCGTGCTTTGCCGCTATCGTTTTAATCAAGGGCGAATACTCATTATCACCGTTTAAAATCAGTGTCCCGCCCTGCGTCAAACCCTCTATAATTTCGGCTTTGGCATGCGCAATGCCCTCAACATTGTCAAAATGCGCGAGATGCGCGCCGGCCACAGTTGTAATTAGCGCAATTTGCGGCATTAGCATATCCGATAGCGCGCGCATTTCGCCCGCATGGTTCATGCCCATTTCAAAAACACCAAACTGCGTGTTCTGCGGCATACGCGCCATAGTCAGCGGAACGCCCCAGTGATTATTATAAGAGGCCAGAGACTTATGGGTTTTTCCGAAGCCTGCAAACATATGCGCAAGCGCTTCTTTCACGCTAGTTTTGCCAACACTTCCTGTCACGCCAATTCTAAAGGCCTTTGAGCGCGCGCAGCCCGCTTGACCAAGCTTTGTCAGCGCGTCAAGCGCGTCATCGACTTTCAAAGCCGGGCCGTCGGCTTTGTGCTCGCTAACGACAGCGCCCGCGCCCTTCTCCTGCGCCATTGGAATAAAATCATGGCCGTCGCGGATATCTTTGAGCGGCACGAAAAGATCGCCCGTTGCGATTGTACGCGTGTCAATTGAGATTCCAAAGACCTCCCATTCACCGGACGCTATGCCGCCTGTTGCCGCTGCTGCATCTGCAGCTATCCAGAGAGGATTAGACATGAGAGTTCTTCTTTTTTGGGAGGGTTTTTGAAAGGATTCCAATGGCGCGCTGCGCAACTTTCACATCAGAAAATGGAATGATCTGATCACCAACAATTTGACCTTGTTCGTGGCCTTTGCCCGCAATCACCAGACAATCCTTTGGACCAAGACGCGACAGGCCTTCGGTTATCGCCCGAGCGCGGTTCCCAATTTCATCCGCCTCAGGGCAGCCCATTAAAACAGCTTTGCGGATAGACGCCGCATCTTCGGTGCGCGGGTTGTCATCCGTAACAATAACATCATCGGCTAGCTTGGCTGCCGTACGGCCCATCTTGGCGCGCTTGTCCGGATCACGGTCACCGCCGCAGCCAAAGACAATCACAATCTTGCCCATGGTATGCGGGCGTACAGAGCGCAGGAGTTTATCAAGGCCATCTTCGGTGTGAGCAAAATCAACAAACACTGGCGCGCCATTTGGGTGCTGGCCTGCACGTTCCATGCGACCTGCCACGCCGTAGAGGTGGCCAAGCGCCGCAACCGCCGTATCTCGCGGCACGCCGGTTACAAGCGCGAGCCCCAGCGCCGATACAGCGTTAAGGGCTTGAAATTCACCCGCTAAAGGAAGCTCAACTTTATACCGGGTGCTGTGGACAATGAGATTTAGCACCTGACTAGCGCTGCGCGGCATCACTTCATCAATGCGGATATCGTCACCCGTCCAGCCAACGCGCATAACTTGTTGCCCGCGCGCCGTGCATATCTTTGCTAGGCGCTGCCCGTAATCGTCATTGACATTAATCACAACTGGGGCATCGGCGGGCGTAAGCTCTGTAAACAAACGCGCTTTAGCCTGAAAATAATCTTCCATCGTCGGATGATAATCAAAATGATCTTGCGTCAAGTTAGAAAAGCCTGAGGCGCTCACCTTTACGGCGTCCAGCCGGTACTGATTTAGGCCATGCGATGACGCCTCCATCGCAGCATGCGTCACCTTTTGCGCGGCAAGAGTAGACAGAGTTTCGTGCAAGGCCATCGCATCAGGTGTTGTGTGGGTCAGCGGCTGATACCCCTGCGGTGATTGAATTCCGAGCGTCCCAAAACACGCCGCACGATAACCCGCATAGGCCCAAATTTGGCGCAAAAATTCAACGGTTGAACTTTTGCCATTTGTACCAGTCATGGCGACTAAAACTTGAGGCTGCCCCGCATGATAGCGCGCGGCAATGCTGGCATAAACTTGGCGCGGTTCATCAGCTCCAATATAGGCAATGGGCATATCGGCCAGCCCCTTAGTAGACAAGATAGCGCTAGCCCCTTTAGCAATCGCGTCCTCTATATAATCTCGACCATCGGACACAGTTCCGGGGATGGCAGCGAAAAGCGCGCCCGGCACAACCTTTCGGCTGTCGGCCGTGACCATAGAAATTTCGACGTCATCTTTGGCAGTTATATCAATTAAGTCGGACAGCATCAGCATTATGGCAAAGCTCCTTCTGTCAAAAACTCGGTTTGCGCTAGCGTTGGTAAGCTGCGCTCTACGCCCAAAATAGGTCCGATACGGGTGATAACTTTTTTCGTTGTTTTCGCCGCATTCCAACCCGCCGTTGCATAACCCCAATCCGTAGGCAATGCTTTGGGCTCGTCATAAGTAATCATCACAACGTAGCGCGGATCGCTATAGGGGAAACCTGATATAAAAGAGGTCACAAGACGACGCTCATCATAGCCACCAATAGCGGGCTTATCCGCTGTGCCTGTCTTCCCCATAACGCCATAGCCTTCTGCGCGCGCATTGCGGCCCGTACCATTGGTAACAACGTAACGCATTAAATCGGTCACGCTCTGGGACGTTTTTTGGCTCAGAACCCGACGCTCATTTATTGGATTAGCAGCGTCGCGGCGCAAAATCGTTGGCGCAACATAGTTACCACCGTTCAGAATTGCACCTGTCGCAACGGCCAAAGCCAGGGGGGTAACCGAAATACCGTGACCGTAGGATGTTGTCGCAATGGTAAGCTCAGGCCATGTAGGCTGAACTTGCGGCTTGGCCGATTCGGCAAGCTCATAAGGCACACGGTCAAACAGGCCTAAGTTTTTATAAAGCTCTTTTTGCGCCTCCGCCCCTGCCCGCAGCGCCATCATGGCGGTACCACGATTGGAACTTTGCGCGAGAATTTCAGGCATGGCCAAAGGCGCATCTGCCTTGTGATCATCGCGGATATATTTAATGGAAACTTTAAAGGGTTTTTGCACGGGAAATGTCTCAGTCAGGGTCGAAGTCTTGGTTTCCAGCGCTAAAGCCATGGTGATGGGTTTGAACACTGAGCCCAGTTCATAGGTAGACATTGCGGCGTGATTATAACGATTTTCGGGCAATGCTGCGCCCGGTACATTTGGATCATAATCAGGCAAACTGACCATCGCAATAATTTCGCCCGTCTTTATATCCAGAACCACGCCCGCCGCCGAGACCGCTTGAAACAAGGTCATGTCTTGGCGCAATGTGTCCGCTAAAGCATATTGAGCGCGCATATCAATCGACAAGGCCTTGGGCGGCGCATTATCTGTTGAAAGCGCGTCGTCAAAAGCCTTCTCCGCGCCCGATAGCCCCCGCATATCTGTGTCTGAGTAACCCAAAATATGCGCCGCCAAAGCCCCGCGCGGATAAACCCGCTTTGGCTCGCGGCGAAAATCCAACCCAGGCAAACCTAGTGCGAAAACGGCTTGCCGCTCTTTAGGGGTCAGCCCGCGCGCAATCCATTTAAACGCGCGGTCAGACGAGAGGCTTTCCAGCACATCCGCCTCTTCGAGCTCAGGAAGCGCAGCAATCAGTTTTTGAGTCGTTTCAGCGGCATTCCAAACTTTGCGAGGCTCCGCATAAAGCGAATAGGTCTGCAAAGTCGTCGCCAGAACCTCGCCGTTGCGGTCCGTGATATCAGCCCGCGTTGTCGTGATCGCCTGCGGCAAATGAGAACCAGACTCGCGCTGCGTAAACAAACTTGTCTCGGCGAGGCGAATGACAATAATCGCCATCATAAAGACAAACATGAAGGCGCCAATACGAATGCGAATACGGCCTTCGGATACCGCAGCATATTCATCATCTGCAACTGTCATGACTGACGATTGATAACCCGCTGGATGTGTAAAGCGCTCACTCATGGCGCGCTCTTCTTAGGGGTAACATCAGGCTGCAAATCTTCCCTAATGGGGAATCGCGCCGAGATGTCGTCAATCGTTATCATTTGATTCGTCTGCGTTGGCGCAAGCCCCAGATGATCCTCCGCAAGCAATTGCAAACGGGCGGGGTCCTCAAGATGAGCAATTTCAGCGCGCAATACACCGATGGCCGCCTCTTCCAAAGCGATTTCATAATGCAATCTATCCGCACTTTGGCGCGCAGTTTGCGCGCGCGTTTTTACATAATAAAGACCAATCATCAATGAGACCCCAATGAGGAGCAAGATGAAGCCTGCAATCCGGCGGGCGACATCAGCCTGTGTTTGATAACCACCCCGCATTAGGCCGCCCACTTCACATTATGGACCCGCGGCACTTTGGGCAGCAATTGATCATTGGCGCTCATAGGCGCTGCGTCCGTGCGAATGCCGCAGCGCAGCTTTGCTGAACGCGAACGCGGATTTTCTGCGATTTCCGTAGCCGACGGCTTAACAACGGACCGCTTGGGCAGATTGAAACTCGCGGCATTATCAGTCGACATAATTTGCGGCGCATAACGGGAGCCGCCAGGCATCTCTCCAGCGCGGCGGCGAAAGAAAGATTTTACAATCCGGTCTTCGAGCGAATGAAAAGTCACAACAATCAGTCGTCCACCCGGTTTTAAAATGCGCTCCGCCGCGCAAAGACCCTCGTATAGCTCACCAAGCTCATCATTGATGAAAATTCGCAAGGCTTGAAAGACGCGGGTTGCGGGATGGGTTTTTCCAGTACGGCCTATTGTGTTCTCGATTACTCCGGCAAGCGCCTCGGTTGTGACCAAATCCCCTTGCTCGCGCGCACGCAAAATCGCCGCTGCAATGCGGCCCGCTTGGCGTTCTTCGCCGTACATTTTAAATATAATGGCGAGCTCGCCGTGACCCAGTTGATTGACCGCCATAGCCGCCGTTGGACCCGTTGACCCCATCCGCATATCCAGCGGACCAGAGCGCATAAAACTAAAGCCCCGCTCAGCCTGATCCAACTGCATAGAAGATACACCAATATCTAGCACAACAGCATCAACCGCGGGCAGATCAATCTGGTCCATTTCGGAAAACGGCGTTTCAATAAGTCTAAAACGCCCCTCATATTGGGACGTCAGCTGCGCCGCACGCGCGGCAACGCTGGGATCGCGATCAAGACCGATAACGCCGCAATCGGCGGCGCTTAAGAACGCTTCGCTATAACCGCCATACCCAAATGTGCCATCAACATAGGTCTCAGCTCCCGTTGCGCCCAGCGCCGCAAGCACTTCGGGAAGCATGACAGGGTAATGAGGCCGCGCGCTCATGATTTTTGGCTCATGGCCGGCATAACAGGCGTAATAGGCTTTAGGAGATGACGGTTTTCAGACGCAAGCTTGCGCATCTGCACAGCCCTCGCTTCATGGACCTCAGGCGGCCAGATCTCAAAGCGGTCACCAAGGCCCACGAATGTCACGCGACCGTTAAAGCCAAGCATATCAGCTAGGTCATGGGGCAACGACACCCGTCCGCCACTATCAAAGGGTAAGCGGCGGCTTTCACCAAAAATTGCCTGCTCCATAGCTTCGCGGTTGGGATCAAAGTAATCTAGAGCATTAATACTGGCGCGGTATGCTTCAAAGAGCTGCTCTCCGCCGCCCTCAAGACACTCACCAGAAAAACTTGGACGCACGATTATGCCGTCAAAGGCAGCATCCCGCCCTTGAGCCTGCGCCGTGATGACAGCACGAAAATCCGCAGGCACAGAAACACGGCCTTTGGCATCACGATTGTTAGTCGTTGTCGATAAAAACACGCAAATTTTCCCTTTAGCCACTCCACAAGTAGCTAATTTTGGGATAACATGGGTTTTTATGGGATACAATGCCTAAAAACATGAATTAAGCAAAAATTTAGTATAAAATATGGGACAGCACGCCCCTACAGGCCCGTTTCTATGGAAAAACTGTGAATAATCTGTTGAGACATATGGGATGAACTCCCACGACTAACATCTCAGAAGACCCGAAATCACCGTATTACAAAGCAGAGTTAATGCAGGTCGTCGCACCCTCAATCAGAACAGTTATATTAGCTTGAGTGATTAGATCCGCTTTATTTTGAGTTATTATGGCCAAACTAAAGAAAAAATGACGTAAGGAGATTTTTAAAGCTTTTGGATGTATTTATGGTCGCGTTTTTTACAAGACCACACTTAGAAAAGCATAAAAAAGGCGTTATGTTAGGGAAATTCAAGACTTTAGGCTTTAAAGAAGATTCATCAGGCAACATAGGTGTATTTCTTGCCCTGTCTTTGCCCGTTATGATAGTAGCGATTGGCGCGGCGGTTGACATCGCTGATACAACATCTCGTAAAACAAAATTGCAAAGCGCCACTGACATTTCAGTTTTAGCGGCCGCTAGATCAGGTGAAACCGAAAAAAACATTTGGAGAAGGCGGCAAAAGACGCCTTCAATATAAACTTTAAACTCAACGAGGGAGAAACCCTGAAGGGGTTCGATTTAAAACTTTTGGGTACTGGAGAGCTTAGTCTTAACACCAACATCACAAAGCCTACCTCCATTATGAGCCTTTTTGGCCGTCCTACGGTCAATATATCCACGGAAGCCGCAACATTCCTACCAGCTGATACGCCGCTCGATATAGCGTTGGTGCTTGACCGTACGGGGTCAATGGCAGGCGCGAACATTTCAGGTTTAATATCGGCGTCCGATGATTTTATTTCGCAGCTGGAACGCGAAGGGCGCGACATACGCATTTCTGTGGTTCCATTTGCGGACTATGTAAACGTAGGAACGGACAAAGCATCAGCCGCCTGGCTTGATATGCCGAGCGCTAGTGGGACAGGGTCAGATGTTACATGCACTATGGAGAGCGCCTCCTCTAGTAGTTGCCTATCTTCAACACCACCCACAGGAACTTCTGGAACCTCGGGGACAAGTGGAACTTCAACGTCAACAAGCACGACATCAACCACCACCACATCTTCATCAAGTTCATCTGGATGCACGACGACGACCACAACGACATCGTCTGGCGGAACGTCGTCGACGACAACGACATCAAGCTGCACGCCAACGGGCGGTTGGGGTGATGTGTCGAGAACATCATTAGGCGGCTATTGCACCCTCAGCGCCACGCCGCAGGAAGACTCGGGAGGGCTCGTGGAGGAGTGTGTACCCGCCATCGTGACTGAAAATTGGTTTGGTTGCGTTGGATCGCGGTCCGCCCCCAATAATGCCGTTGCTGAGTATGACGGCGAAAAAATACCGCCAATCTTTGACAGAACATGCGGACAGCCCATCATGGAGCTAACGGATAAGTATGATGATGTGCGCTCACATATCGCTACACTCACAGCCAGCGGTGGAACCTATATCCCGTCAGGATTGCAATGGGGATGGAGAACGCTGATGGCTAACTCACCATTAGAGCCCAAGAAAACAAAGAACCGCGAAAAACTTCTTATCTTAATGACTGATGGTCAAAACACGCGTTCTCAGGAAGGCGCAACCCATACAGGGAATGATTACGCTGCCGCAGATAGGTTTACTCTGGAGCTTTGCGACGCCATCAAAGGCTCTGAAATAGAGCTCGCAACGGTGGCTTATTCTAATGGCGGCGGAAACTCTGCTGATGCAGACTTACTATCTGCTTGCGCGACCAAAGCGGAGCTTCATTTTTCCGCCAATGATCCTAAAGCGCTACTAGACGCGTTCAGTGCAGCGGCGGATCAAACTGGAGAAACGCGGTTATTGAGATAGCGCTCCTGTAATTTACAAAAGCGGTATTCGGGGAAAGGCGCCGAAGCCAAATTAAAAAGCGCGGATTTGATATCCCTCACCGCTCAGAACTTTGCGAAGTTGCGCTATATGTTCTGGTCCAACCTCGCAGCAACCCCCAACAATTTGAGCGCCGTCATTCACCCATTGCATAGCATAACTCGCATAGGCATCTGGCGTCAGGTCTTTGCGCGCTTTCAGCCCTGCCGTCGTACCGCCCACGGTCAAAGGCGCAATCGACTGAAAACCATTGGCATAGCCGCCAACCATAGGAAAAGCGCTTGCGAGACTTGGCATCGCCGCGCACACAGTCTCAGGCGAAGAGCAGTTAACCGTCACCGCGCTCACCCCAAAAGGCGCGAGCCCAGCAACGGCGTCGTCAAGCCTTTCGCCTGAGCGCAAATGCTGCGGGTTTTCATCATCCAGCGTAAAGCTCATAACTGTCGTCAAGCCAGCCTCGGATGCTGCTGTTGCGGCGGCTGTCGCCTCGCGAATTGTCGACATTGTTTCGCAGAACATAACGTCGATCGCATCTTTTTGGATTGCCACCAGCGCTCTATATTCAGCAAGGCAGCTTTCCGCATTTGGCGCAAGGTCGGGTTTATAGCTCGCGACGATGGGCGGTAAGCAGCCCGCAATCATCACGCCCGGTACGCCTGCTTTGCGCCTCGCAGATTTTGCAACATCTATCGCTGCGCTATGAATAGGTTCAAACAAATCAATCGTTGCATCGCGCTCTAGGCGCGCAAGTGTCGCCGTATAGTTGTTGAGCGTAATGACCTTTGCGCCAGCATTAATAAAGTCAATATGGAGCGTCTCGGCAAGCTCTGGATTGTCGAGCATGATACGCGTGGACCACAGAGGTGTTGGCGCCAGACCTGAACGCCGAATGAGCTCTTGTCCCATTCCTCCGTCCAAGAGAATGATTGATTTGTCCATCGAATTAACCCCCAATTGCGCGTTAACGTGGAGCGCTCTAACTTGCTTTCTGCCTCATTGGCAAGCTCGAAAACGGCTTAACGCATCGCCAGATTGACAAAATCGCAAAGCCTTTCGCGGGTTTCGCTCGGGTCGATAATATCTTCAATCAGAAAGTTTTCTGCCGTACGAAATGGTGATGTCACTTTGGCAAGATGGCTTTTGATCTCGATTAGTCTTTCTGCGGGATTTTCGCTCGCCTCAAGCTCGGCGCGGTAAGCCACCTCTACGCCGCCGTCGATTGGCAGACTGCCCCAATCGCCGCTAGGCCAAGCCACGCGGTATTGAAAGCGCGTATGGTCCGACATGGCCGCGCCCGCCACGCCGTAAGCCTTGCGAATAATCACACTCGCCCACGGCACGGTGCTGCGGTAAATCGTATTCATAGCCTCCACGCCGCGCCGAATAGTGGCCGTTCGCTCGGCCTCCAGCCCAATCATAAATCCAGGGTTATCGACAAGGTGCACAACAGGTAATTTGAACAGCTCTGCAAGTTCGGTGAACCGTTTGACCTTTTCTGCGGTATCCGCCGTCCATGATCCGCCGAGTGATGTGGGGTCGCCCGCGAGCAAAGCAACAGGCCAGCCGTTGAACCGTGCAAAAGCTGTAATTGCGCCCCTGCCCCAGCGCGCGCCCATTTCAAACACGCTGCCTGCGTCGGCGACCGCCTCTATAACGCGGCGCATGTTATAGGCTTTGGATTTATCGCGCGGCACGACGGTCAAGAGAGAGTCGTCTGCGCGTGAACTTGGATCATCGCAGGGCGCGCGCTCCAGCGGCGCGCCGGCATAGCTTGGCAAATAGGACAGAAATTGTCGCGCGCGTTCAAAGGCCTCGGTCTCCGACGCTACTTCGTCATCAATCACGCCGTTGCGCGTGTGAATATGGCTGCCGCCAAGGCTTTCTTTATCCTGGTCCTCCCCCAGAGCCGCAACCACAGCGGGGCCAGCGGTGAAAATTTGCGACAAGCCTTTGACCATGACGGAATAATGGCTCGCGACAGCGCGCGCCGCGCCGAGTCCTGCTGTTGGGCCGAGCGCCAGCGCTACAACTGGCACGGTCTCAAGGTTTTTCACAACATGGTCCCAACCGGGGACGTATGGCACATAGGTAAAGCCCATGTCCTCTAGCATTTTGACGGAGCCGCCCCCGCCCGTCCCGTCGATCATGCGGATCATTGGCAGGCGAAGCTCATGCGCCATTTGTTCGGCCATGATAAATTTACGAATTATGGCCGCGTCCGCCGCCCCGCCGCGCACAGTAAAATCATCTGCCGTCGCCACGATCGGGCGTCCGTGAATATTTGCGCGGCCAAAGATAAAATTAGCGGGCGTAAAGTCCGTCAGCTCGCCCTGCGCGTCATAGCTGGCTTTGCCTGCGAGCCCGCCGATTTCGCGAAAACTAGATCGGTCAACAAGGCCGTTAAGGCGCTCGCGCGCGTTCAGCTTCCCACGCGATTTTTGCCGCGCGAGCTTATCCGCGCCGCCCATTTGCTGGGACAGCGCGGTGCGGCTTTTAAGCTCAAAAAGTTCTTGAGCCCAGTCGTTTGGCGGGCTTTTTTTCTTGGACATGAATGACTGTAAACTCGCAGACCACTTTAGGCAATCCGTTCGATTGCCTTCTTAATGAGGTTCGCCTTCATCTGTAATGTGCTTATGAATATTCAAGCGGCGCTTAGATTTTCGTGAATTTCGACGGCGAGACTTTGGCTTTGCGAGACCAAAATGCATCGCAATTGGCCGCCAAAAGGCGATGATTAAAACGATACAAATCGCAGCAGCCGCCATAACGATAATCTCGTTTGGTCCTGTAATCGAAAATATTTTTAGCATAAAATGCGCCCCCGCAAACGACCTCTGCTGTGGCCTCCTGCAGGATTAGCGCCAAATGCAAAGCGCGTCACTATAAAATCCAAGTTTTTAGAAATTAACCAGCTTTACCTATCGAATTTTACGAATTTCAACTTCTTGGGCATATCCGCATCTGGGCCGAGACGGCGCTTCTTATCCTCGATATAATCAGCGAAATTGCCCTCAAACCACTCAACATGGCTATCACCTTCATAGGCGAGGATGTGGGTCGCAACCCGATCAAGGAAGAAACGGTCATGTGAAATCACCACGGCGCAGCCCGGGAATTTCTCTAGCGCAACTTCAAGTGAAGCCAGCGTTTCGCGATCGAGGTCGTTGGTTGGTTCATCGAGCAGAAGCAAGTTAGCAGGCTTGGTCAGCATCTTCGCGAGGTTCACGCGGTTACGTTCCCCGCCCGAAAGTTGCCCCACATTTTTCTGCTGATCTGTGCCCTTGAAATTAAACGAACCGACATAGGCGCGCGACGGTACTTCGCGTTTGCCCATGACAATAATATCAAGGCCATCAGAAATCGCTTCCCAGATGTTTTTGCTTGGGTCGAGCGCGGCGCGGTTTTGGTCAACATAACCAAGCTCTACGGTTTCCCCGACTTTAAATGTGCCCTCATCTGGCTGCTCTTCGCCTGTAATCATTTTAAACAGCGTCGTTTTACCCGCGCCGTTCGGGCCGATTACCCCGACGATACCACCGCGCGGCAGCTTGAAAGACAAGTCTTTAATTAGCAATTTATCGCCAAACCCTTTGGAGACATTGTTAGCTTCGACAACGATATTGCCGAGGCGCTCGCCCATGGGAATTCGGATTTCGGCGTGAGAGACGACTTCGCGAGAGGCCTCCTCATTCAGTTTGTCATAGGCGGTGAGACGCGCTTTAGATTTGGCTTGGCGGGCTTTCGGGTTAGACTGCACCCACTCAAGCTCGCGCTTTAGCGCTTTGGTTTTACTGTCATCTTCACGGCCCTCTTGGTCCATGCGCTTGGCTTTGGCCGCCAGCCAGCTCGAATAATTTCCCTCATGCGGAATACCGCGGCCCCGGTCGATCTCTAGTGTCCAGCCTGTGATGTTATTCAGGAAATAACGATCGTGCGTAATCAGGATAATCGCGCCTTGGTATTTCACAAGATAGTTCTCAAGCCAGGCCACAGTCTCGGCATCCAAATGGTTAGTCGGCTCATCGAGGAGCATCAAATCGGGCTTGGACAGCAATAGCTGACAGAGCGCAACACGGCGGGCTTCACCACCTGAGAGCGTTGTAACCGTGCTTTCTTTCGGGGGGCAGCGCAGGGCTTGCATCGCCATTTCAATCTTCGAATCCACATCCCACGCATCATGGGCGTCAACCTTTTCTTGAAGGACCGTCATTTCCTCCATCAGCTCATCCGTATATTCTTCGGCCATTTTAGCCGCAACAGCATTATAAGCATCAAAGATTTGCTTATCTTCGCAGCCCTCGATGACGTTTTCCCATACCGTTTTCTCAGGGTTGAGTTTTGGCTCTTGCGGGAGATAGCCGACTTTCACGCCCTCGGCGGCCCAGTGCTCGCCCGTGACTTCGGTGTCAATACCCGCCATGACTTTCATGAGGGTCGATTTACCTGCCCCATTCACGCCGACAAGGCCAATTTTAGCGTCTGGATAGAACGACAAATGCACATTGTCGAGAATAGTCTTATTGCCAAATTTCTTGGTCAGACCTTGCATATGGTAACAGAATTGACGAGCCACGGAACACCTCAGCAATGGGAGTGAATAAGTTGGCCCGCATATGCGCGTGTCAGCCCCAAATTTCAAGGGTGAACTGCGGCTAGTCCCAGATTAACAAAAACCAAATTAAGTCTACTGCCCGTTCGCGGCTAACCGAATGCCCCTATAAAATAACCAAAGAAACCGAATGACAAAATCAGAAGTAAAATAACCCATTTATATCGTCCATCAGACGCGACTTTGTCTACCTTGCCGTGAGAAAGTGGTTCAGTCATCCAAGCAGCTATCGCCGTTTGAACACCCATTGAAACACACATCAGAGAGCCTAAGAAAAATATAAACATGCGTGGAGACAGAAGTGTTGCGCTGTTTTTCTCCGCTCCCGTGAGCAACAACATTATCGTCAGAGATACCATCAATCCAATTACCAATAGTTGATAAG
>CAKZTE010000152.1 GCA_937923115.1 uncultured Caulobacterales bacterium | reverse complement strand
ACGTGGCGCGCCACGATACCGGCAGACTGCTCTTCGAGTGTGCTTTGAACACTCCGAGCAAGCGACGAACAGATGCTGTGCAGGATAAGGAGCGGGATAGCCGCAATCAGACCCATCATTGTTGTCACAAGCGCTTCTGAGATACCGCCAGCCATCAATTGTGGATCACCTGTTCCGTAGATCATCATGGCTTGGAAGGTCTTAATCATACCTGTAACCGTCCCGAGTAGGCCGAGAAGCGGCGCAATACCAGCTGCAAGTTTCAGGAAGTTCAGACCCACTTCAAGCTTCGGAGATTCGCGAAGGATAGCTTCGTCAAGCTTTAGCTCAACAGTGTCGCCATCTTTGTTCTTGCTCTCGTCATAAGCCATCATCACGCGGCCAAGTGGGTTAGACTTAGATGCCTGCGCCTTACGCTTTTGGCCTTTAACAGCCATAGACGTAAAGAAGAGACGGATGATGTTAAGAACACCAAAGACAACACCGATTGCAAGAAGTGCAAGAATGATGAGACCAATCTTACCGCCTTGCGCGATACGCTCGCCAACATCTGGCACGCGCTCGAATGATGCAAGCAAGCCGCCACGTGTCGGATCGATTGGCGCGAAGACCAATGAGCCGGCAGACGCGCCCGTTACTTTAGACGCCGCTGCGTTGACCGCTCCGCCTGGCTGCTTTGGCAGCAAGGAGAGAAGAATAGGCGTGGTGCCTGCCTCAAGGTCCTCGGATGGCGCTTTATAAGCCAAGAAGTCCGCGCTGTTTTTCGTGAAGGCCGCGAAAGGACCGACGCGCGTAACAGTTTGTGTTGCGCCGTCGGCAACGTTGGCAACAGGCGCTTCAAATGACGTCACCTGACGCTGCGCTTGAATCTCGCCGAGCATAGACTGCCAAATTGCGTTCAGCTGATCTGTGCTTGGAAGCGCTTTTGACTCAGATACTTCACCCAATACAGCCGTACGTGTTGGATATTCCGCCGTAATAAGCGAGTTGTCCAAGATAGCTTTAAATTCACCGGCTTTCGCGCGGGCCAGACCAAACACTTCGCCAAAATCACCCTGAGCCGCTTTTAGCTGACCTTCGAGACGAGAAATGCGGTTTTGATTACCATCAAACGTGCTTTGCACTGAGTTTGCTTTACGCTCCAGCGTCGCAAGTTCGCTGCGCGCCGCAGAAAGAAGCGATGACTGCTCACCCTTACGGGCTGCAAATTTCGCTTCGCGATCGCGATTTTCTTGCGCTGTTTTAGCGGCGTCCTGACGAACCTTTTCAAGCAATTGACCAACCGAGCTGATTTGCTGCGCTGCTGCTGGCATAGCAGAGAGCATGACCGCAGAACCCACAAGGGCCGCCGTCGTTTTTGTGAAAAATTTCATTTTAATACCCATGATTTAAACCCTTAATTTCCAACAACAACTGGCGCGAAGACAACTTCGGGAGCCGCTTCGCCGTTTGCCACACGAATAGCCTTAC
Organism: uncultured Caulobacterales bacterium; assembly: GCA_937923115.1. Lineage (GTDB taxonomy): Bacteria > Pseudomonadota > Alphaproteobacteria > Caulobacterales > Maricaulaceae > Fretibacter. Next base: position 19,726 of record CAKZTE010000152.1, on the reverse strand, counting down.
GAAGCGCAAGCGCTTCTCCGCTATCCACAGCATCCCAGCTACGTGTTTCAAGATTGTAACGCGCGATTTCAGTCTCATCTTTTGAGATGTAGAGCAAAGCCGTACGTCCGAAACGCAAGAAGTTGACAACATTACCCGGACGGGTCGGATGCACGCCTTCGTAGCTATCAAGGCCTTGGCCGTAAGTCACTTCGATCTTAAAACCGTTGAGAACCTGGCGGTACTGCTCAGCAGGTGAAACCTCTGGATCTGCCAACACGTTCATGATGCGGTCCATGCGCGCTTTGCGCTCAGCGAGACGGAACGGCAGGTCAGCATTGATGCTGTCCTGAAGCTCCGCGGCCATTTTAAGCATCATTGGGGACATGCCCTGCTTGATTTGCTCAACTGTGCCGAGCTGACGATTGAGAGACTCGATTTCTGATGTTTGCGACCGCAGATAGATATCCTGCTGGTCGACGAAGAGCGCGATATTGTCTTTTTGTTGGAGAACAGCGCGATATTCGCGAATCATTGAATCCGCGTCATCGTCCATTTGCTCAACACGCTGCTGAGACGCTGCACTTGCAGCTGTAGATGACTTTGCGGCACTAAGAGCACTATCGAGTTGCGCATGAGCCGGCATAGCAAATGCCATGACTGCCGCCCCTGCGAGCAAGAGGTGCTTTGGTATTGAAAAGTTCGACATGGTTTCCTTCCAAGTTTTGTTTTCATCGTTGTTTTGCCCACATTATGTGGAACGTATGGGTGGCGGGGAATTCCGCCTCATTTGCAACCCATACGGCCTGCAAAATCTTGTGAAGACCCACCCAAGCAGGTGAGCCGGGCGGCAAGCCGCCTTAATTGCTTATGTAAACAGGTGCGTTGACAACAGTTGGGGCCGCCTCACCGCGCGCAGTGCGAAGACCGCGCTCAACCTCCAGCGCCTGAGCGGAGCCAAGCTCAACCCATTCGCTGCTTTCAGGATCATAACGCATTGTTACGGAACCATCGAATTGCTGATACGCCAAAGCCAGACGGCCATAGCGCAAATAACTGCCATCAAAGACCTCACCGCGAATATCGCGCAAGGTCGCGCCAGCCGCCATTTTGTCAGTCAACGGCTTTGGAAGGGCGCAACCCGCTGCGTTAATGTCCGCTTCACATGCCGCAAGACGCGTGCCTGGTGCAATAGGGTTGTTTCCGCCGTAAGCTTCAAGTGATTGGCCGTAGCCCACTTCGATATCATATATCAAAAGCGCCGAGCGCATCTTGTCACCAGGCGTACGGGTTGGGTCAGCAATATCAGTCTTAAGCTTATCAAGACGCTGGAACCGCGGCCCTTTTAGGAACGGTATGTCTTTGTTGATTTCGCTATCAATCGCAGCAACCATCTTATCAAGCATTGGGCCGATTGTAGCGATTGTGGCTTTTGAATCTTTGATTTGCTGCTCAAGGCTCGCAATTGTCGCCTCCTGCGTGGCAATGAAAGCCTCGCGCTGCGTAATTGTAAGCTGTGCATTTTCAATGCGCTGCAACAACTCCGCATAATTGTCCTCAGCAGTCTGAGCCAGTACTGGCAAAGAAACCGCCGATGCAACTCCCGTTAGTAAAGCCGCTTTAAAAATAGTCGTGATGGCGCTGTGTGTATTCACCAGTCCCGTCCTCCAATTCTCGGCATGCATTTTTGCACGCTCTTCATTCTTGGTCAGACGCTAGACGTAAACTTCGGGTTAATCAATCGTTACTTAGTAACAAAATGGGGATTTTTTTAAGAAATTGTTAATTTTTTCAATCATCAAGGAGGTTAGAGCGGGTGATATGAATGGCTGGGGTGGGAGGGATCGAACCTCCGAATGACGACACCAAAAACCGTTGCCTTACCACTTGGCGACACCCCAGCATCAACACCGCTCTAGCGATGAAGCGGCGTTTTAACGCCTATATTTACAGATTGCAACGGGTAATTTCCTGAAATTTTCGGCCCTTTTATGCATCGGATTCAGGCACAATTCCCGCCTACCCTGATGCAGCGCGGCGCGCGCGCCCTCGCCGTTCAGCCGGCGATTTATCTCAGAACCCAATACGGCGCTCATGCAATTTGCCTGTGAATATTAACCATGTTTGCCCCGTAAATTAACCGCTTGGCCTCGGCCGCTAAGCAAGACTGTAGTTTCAACGGCGTTTCGGCTAAATTTCTTTACAAAGCAGGTCTTTTGCGTTTACTGATAAACGATAAGGCCGAAATCTATTGGCTAATTATATGCAACCCTGTCTCGAAGGACTTTTAGAATGCGCCAATTTTTCATCACGCTGCTGGCCGTAATTATCGGCGGCTTTGTTTTCATCTTCCTTCTATTTATGCTCCTCGCGGGGATTGGGGCGGCAGCCGGAGCGGCCATGTCAGGCGATGACAAAGGCTCCGCCACGGGCACAACCGTCCTGACCTTAGATTTGCGGCGCGGCATGCAAGATCATAGCGGCGGCGAGAGCTTATTTGGCGATACCCCCTCCTCTGTTGTGGATACAGTGCGCGCGCTTAACCGCGCCAAGACTGACGATAACATCAAAGGACTTTTAGTTCGCACAGGATTTGGCATGGTCCCCGCGAGCGCCGAAGAAATCCGGCTCGCAATGCTGGATTTTAAAGAAAGCGGCAAATTTATTATTAGCCACAGCCAAGGGTTCGAAGCCACATCCATCATTCCCTATATGGCGGTCACCGCATCGGATGAGATTTGGCAGCAAGCCACCACTGGCTTTGCGGCGACGGGGCTTAACTCTGAAACAGGGTTTTACGGCGGCGTGTTTGAGAAATACGATGCCAAAGCAGAGTTCGCGCAATTCTACGAATATAAGAATGCGGCGAATATTTACACTCAAAAAGACTTCACAGACGCGCACCGCGAAGCGACGACGAGCTATCTGACGTCCCTCTATGATACGGCCATCAGCCACATTGCGAATGACCGAGTTCTTATGGAGGCTGTGGTCAGAGACGCCCTTGATGCAGCACCGCATTCTGCCGAGAAAGCATTGGAGGCAGGCCTTATCGACAAGCTTGGTCACTATATTGACGCGCAAAATGCCGCCAAAGAGAAAGCGGGCAGCAAGGATACGAAGTTCTTATCCGTCAAGAAATATGGCCCTGGCGTGACGGTTCTGGGTGATGTGGTCGCCTTTATTGGCGGCCAAGGCGGCGTCACCATGGGCAACAGCCAAGACGGCAGCAATCCCTTTGCGAGCGGTCTATCGATGGGCGGCGATACATTATCCAAAGCCTTCATCAGCGCGGCCGAAGATAAGAAGGTCAAAGCCATTGTCTTTCGCGTCAGCTCCCCCGGCGGCAGCGCGACAGCGTCAGATCAAATCTATGATGCCGTGCAAATCGCCAAAGACGCGGGCAAGCCCATCGTGATAAGCATGGGTCAATATGCGGCCTCTGGCGGATATTACGTTGCGGCCAATGCCGATAAAATCGTCGCCATGCCGACAACCATCACAGGCTCCATCGGCGTGCTCGGCGGCAAAGTCGCACTTGAGGACACCTTTGCGCGTGTCGGCTATAATGTCGAAGGTATTAGTGTTGGCGGTCCTTATGCCAATGCTTACTCTGGCGATGAGCCGTGGACACAAGCCCAGCGCAAAGCCTTCACAGATCAAATGGAAGACATCTATATTGATTTCACCACCATTGTCGCTGAAGGCCGCAATATGCCAATTGAGCGCGTGCGCGAAATAGCCAAGGGCCGCGTCTGGACCGGTGAGCAAGCCAAGGAAATCGGCCTTGTCGATGAGCTAGGCGGCATTATGAAAGCGATTGAGATCGCGCGTGAACTTGGCGGCATAGAGCCCGATGCCAAGATGAACCTGCGCCGCTTCCCGCGTCCAAAATCACGCGGCGAGCAGTTTGAAGAGCTGTTTAACGCCAGCGCCCAAGCGAGCAAAGAGATCAGCACGCTTCGCGAAATAACCGCCTTGCCCGAAGTGCAAGCGGCGCTGAAAGCCCGCGCGGAGGCTGATGCTATGGCGCGCGGTCAAGCACAGCTAAAAGCGGACATTGGGCAGGTTCAATAGCCCGCGCAATATAGAGCAAGAAACAAAGGGGTTTGCAGCGCAGACCCCTTTGTTTTGTCTATAGCAATTCTGACGAAAGCCCGAGACTGTGTAATTGTGCCTCGCACTGCGCCGTCAGGGCATCGCTAAGAAGCTGGCCGTCATCACAGCCGCTCTCGCGGCGGCGCTGCAACAGAGCTGGTAGCATGGCGGGGTCGCTGAGGCTTAGCTCAACACATCGCTCAAAGATATTCACCTCTGGAGAGGGCGCGCTAGCCGCCTTGCCTTGACGCTCAGGCCGGCGGGCGCTGCGCCCTGTTAGCCGAGGCGGCAGCTGTGCTGTTTTAACTTGAAGATGGCAAAGCTTCTCGCGCTCAATCGCCAGCTTAGTCCGCTTAAGCTCGCCCTCGAGTCTCGCTTTGCTGAGGCTTGAATAGCGGGGGTTTAGGATACGTCTTGGCATAGTTTCTCCTTTTGGGGACGGCGCAGATACGGTTTTGGAGCGCGCAGGGGACAGTTGCGGCAGGCCCCAATGGGCTTGCAAGGCATAAAGGCTGGACGCCTGCGCGGCCGATACTCCGACGGAAGTACCGAAATGGGTAATAATAATGTGTTTTACGAAGCGTCAGCCGCGCAGCGATGCGTTATAACGCGGCCAAATTCAAAGACCTTTTAATCACGCCGCGTCAATAATAGGCGCGAGCAATTAAACGGGATAGCTCCACGTTATGACCCTCGAGCGCCGCTCGTGTGCGGCGCCGTCTTGTCACATCGTCCCCCTGCCCAATAAGCAACGTCTTACCTGTCCAAGGCAGCGAGAACATCAAAACAATAAGACATAGACTATAGGCGGGGATTAATTGCCGTTTTCACCCGTCCTGCCGCGCGAGACTTGAGCGCCCAACAAGGGTAGCGCTTAAGATTTTCCGCGCAATGCTAGACGACCCTAGCCTTCCAAAAGCGGGGATTAAAGCCGCGGCTCACCGCGAGATTTGTTATTATTTGAGACGATTCAAGAAGTAATATCGGTCTTATTTGGGTTTCAGTTGTAAACCTCAGGCAAAAAAAAAGGCGGGTCCGGAGACCCGCCTTTCAAAATTAAAGCAATGGAGCTTAGAACTTCATCTTAGCATTTGCGAAGAATGTACGGCCAAAGACATCATATGTCGCAGGGTACGTATTCGCTTGCTCATCGTTGTCACCGATAATTGGTGGCTTCTTGTCAAGAAGGTTACGCGCACCGAATGTGAGCGCAAAGTTATCTGACAAGTCAGCTGTTACAGAACCGTCGAAATAGTGACGCGCGCTGATGTCGTCGACTGTGAAGCCTTGAAGATCAGGGTCGTTAGAACCGTTACGATCAGCACCTTCATCAACAGAACCAATCATCTGCCATGTTAGGTTAGTCGACAATGCGCCTTTAGAGAAGCCAACTGTCGTGAAGTGACGATACTTAGGATCTGGCTCACCACATGAGTTACCAAAACGGCCTGCACAATCGAAAATGTCATCATCAGGGTTAGCCTGTGACTCGTTCGTCAATGTGAGCGTACCAAGATATGACACGGTCATGTCACCCAAGAAACCATCAAACAAGAAATCAGTGTTGTTGCGAATGTTCGCAGCAAAATCGATACCTTGGAGCTTAGAGCCCGCAATGTTTGTTGATGAGAGTGAAACGAAGTCAATCGTACCATCTGGACGGCGCTGAACAAGATTACAGAACGCTGAACCCGCACCGCCTGAATCGCCTGTGTAGCAACCGTTAAGAACAGTATTGACGCCGATTGTTGAGATAGCATCTTCGATTTGAATATCGAAGTAGTCAGCTGACAAGGAGAAGCTGTCAAACAAGCCTGGTGTTACAACGGCACCAAATGTGATGGTTTCTGCTTTTTCAACGCTTAGGTCTGGGTTACCGCCGTCAAGTGCGCGCACCTGACCTGATACAGCGTTTAGACCAACAGTACCAACTGCGCCTGCTGGAACGCCTGTTGCGATACAGATTGCTGTTGTTGCAGCATTTGGATTACCTTCTGCACCACACGGATCTGAACCACTTGGGAAGTTTTCGCCTTGTGGGGAGAAAAGCTCACCAATGTTCGGCGCGCGAACAGCTGTGTTGTAGTTACCACGGAAACGGACAACATCGTTAATAGCCCAGTCGCCACCAACTTTATAGTTCGTTTGTGTTCCGCCATTTGAGAAGTCTGTTACGCGGCCAGCAAGGTCGAGGTTTACAGATTTAGCAAATGCCGCATCTTCGATTAGTGGGATTGAAAGCTCACCATATGCAGATGTTGAATCAATTTTACCTGCGATTGGCGGAGCACCGTTAAAGCCAGCAATTGTTGATGCCGCAACGTCTTGTGACGGACGGAATTCAAACTGGTTTTCGATGTATTCTGCACCGAAAGCGTAACCGATTGGCGATGATGTGAAACCAGAGTTTAGCTCACCAAAGACGTTACCCTGCAATACGCGCTGGATTGTAACATCTGTTGTAGATACGGCTGTCTTCAAGAAGTCAGCAGCGGCTTGTGAGATATTCCCGGCACCAAAGATATTTAGCGGTGCACACGCCAGTGTTGAACCGTTACTCCCGCCATCCGCACAGCTTGGCTGTCCGTCTGGTCCAATATCGACGTTACCGTCGCCATCTGCATCAGCAAGCAAAAGCGCTTGGTTGAAACGGTCACGGTTTACGTTACCATTTTGGAAAGACGAGTTGTTTGTGCGACCTTCTGAATAGAACACTTCATAGTCCATGCTGTCTGTGACTGCGCCGCGAAGGCCCGTAACAAGCTGGAATGTGTCGCGGTTATCAGACGCGAAACGCGGCCCAACTTCAACGAGACGACGGCGAACGAGGCCAGAGAATGTATCATCAATGCCATCACCATCACGGTCAACACCGCTACCAAGAGCGTCAGAAAGAAGCTGCTGTGTTTCTGGGGTTAGGAAAGGGTTACCGTCCAAAGAGATGCCGCCAGCGCCCGCTGGGTTTTGGAAGATAGGCGTTGGAGCCAGCTGCGAGTCAACATTGTTTGACGCGAAACGGCCTTCAAGGAAGACTTCAAAGTGCTCATTGATTTCGTAATCACCTGTTGCAGCAAGCGTGAAACGCTCTTGCGGTAGGCGAATGTAGTTAGGCGGTGCGTAGTTATAGAAGTCATTGACTTGACCGCTAGTTACGAAGTCACGTGTCGATCCGTCTGGTTGGAAAATGATGCCCAAGCCGCCACCGAAAAGTGATGTATCTGGAACACCAGATGAACCACCTGGCTCTAGGCCGCCGTTACCATCATCAAACAAAGAGATGTTTGCGAAATCACGGTCGCCTTGGAAAAGAGCGTCGCGGTCTGTGTAGCCGATAGAGACAGTAGCGTTACCGCGGCCATCATCAAAGTTAGCACCAACAGTGACGTTCGCATCTAGGAGACCTGCGTCGCCCTGCTCTGTCATTTGGTAACCGACGTTAGCTTCTACGCCTTCGAAATCGTCTTTAAGGATGAAGTTAACAACACCTGCAACCGCGTCCGCACCATAAACAGATGATGCGCCGCCCGTTAGAACTTCAACGCTTTCGATAAGCGCTGGAGAGATTGTATTGATATCAACGATGCCAGCGGAGCCAGTTGGCTGTGTGCGGCGGCCGTTTACAAGGACGAGAGTCCGGTTAGCGCCGAGACCGCGGAGGTCGATAGTGGCTGTACCGTTACCTGGGTTGTTTGACGTTGAGTCAAGACCCGGAACTGTTTGCGGCAGTGAGTTGAGGAGATCTTCCGTGTTTACAGAACCCGTACGCTCAAACTGAATAGCGTCAACAGTTGCAACAGGTGAGTTACCAACAAAATCGATGCTGCGCTGGATCCGTGAACCCGTAACGATGATTTCGTCTTCTGCGGCGGCTTGCGCCATGGCTGGTGCGACTGTGGCACCATATGTTAGGCCTGACAACAATGTCGTCAGCAATAACTTTTTCTTGTTTGTATTAGTCACTTAAAACCCCTTCGAACTGGTTTAAATTGAATGCACGTTGATCGCACACATATTCAAGTGTGCGCAATCACGCACGGCGACGCCCAGCAAACCGGACGCAATCTTGGACGTCCTAGCTGAGCCCTTGGCCAAACTCAAGATGGATTCATCGTAATTATTGCCCCGCGTGACATTTTCTGGGAAGTGTTGCAAAAATGCCTAAGTTTCATAATTTATAAGTTTGGCATATCAAGTTTGGTATATGATGTATGCGGCGCAGCGAGCCCTTACGCTTTTGCGTGAACTCTGCTAAACGTGCCTTAACAACAAGGATAATGCTATGAAAGCCTACTATACCGTCGTTTTCGCGGGTTTCAGTCTCTTTGCCACCTCACCGGTTTGGGCACAGATACCCGCCGAGAGCCCGCTTTCCAGCGTCTATGCCTGCAAAGCCATAACAGCCCCTTTGGACCGTCTCGCCTGTTTTGATGGAGCGGTTGGCACGCTGGAGCAGCGCGAGGCAAAGAAGGAAATTGTAGCGCTCGATTCTACAACCGCTAAAACGCTCGAGCGCGAAGCTTTTGGGTTCTCCCTGCCCTCTCTCCCCAAGCTTGGCCTTCCGTCTCTCGGCGGCAAAGCTGAGGACGCGCTGGAATTTCCCGTCAAATCCGTAAAGGAATCTCGCGCAGGCTTCACCATCACGATGGAGAATGGGCAGGTCTGGCGCGAGGTCAGCGGACGTCTCAATTACATCCCGAGAGGGGACCTCACAGCTCGCATTAAGAAAGGCGCGATGGGAAGCTATAAATTAAGCCTCTCCAACGGCAAAGAGCGTGTGCGCGGGCTTGGCGTACGGCGCGCAGAATAGCGCCTGTGGCTATACCCTTCGTTAGGCAGTTTGACTTTGAATATGGCCGGCTGGACACGCTTTCTCCCCTGATTGCGCGGGTGATTGCGGACAATCCTGGGCCGTTTACTTTTACGGGGACAGGCGTTTACATCATTGGCGGCGGCGCGGCAGTGGCCGTCATTGACCCCGGCCCTGACACGCCCCGTCACCGCGAAGCGTTATCGCGCGCGCTCGAGGGCCGCCGCGTAAGCCATGTGCTGCTGACCCATCATCACCTCGACCACTCCCCTCTCGCAAAGCCTCTTGCAGCGGAGCATAGCTGCAAGGTTTACGGCTATCCGCTCGAGCCCTTGAGCGCGGGGGCGAACGCCGTCCCGCTGGAGGCAGGCTATGATCTGAGCTATAAGCCTGACACGCCTTTGAAGTGCGGCGATATTATTGAGGGTGAAGGCTGGACGCTCGAGGCGCTGCACACGCCAGGCCATACGTCCAATCACATGTGTTTTGCGCTGCTTGAAGAAAATGTCCTGTTCACAGGCGATCACATCATGGGGTGGTCCACAAGTGTCGTCAGCCCGCCCGACGGGCATATGGGGGATTACCTCGCCAGCCTTGAGCGCGTGAAAGCTCGGGCGTTTGAGCGGCTCTGGCCCACGCACGGCACCAGCATTGACGCGCCAGACGCGTTCATCGGGGCCTATATCGCCCATCGCCGCGCACGTGAGGACCAGATACTCGCCGCCATTAACAACGGCCTGACTCGTATAGGGGACATGGTCGCGTCTATTTATAAGGACGTCGACAAACGCCTCCACCCCGCGGCAGCCCATAGCGTGCTTGCCCACCTTATTCACATGCAAGAGACAGGGCGCGTGACAATTAAGAATGAGGCAGAAGACCAAGCGGCAGAAGATCCAGCGGGAACCGCCAGCTTAAAATCCCAATATCGAGCCGAATTATAAAGCCGGAAGCGATCAGCAACCGCCCGTAAAAGCGGTCAATTTTCATGAACTGATTCTAATTCGGCCCGCTTAAGACGTCCTTCTCAATTCCTGCTGCCTCAATACCAATGAAGCCGCAACCAATATAGCTGAAGCCTCAACTATATTGATGAAATTTCTCTAAATTACTGTTTTTATTAGAATTTTTACTTGATTTCTGGTGTAAATAAATTCTTACTCAACCCATGAGTTAAGGGCGAAGTGGCTATAATGTCCCAAAGAAGCCCAGGATTGGTGTAAAATGAGTGATATAGGAAAGAGATACGGCGCGTATAACGCATCAGATCAAGTAAGCTTGACCGACCGTCAGTCGGAAATCATATTGCTGATTGCCAAAGGCATGCCCAACAGGCTGATTGCCAAACGGCTCGGCCTCTCGGTCCATATCATCGATGCTCATTGCAAACATATCTACCTTAAATTTAACACGCCAAGCCGCGTGACGGCCTCAGTGAGAGCCTCTCAAAACCAGCTCCTCCCAGTAATCTAATCTAAGTAATCTAATCTAAGTAATCTAATCTAGACGACATCGATCTCCCAAGTTCAAGGCACAACCATGCACAACGACACAGTAGGAAAACAATCTTTGGCCGCAGTCGTCGACAACATCGATGACTTTGCGCAGGACAATGAAATAAAGCCGGTGACCTACCAGAGTGTCGGCAAGCTTATTCTACGCGCTGAAGAGCTACAGCTCCGTATTGAGAAACAATTCCTCTTCGCAGATGTAGGCGATCACGATGTCGACTCCGACATGATTGAGCACATGGCGCGCGAGATTGAAGCCATAGAAGTGAAAATTGAAAACCTGCCTGTCAACTCACTAGCCGTGGCCAAAATGAAAATCGCATTCTTTATGAAAATGCTGCAAAGCGATCATCCAGATCCAACAAAGGTCGATATATTTAAGGGTAAAATTCTAGGCGTTTTCGCCAATTATGCCTCAGCGGTGTCCTCCGATGATTACCAGTTCTCCCAAAAACTAAAATGATATCGTGACGGCACCTGCTCTTGCGGCACTGAAAAACAGCAAGGCATAGCTTAACTTATAAAATATTAGGCAATGTCCATAAAACGGTATAAGGTCGAACTAGACGTTGTCCGGGGGTTTTCTGTGTACCGTTATAAAGAAAAATCTCTGCCTGAAAATGCCGATTTGCAGGCCCTTATGCTATCGGAGCAAATCAGCCGGGATTATATTGAGCTTTTACGCACCATTGTTGCGCCTGAAATCTTGGATCGGTACGGGCTAAAGCTGCGCGAAATTCGGGTCATAATGTGCCTCGCGAGCTCGGCTTCCATTTTTATGTCAGCCTCAGAAGTGGCGGATTATCTACGCCAGGATAAGGCAACAATCGCTCGATCTTCTATCACCTTAATCGGCATGAAATATATACATACCGCGCCCAACCTTGATGACTCGCGGGTCAAAAACCTCTACCTCACCGATATTGGCGACGAAGCCGCCCGAGCATGTTTAGCGTTATTTGAGCAGCGACTAGCAGAAATTCAAAGCCTTGCTGAGATGGAGGACTCGATACTTGACGGGGCGGAAACGCTCGAGGCCCTAAAAACCTTAGAGAGCCGCTCACGGCACGTTTTGCAACTCGCCAAAAGAACGAAAAAATTTCAATCATGAAACGCAAGAGCGGCATTGCGCAGCACGTCCTAATTGCTAGAGTATATCATCAGAGCGCCTACAGAGACTGCCTCTCATGACCGCGCCAGAAAAACAACCCTCATCGACTAAATCAAAATCAAGACTGGATAGTCAAACTGACTCAGAGTTTCTTGATTTGATTTCCGAGTCTACCAGTTTTGGATTTTGGAAATGGGATATCGAGGATAATATCCTCTCTGTTTCCAACAGCCTGAAACGGATTTTGCCGAGCAATATGGAGGCTGAAAATCTTGCGATTGAAGATTTATGGGCTTGCCTTCACCCTGAAGAGTTAACTGAAATTAAAGAGGACATTCAGCGCTGCGTTCAGACCCGCGTTTTAATTGACAAAGAAATCCGCGTGAAAGCCATCAACGGTGATTTTTACATCTGGATGCAGCTTAAATGCCGCGTGAAGCAGAATGATGACGGGCAAACCCGTCTCGGGGGAACGCTCATCGATATTTCTGAAGCGGTGGATCTTAAGCGAAAACTGCAACAACAGAAAACCGAGCTAAGATTTATATTTGACAATGTTCCCGCAAAAATCTGGTATAAAGATGCCAGCAATAAAATTCTACGCATGAATCAAAAAGCGGCGAATTCCATGGGGATCACCGTAAAAGAGGGCGAAGGCGCCGACACCTATAAGCTCTTTCCTGATATGGCGAAAAAATACCATACTGATGACCTCAGGGTCATTAAAACGAACGAGCCTTTGAGAGGCATTGTCGAGGAATTCATCCCTTTAAAGGGCAAGAGAGCCTGGGTCAGAACAGATAAATTTCCTTACACGGACCCAATATCCCAAGAAAAAACGCTTTTGGTTATGTCCGTCGATATCACGGCGGAGAAATTTATCCAAGAAGAGCTAGAACAAAAAAGAATGGCGCTTCAGTCCTATTCACAAAAGCTTGAAAATGCGAATAAGGAGCTCGAAAACTTTGCTTATGTCGCCTCCCATGATTTAAAAGCCCCGCTGCGCAGTATGGATAATCTAGCGGTTTGGATTGAGGAAGACTTAGGCAGCGATATAACGCCCGGAACAGCAGAGAAACTGGCTCTTTTAAGGAGCCGTGTTTTGCGATTGGAGGATATGCTCAAAGATATTTTGGCCTTCTCCTATGCCGGAAAAAACGTGTCCTCACCGGAATATTTGGACGTTGACGCGCTGTTGGATGAAGTTTCAAATTGGCTCTCCCCGCCGTCCACTATCACGATACATCGTGCCCCAGACCTTCCAAATGTGAAGATGATAAAGACAATGATGGAGCAGATATTTCTCAATCTGTTATCCAACGCCATAAAACATAACCCGAAGAAAAATGGCACGATAACGATAGAGGGCTATGCCGTTAAAGACGGCACAGAGTTTATTGTGACCGATAATGGACCAGGCATACCGGAACGTTATCATGAATACGTTTTTGAACTTTTCAAAACACTGCGTCCTAGAGACAAAGTGGCAGGGAGCGGAATTGGGCTTGCCATTATTAAAAAAATGCTAGATTCAATTGGGGGCGATATTTGGATTGAAGTCCCGAGTTCTGGCGTCGGAACCGCATTTCATTTTCTTATCCCAGAAGTTATGCTGAAAGGTAATTCAAATGCAAAGTAAACCCGTAACGCTGCTGATTGTTGAAGACGACGAGATTGATGTTATGGGCATCCAGCGCGCGCTCAACTCGCTAAAAGTCGCCAATCCTTTAGTTGTTGCCGATGATGGTATCGAAGCCTTGGAGATATTGCGCGGCACTAATGGCCGCGAAAAACTGGAACAGCCCTATGTTATCTTGCTCGATCTGAATATGCCGCGCATGAACGGTGTCGAGTTTTTGGACGAAATTAGGACAGACCCAGAGCTGAAAAAATCTATTGTCTTCATCCTCACCACGTCAGAATCAGATTCGGATATTATGCAAGCCTATGATTACAATGTAGCAGGCTATATCGTGAAATCGGACGCGCGCGCCAGCTTCATGGAAGCGGCGAGCTTGCTAAGCTTTTACTGGACTATTGTTGAGCTGCCTAAATAGACTGGGCTTCAATTACGGGCTGGCGATAGCGCCTCATTTGGACAGACCGCAAGTGCGGTTACGATAGTTTGGCGAGGAAGGCTTTTACGCGCTCCGCATTCGCGCCCAAATCTGAGCCGCCAACACGGGATATGGAGCGCACGTCAATAATCGCGCCGCCGCCCTCAGCAGGCTTAATACGGATGACAACATCGTCCTTAAAGCCGTACCAAAAGGTTTCCGCTGTGGCTTCGATTGTGCCCGCCTGAACATTTTCAGCCTTAATCGTCCACCCCATTGATTTCGCAGCGCTCAGCGCTTTGCCAAACACAACATCAGGACTATCCTCCAGCACGAGTGAGCGCACATTCGGGTAGGCCGAGGTTTGCAATACGGAGACAAGTTTTTTATCGCGGCTGTCCTTTTTACCGATGTAATCAAGCGTATTTACGCCCGCGACCTTTGCGCGTTCTGCCACAATCACCTCGCTGAAGACGGGCGGGTTTTGCGTGTCGGTTGAAACATCATGAATGAACGGCAGAGCGGCGACGGCCTTTTGGGTGGCCGCGCCTTTGGCCATGCCGCCAATACCCACGACGACGGCAAAGACGCCAATCCACCAGCCTTTGCGGGGCGTGACGAAAGCGGTTGCGATCAGGGCGATGATGCCAAAAGCCAGCGAGGCAAAAAGCAGTTTCATACCGAGGCCGCGCGTGAGCGTGCCGAGACCAAATTGCCAGCTCCAGAGGCCAAATTTCGCCCCGAGGCCTGCCGCCATAAACACAAGCGGGGTGAGTACGGCCAGCGAGAGCGCGATGCGGTGTATCCAGCCGCGCGTTTTGCGCGCTTTTGGACCTGATGTTTTAGGGGGCGCTACGATTACGTCAGTCATAGGAGTACCTCATCTACTTAGCTAAAATTAGCGCTCAAAATATAAGCTGCCAATACACTTAAAACGACAAAGACCAAAAGGGTTTTAGTTCCGCCGCGCGTTTTTTCGCGTTCGCCAAAAATACGGTGACCCGCACCGGATATAAAGATACGGCGCTGCAGGTTCATATCCCGTACCAGCGGCGGCTGCCCCGGTGAAAACTTGGCGCTCATGTTATCGCGGCCACTTTTAATGCTGCGGCCTTTGTTTTTTGCACGCGGCATTTTAACAGTCGGCAAGCCTTGGTAGGATAACGCCTGCGCAGCCTTTTTATGGGCCGTCTCAAGGCGCGCCTTTGACACCGCATAAAGCTGGGAAGGGTCCAGATCGTCTTGCATCCCTTCGCCGCGTTCGGCCTGCTCGTAATTTTTCCAGCTCGACGGGTAATCAGCACCCTCATTCGCGCGTCCGCCCGCATTCAACCGCCGGGTTTTCGTCTCGGGCTTGGTCTTTTTCTCACCGCCTAAAAGGCCAAAGATGAGAAAAATAAAAATTAAAAGAGCAAAGATTTCCATCGTGGAGCCCCCTTAGCCTAGGGACAAAGACGTTCAGATTTCCAGCGCGCGCCTGTGCGAGCGCGGTGGAACCGGCGGCGATCATGCAGGCGGTAAGCCCCGTCTTCCCAGAACTCAATGAATAGCGGTTTCACCCTCCACCCATGCCAATGCGGCGGGCGCACAATGGGGCGACCTTCAAAGCGGGTCTCGGATTCTTCTATCGCCATCTCGAGCTGCATACGGCTTTGGATAACGGAGGATTGATTAGACGCCCACGCGCCAATTTGGCTGCCGCGTGCGCGCTCTGCCCAATAGGCATCTGACTCGGGTTTGCTGATTTTCGCAACGGCGCCGCGGACGCGAACTTGGCGCTTTTTGCTTTTCCAATGAAAACAGAGCGCAGCTTTGCCATTGGCGGCCAATTGCTTGCCCTTGTCGCTTGTGGCGTTGCTGTAAAAAACAAAGCCGCGATCATCAATGCCCTTGAGCAGAACAACGCGCGAGTCGGGCAGACCCGCCGCGTCAACTGTCGAGAGGGTCATGGCGTTTGGATCGTTCACTTCTGTCTTGCCCGCTTCCGCAAGCCATTGCTCGAAATAAGAAATTGGGTCGTCCACAGCGAACATTTTGTGATCGGGACGCGCCGCCCGCTCGGCGTATTCTGCATCGGTGGGCGTAGGGGGAATGGCACTCTTACTCATATTTTTTCTTTCTTCGCGTAAAATTAACTATGTTTTTCAGCGAGTTATTAACCTTTATATACGCTTAATAGGGGGAAGTTAAGCGCTTTCCAAATTCGGTTTTAATGAGCAGCGCAAACACCTTATTGACTGTGGGATTTATATGACACGCCAAGATGCACTGATGACACTGGGCTTGAACATGGCCGCACGCGAAGCTGAAATTCGTGCGGCGTGGCGCAAAAAGGCCAAATTCTTTCACCCCGACAGCCCTTACGGCGATGTCCGCGCCTTTATTCAAGCCAAGAGCGCTTTTGAAACGCTTGTGCCCCCTGCCCCGCAGGCCTACCGCATCCCCGCCAGAAGCCGCGCTGTTTAGTTTCAGCTCTACTAGCTCACTCTTTACTCTGGCCCTCGCCGTTATTCCCCGCTAAACACCGCTCTTGAAGAGGACGCCCTGCGCCTTGAAAGACGGACGCTTGCATGAGCCACAATACATTTGGACATTTATTTCGTTTCACGACATGGGGCGAGAGCCACGGCCCCGCCATTGGCTGCGTTGTTGACGGCTGCCCGCCCAATATTGCGCTGGACGCCGCGTTTATCCAAGGCTTTCTCGACAAGCGCCGTCCTGGCACCTCGCGTTTCGTAACACAGCGCAATGAGCCAGATGCCGTCACAATTCTTTCAGGCCTGTTCGAAGGCGTCACCACGGGCACGCCCATTAGCCTGTTGATTGAGAACACAGACCAGCGCTCCAAAGACTATTCAGAGATTAAGACGCGCTACCGCCCCGGGCACGCGGACTTTACCTATGACGCTAAATATGGCGTGAGAGATTATCGCGGCGGCGGACGCAGCTCTGCGCGCGAAACCGCGAGCCGCGTCGCGGCAGGCGCTGTGGCGCGCAAAGTCCTTGGCGATACTATTAAGATCACAGGCGGCGTTGTGCAAATTGGCACTCAGAAAATTGACCCTGCCAATATTGATTGGGCAACAGTAGGCGACAACCCGTTCTGGTGCCCTGACCCTGCCGCCGCCAAAAACTGGGAAGCTTATCTTGATAGCGTGCGCAAAGACGGCAGCTCTGTCGGTGCTATCCTTGAAGTGCACGCCAGCGGCGTGCCTGCAGGTTGGGGCGCACCAATTTATAGCAAGCTCGACGCCGACCTTGCCTCCGCCATGATGAGCATTAACGCTGCCAAAGCGGTGGAGATTGGCGACGGTTTTGCGACAGGCGGTTATACAGGCCCCGAAAACGCCGACGCTATTCGCATGAAAGACGGCGCGCCACAATTTCAAAGCAATCACAGCGGCGGCATATTGGGCGGCATTAGCAATGGCGACGAAATTGTCGTGCGTCTCGCGATTAAGCCGACGTCTTCTATGCTTACGCCTGTGCCGTCAATCGATGCGGACGGCAATGAAATTGACGTGCGCACCAAAGGCCGGCACGACCCCTGTGTGGGCATAAGAGGCGTCCCCGTCGCGGAAGCCATGATGGCGTTGGTGCTCGCAGATCATAAACTGCGGCACAGAGGGCAAGTGGGAAGATAGTTCACGCGTACAAATACGCATCGTTTGACGAAAACAGGTCCTTGAAAACCTTTTCCCAGTATCCTGCCGCGGCAAAATTCAGATTAAGTGTTAAGTGGGCAAGAGGCACATGGTTAAGCGCTACGCGCCGATGACGGAGCAGCCCATAGGTCGGCTGCTCCGTGCGCCCCGCTTGTGCCCCAAGCACCCACATGCATGCGAGCACTGCAAAAAGACCTTTTCGCGCGCGCTTTATCAAATATATTTATGTCCCTGGGATTGTATTTTTTGTCCCAAGCTATCATAAGTCTTGCGCGCACATGACCACGCGGTTTTCTTGTGCGGTACACCGGGGGGGGTAAGATGGCGTATAATCTAAGCGAAGCCTTTAAGGCAGCTAAGAAAGACAGGCAGGTCTTATCCAAACTCATCATATGGGAAAGCGGGGTCAGTAAAACTCAGTTTTATAGGATCATCAACGGGGATGAAGCCGCTAGCCCCGAGACAAGAGACAAGATTTCAAAATCTCTGGGCATAACCCCTGATCAGTTTGACTTGCTGCACAAAAATTCGAAAAAAACAGAGCTAAAAAGCCGCCGCGAGCTTACATCTAACGATAAATGGTTTTTCCCATTTGTGGCGCTTCTTGTTCTCTCGATAGGCTTTAGTGTTTTCACGCTCGCAAACTTTTCTCAGCGCGATAGTCAACCGCGCGCTAACGCGATCGCCAATCAAGATGATAGCACGCTTTTTATTAAAGACGTTACCATACCCGACGGCACGCCAATTCCAATAAATACTGAATTTGAAAAAATATGGCGCGTCAAAAACACAGGACGACTTGTCTGGAAAGACCGATACCTGAAACGCATGACCCCCGCCTCGAGCCTGATTTGCTCATCCCCCTCTATGGTTCCAATACCCGAAACAAAGCCTGGAGAAACCGTGGACATAGCGGTGACGTTCAAAACGCCTTATCTTCCGGGTTCATGTAGAACGGATTGGAAGGCAGCAGATAAAGACGGCAATTTATATTTCCCCGACATGCACGGGCTTTATAAGGTTGTAATCGTAACGGCTGAATAAACTTTCGCACGCGACTTCCGAGCTAATGCCCAATCCCTAACATGCTGGCGGCCTTCGCGAGAGTTGATAAATCACGAAATAACACCTTCCCCGCAGACCTAACGCGCCTATAAGGCTGGGTATGATAACACTTGAAACGGACTATCTTATAATTGGCAGCGGCGCGATGGGCATGGCCTTTGCTGATGTTCTCCTGAGCGAAACTGATGCCAGCATGGTTATGGTTGATAGATTTCAAAAGCCAGGCGGGCACTGGAATAATGCCTATCCCTTTGTGCGGCTTCACCAACCCTCCTCTTTTTACGGCGTGAGCTCGCGTGAGCTTGGGACGGGCCAGATTGAAATCGGCGGGCTGAATGACGGTCTTGGCGAACTGGCGAGCGGGGCCGAGGTCAGCGCCTATTTTGACGCGGTTATGCGCCAGCAATTTCTGCCCAGCGGGCGAGTACAATATTTCCCGATGTGCGACTTTACAGGAGCGTCTGAGAATACCGGCGAATTCACCTCCCTGCTGAACGGCAAGGTCTCACGGGTTAAGTATAAAAAACTTGTGGATTGCACCCACCTCAAAACCTCAGTGCCGTCCACCCACACGCCCAAATTTACAATCGCGGAAGGCGTGCGCTTTATGCCGCTCAATGACCTGCCTAAAATCACACGGCCGCCAGAAGGCTTTGTTGTTATCGGGGCGGGAAACACCGGTATTGATGCTTGTCTTTGGCTGCTTGAGAACGGCGTTGACCCTGATGATATCCGCTGGATTATGCCGCGCGATGCGTGGCTTATTGACCGCAAGAACACGCAACCAACCATTGAGTTTTTCGGCGACACGATGGAAGCCCAAGCCGCGCAGTTTGAGAGCATCGCCAGCGCGGAGTCCATTGAGGACATGTTTGATAAACTTGAGGCTTGCGGCTATTTTCTACGCATTTACACGGACACGCGCCCTGAAATGTTTCATGGCGCAACCATCAGCCAAGCCGAAGCCGCTGAGCTGCGCCGTATCACCACTGTCATTCGCCTTGGCCGCGTCAGCGCAATTGAGACGGATAAAATAGTGCTGGATAAAGGCGAGATTCCAACGACGCCCGATACGATCCATGTTGATTGCTCGGCCAGCGCCATTGAAAACTTTGAGATTAAGCCCATTTTCCAAGGCGATTTGATTACCCCGCAAATGGTGCGTAGCTATCAGCCCGTCTTTAGCGCGGCATTCATCGCTCATATCGAGGCATCTCGCGATGACGAAGCTGAGAAAAACAGGCTCTGCGGCGTCGTACCTCTGCCCAATAGCGACACAGATTACATGCGTTTTACCGCCGCCTTTATGATGAACCAATATAATTGGGGTCAGGATAAAGAGATACGAAATTGGTTACTTAACAATCGCCTTGACGGTTTCTCCAAGCTCGCCAAGTCCATCTCCAAAGACGACACGGAAAAGATGGCGATCA
>CAKZTE010000151.1 GCA_937923115.1 uncultured Caulobacterales bacterium | reverse complement strand
GATTTGATGAAGGGCTAAGACAGTGTTGTATCACATCATCGTTTTCGGACCGCTACTGGGCGCAGTAATTGCGGGCATGGCTGGCACACGTTTTATGGGCGGCAAGCTCGGCGAGAAGCCGTCCATGGCGATCACCACGGGGCTATTGTTCCTGTCCGCTATTTTATCTTGGTATGCCTTTGTACAGGTCGGGCTAAAGCATAACGAAGTGGATATTACCATCCTTCGCTGGATGGATGTTGGCGGCATGAAAGCCAACTGGGCATTCCAAATTGATACGCTCACGGCTGTTATGCTAGTTGTGGTCAATAGTGTCTCGGCGCTCGTTCACCTCTATAGCTGGGGTTATATGAGCGACGATCACTATAAACCACGTTTCTTTAGCTATTTGTCTCTCTTTACCTTTGCCATGTTAATGCTTGTGACGTCGGATAACTTCATACAGCTGTTCTTTGGTTGGGAAGGTGTCGGCCTCGCGTCTTACCTTTTGATTGGGTATTACTATAAAAAGCCGACCGCAAATGCAGCGGCGATAAAAGCTTTTGTTACGAACCGCGTTGGAGATGTCGGGCTTGCGCTAGGTGTTATGACAATCTTCCTCGTGTTTGGATCCGTTAAGTTTGATACAGTTTTTGCAGCAGTCGGCGATAAAACTGACTTGATGCTGCCGTTCCTGGGTATGGAGTTTCACGCGATTGAGCTGATTGCAGCGCTTCTGTTCATTGGAGCTATGGGTAAATCGGCGCAGTTCGTTTTGCATGTTTGGCTACCTGACGCCATGGAAGGCCCTACACCTGTGTCAGCACTTATTCACGCCGCGACAATGGTAACAGCGGGCGTCTTTCTTGTCTGCCGCGCAGCGCCCATCTATGAGCTTGCGCCTGTCACCTCTGGATTTATCACGGCCATGGGCGCGTTTACGGCGTTTTTCGCCGCCACTGTCGCGCTTGTGCAAAACGACATTAAACGCGTCATTGCCTATTCAACTTGCTCGCAGCTTGGCTACATGTTCTTCGCTGCAGGCGTTGGCGCTTACGGCGCTGCGATGTTCCATCTCTTCACGCACGCCTTCTTTAAGGCGCTCTTGTTCCTCTGCGCAGGTTCCGTAATTCACGCCATGCACCACGAGCAGGATATGCGGAAAATGGGCGGTATCCGCCACAAAGTTCCGCTGACCTATGCAGCCATGATATTGGGCACGCTCGCCATTACGGGTATTGGTATCCCAGGCACAAAAATTGGATTTGCAGGATTTTTCTCTAAGGACGCCATTATTGAAGCCGCTTATTCAGGCGGTACCAATGCGGCGGCGTTTGCCTTCTGGGCCGGCATTATCGCGGCGCTGATGACAAGTTTCTATAGCTGGCGTCTTATCTTCATGACCTTCCACGGCAAATATCGGGGTGATAAGCATACGCTAGATCACGCCCATGAAAGCCCGGCGGTTATGCTTGTGCCGCTCGGACTGTTGTCCTTTGGCGCAGTTTTTGCGGGTGCGATATTCTATAAGTATTTCATGAGCAATTACGGTGACTTCTGGCACGGGGCTTTGCCTGTTCACGGGGGAGAGCATCACGCGATGATGGCGGACGGCTCGCTTTATGCGGCGGCTGAAACGGCGGCATCGGACGCTCACGGCGGGCACGTGAAGCACGGCGGCCCATTTGGCTGGCTGTTCAACAAGGTGCATGGTTATCCGTTTTGGGTCCTGCTTTTGCCGCTTGTTGCCTCAGTTTCGGGATTCGTTGTCGCCTTCATGATGTATATGCGCGGCGAGGGGGCAGAGAAGCACATCAACGAAGTCAAGAAAACGGGCGGCGGACCGCTTTATAA
The DNA here is from genome assembly GCA_937923115.1 of uncultured Caulobacterales bacterium. Taxonomy (GTDB): domain Bacteria; phylum Pseudomonadota; class Alphaproteobacteria; order Caulobacterales; family Maricaulaceae; genus Fretibacter. The sequence goes on along the minus strand of CAKZTE010000151.1, from coordinate 23,500 downwards.
CTTTCTTCTAAACAAATGGTACATTGACGAGCTTTACGACGCGACGATCGTACGCGCAGTACGTTGGCTCGGTGATATCTTCTGGAAGATTGGCGACATTAAGCTGATTGATGGCCTTGGGCCAAATGGCGTCGCCGCCTTTGCGGCGGGCACAGCCAAGCGCTTGTCTAAAATTCAGAGCGGATATCTTTATCACTACGCCTTTATTATGCTTATCGGCGTCGCAGGTATCATTGCCTTAGTCTTTGCAAGCGTGGGAGGTTAGCCATGTTTGAGAACATTCCTATTCTATCGTTGATTACTTTCTTGCCAGCTCTCGCGGCTGTGTTCCTAATGATCATGTCACGCGCGGCGAAAAGCCAAGAAGCAAAGGATCAACTTGCGAAAAACGCGCCTTTTGTGGCGTTGCTTATTTCGGGTGTCGTCTTTTTATTGTCGCTTATTTTGGTATTTGCTTTTGATGGCAGCACAGCCGATTTCCAGTTCACAGAAGACGCGGCATGGCTAGGCGGCGGGATTGAATACCGCATGGGCGTTGACGGAATCTCAATTCTGTTTGTCTTGCTGACGGCTTTTTTGACGCCGCTTTGTATCTTCGCAAGCCAAACCTCGATCAAGGACCGTATGCTCGAATATATGGTCGCGTTCCTTATTCTGGAAACGCTGATGATTGGCGTTTTCTGTTCGCTTGACTTGGTGCTTTTCTATCTCTTCTTCGAAGCCGTTCTCATCCCAATGTACATTATCATCGGTGTTTGGGGCGGAAAGAACCGTGTCTATGCGAGCTATAAATTCTTCCTTTACACGCTGCTCGGGTCGGTTCTTATGCTCGCTGCGATTATCTGGATTTACGTCCTTAGTGGTCAGCAGCTCGGCGCTCCGACAACAGATATGGCCGTGTTGATGCGTGACCTTGATATTCCGCTGGGCGCGCAAACATGGCTCTGGCTGGCCTTCTTTGCCTCCTTTGCAGTGAAGATGCCAATGTGGCCCGTCCATACGTGGCTTCCCGATGCGCACGTTGAAGCGCCTACGGCGGGCTCAGTCATCCTTGCGGGTATTTTGCTAAAGCTTGGCGGTTACGGCCTGCTGCGCTTCTCACTGCCGCTCTTTCCGGATGCCTCTATGGCTTTCATGCCGCTAGTCTTTGGTATGTCCGTTATCGCGATTATTTACACTTCGCTCGTGGCTTATCGACAGCACGATATGAAAAAGCTGATTGCCTACTCCTCAGTGGCGCATATGGGTTTTGTGACGATGGGTATCTTTGCAATGAACGTCCAAGGGATACAGGGCGCGATTTTTCAAATGCTGAGCCACGGCCTTATATCGGGCGCGCTATTCTTCTGTGTCGGCGTGATTTATGACCGCATGCACACACGCGAAATCGCATTCTACGGCGGCCTCGTAAAGCAAATGCCGGTCTTCGCTGTATTCCTCTTATTCTTTACAATGGCCAATGTCGGCTTGCCGGGCACGTCCGGCTTTGTCGGCGAAATCCTGACAATGGTTGGGGCTTATCAGGTTAATCCATGGGTCGCGGCAGGGGCGGCACTTGGGATGATACTCTCTGCAGTTTACGCGCTTCATCTTTACCGCGAAGTGGTGTTTGGCGAAGTCACGAACCCGAAACTTGAGACGATAACGGATATGACAAGCCGAGAGGTCCTGATTCTTGCGCCGCTTGCTTTGTTCACGCTTGTCTTGGGCGTTTATCCTTCACTGGTCACAGACATTACGGCTGCATCCGTCGATAATCTTTTGGCTGATATTGCCGCCGCAACCACTGCTGGAGGACGCTAGTCATGTGGGAAAAAATTATACTCTTCTTCCCTGAGCTTTTATTGGCGCTCTCCGCTTCGCAGCTTTTGCTTTTCGGCGTATCCAAAAAGTTAGATCGCACGGATCTCGTGCGCTATATCGGCATTGCAATTTTGCTTGTCTTTGCGTTCTCTGGCTTCTTGCTTGGCATGCCGAGCGGTACAGCCTTCAGCGGCGCGCTTGTAGTCGATAATTACAGCCATTACGTGAAGCTGGTTATTGGCCTTGCGGCTGCGGCCTCTTTAGTTTTTTCTAAGCCTTATCTGAAATCTGAAAAACTCGATAAGCATGAGTTCACTGTCCTGTTGCTTTATGCGGTACTGGGTATGAGCATTATGGCATCGGCGAATAATTTGCTGACAATCTATATCGGCGTTGAGATGCAGGCGCTCGCGCTTTACATCATGGCCGCTTTTAACCGCGACAGCCTTCGCTCATCAGAGGCTGGCCTCAAATACTTCGTCCTTGGCGCGCTATCATCAGGCCTGCTTCTTTATGGATTATCACTTGTCTACGGCTTCTCGGGCTCGCTTGACTTTGACCGGATCGCTGCCGTTATCGAAGACGGAGCGTCGCCGGGTATTATTGCTGGCATGGTGTTTATGCTATGCGGCCTTGGGTTTAAGATATCAGCCGCGCCTTTCCATATGTGGACGCCCGATGTTTATGAGGGCTCCCCGACGCCTGTTACGGGCTTTTTTGCGGCGGCGCCAAAGTTTGCCGCTATGTGCCTAATTGCGCGCGTCTGCGTCGGTCCATTTGGCGGTATTGAAGATCAGTGGCAGCAAGTCATTATCGTCTTTGCTGTTCTATCAATGTTTGTCGGCGCGATTGGCGCTCTGGCTCAGACTAATATCAAGCGTCTTATGGCTTATTCTTCTATCGCTAATATGGGCTATGCTCTGGTGCCGCTTGCGGCAGGCGGGGCGGCGGGCGTGAAGGGTATGCTGATCTTTATGTCGATCTACGTGATAACAGTCATTGGTATTTTTGCTTGTATTTTGCAAATGCGTATTCGCAACGGCATGGTCGAACAAATTTCCGATTTATCTGGTCTTTCTAAATCAAACAAAGGCCTCGCCATTGTGCTGACGATGTTCATGTTCTCTGTCATGGGTATTCCGCCACTTCTGGGTTTCTGGGGCAAGCTCTTTGCCTTCTTACCCGCCGTTGAAGCTGGCCTTGTTTGGCTTGTTGTTCTGGCGCTTATCGCCTCTGTGATTGGCGCGTTTTACTATCTTCGTATTATCAAATCGATGTGGTTTGACGAGCCTGTTCATGAGTTTGTGGAAGCGCCGCAAGGCCTTCGCTGGACAACAATTATTTGTGCTTTGCTTGTTATGCCGCTTCTTATTTTGCCGTTCACAGCCATCCCTGCGACAGGCTTCATTAGCCAAGCTGCGGCGAGCTTGTTCTAGGGTTTGAAGTTTCTACATCTCACGGAAGCGGGCTCCACAAATGATGAAGTTCGCCTTTTAGCGGAAAAGGGCGAACTTGGCCCTCTGTGGCTTCGCGCCGATAGCCAGAGCGGCGGGCGCGGGCGTCATGGCCGGCGATGGACCTCTCCTTTTGGAAACCTCTACGCGAGCGGTCTTTTTCCTCTAAGTAAAGTGCCTCTAGCAGGCGCGCATCTAGGGTTCGCCGCTTCGCTTGCTATTGCTGACACGATCTCGGCTTACGCGCCGCTGGCTCGGATCTCCTTGAAATGGCCAAATGACGTCTTGTTGGACGGCGCAAAAATCTCTGGAATATTATTGGAAACGGGACGAAGCAGGGGACAGTTTTGGGTGATCGTTGGGATTGGCCTCAATCTTATTACCCATCCCGCGGACACGCCTTATCCATCAACGCATCTACTAGAACACATAGCAAAAGCCGATTTGGATGGACCAGAGTCTGTTTTCACGGGCGCAGACGGGGTTATGGTGGTGCTGGCTGCGCGGTTCGACTATTGGCGGAGCATATATGAGGCGCAAGGCTTTGCCGCTTTACGAGGACCTTGGCTTGAGCGCGCCCAAGGATTAGGGGAGACCGCCAGCATAAGGCTGGCTGAACGCAGTTTTACCGCGAAGCTTATGGGCCTCGGAGAAAATGGCGAGTTGCAGGTTGAGTATGACAATGGCACGGTAGAAAGCATATATGCAGGCGATGTGTTTCCCGCCCCTGCGCCCACTGGAGAGACTAATGTTATTGGCAATTGATACAGGCAACACAAATACGTTGTTTGCTATACATGACGGTGAAAGCTGGGTGGTCGAATGGCGCATCGCTACGGATGCTGCTCGTACGGCCGATGAATATGCCGTGTGGTTTCACCAACTTTTGAACATGCAAGACCTATCATTCGCTGACATCACGCGCTGCGTAATCTCGACTGTTGTACCGCAATCTTTGTTCAATATGAGAAACCTTGCGCGCCGCCATTTAGAGGTTGAGCCGATTATTGTTGGCGAAGCGGGCGTTAAAATTGGTGTAGGGAATTCCCTCCCAAACCCGCGCGAGGTGGGGGCTGACCGTCTTGTTACAGCGCTTGGCGCGCGGCTACATTATAAAGGCAACCTTATTATCATTGATAGCGGAACAGCGACGACCTTTGATGTTATATCAGAAAAGGGCGTATTTGAGGGCGGCGTGATTTGCCCCGGTATAAACTTGTCTATGCGCGCGCTCCACGAAGCCGCCGCTCAATTGCCTCGAATTGCAATCCAGAAGCCTGAAAAGGTCATCGGAAACTCTACTGTCACCGCAATGCAATCAGGCGTTTTTTGGGGTTATGTAGGTCTAATCGACGGCTTGGTGCGTAAAATAAAAGAAGAGGACGGGCGTTTATTCACTGTCATTGGCACTGGCGGGGTGGCCTCTCTCTTTGAGGGCGCATCAGAAACGATTGATGTATATGACAGCAATCTTACGATTAATGGACTACTTGAAATTTCTCGACTAAACCCAGACAACTAAACACCAAATTAAAGCGACACTTCATGTCAAAAGCCAATAAGAATAAAGATGAATTTGTTTTCTTGCCGTTAGGCGGAAGCGGCGAAATTGGAATGAACTTAAACCTATTTGGGTTTGGCCCTGCCCATAAACGCCAATGGATCATCATCGATATTGGGGTAACATTTGGCAATGCTGATACGCCAGGCATCGACATCATTATGCCCGATATTGCCTTCCTTGAAGAAGGTAATGGAGAGCTCCTCGGGATTGTTCTAACCCATGCTCATGAGGACCATATGGGCGCATTGGCGCGGCTCTGGCCAAAGCTGAAGTGTCCCGTCTATGCCACCCCTTTTACAATGTTCCTTGTGCGAGACCGCCTTGCGGAAGTCGGCCTGCTCAGCGAAGTCGAGCTCCACCAAGTCGAGCTCAAAAGCCGATTCAATATCGGGCCGTTTGATCTGGAAATGGTAACGCTCACACATTCCATTCCAGAGCCAAACGCCGTCGCCATTCGTACGCCTTCAGGTCTAGTACTGCATACGGGTGACTGGAAAATTGATGCTGACCCGCAAATCGGTGAGCCCGTTGACGCCACGGCGCTTAAGGACCTTGGTAAAGAAGGCATTCTCGCCATGATTTGCGATAGCACAAACGTTTTTAGCCCTGGCTTTGCTGGCTCTGAGGCAGGCGTAAGGGTGGAACTCACGAAGTTGATTTCTGAGTATGAGGGACACGGCGTGGCCGTCGCCTCCTTTGCCTCAAATGTGGCGCGGCTCGAGTCCGTTATGATGGCCGCGCGTGAAAATAATCGCAGCGTCTGCCTTGTCGGCCGCTCTATGCACCGCATGGTCGGCGCGGCGAAAGCTGTTGGATTACTTGACGGCGTGGGCGGCCTGCTTGCGGAGGACGAAGCGATGAGCATGCCGCAGGGCAATGTGCTGTATCTGTGTACGGGTAGCCAAGGCGAGCCGCGTGCCGCGCTATCGCGTATTGCAGCGGGCGATCACCGCAATATAAAATTTTCTAAAGGCGATGTTGTTATCTTTAGTTCCAAAATCATTCCGGGCAATGACATAGGCATTTTTGCGCTACAAAACGCATTGGCCGACGAGGGGATTGATATTGTCACTGAAAAAGACCGAGATATCCATGTCTCTGGACATCCATGCCGCGGCGAACTTGCGCAAATGTATGAATGGGCGCAGCCCAAATACGCTATTCCCGTTCACGGAGAGCGCCGCCACCTTATCGAACATGCGAAATTGGCGCGGGAATTGGGCGTAAAAAAAGCTATCGCGCCGCACAATGGCGAGATGATTTTAATCGGCGATAATGGCCCGCAGGTTATCGACATCGTGCCAAATGGACGGTTGCATCAGGATGGTAACGTGATTGTTTCAGCCCAAGATGATGGTTTGCGTTTACGCCGTAAAATGGCGTATGCGGGACACATCGCCATCAGCCTCGTGGTCAACTCCAAAGGCCACCTTCTAGCGGGGCCGGACTGCCATATTACAGGTTTTCCGCATGGGCGAAACGACATCTATTTGGACGCCATGATTGACGATGTCGGCGACGCGGCCGAAGACGCGTTTAATAGCTTGAGTAAAAACGGTAAAGTTGATGAGGATATCATTGAGGACCGTATTCGGGCGCGCATTAAAAAAATCGTAAAGCAGCACACTGGTAAACGCCCTGTAGTTGTCGTTTCAGCGCATAAGGTGAAGTAATGAGCGCGGACGCATTTTCAATTGGGCCCTTAAATCATGTTGGCATTGCCGTGCCAGATATTGACGCTGCTATTGATGTATATCGCCGTGTCTTTGGCTGCACTGACATTACCTCGCCTAAAGATTTAGCGCCGCAGGGCGTGACCTTCGCCTTTGTGAACCTCCCCAGCGGGCAAGTTGAACTCATCCAGCCGCTTGGTGATAGCTCACCCATAGTAAAGTTTTTGGAGCGTAACCCAAAGGGCGGTCAGCATCATCTCTGCTTTGAGGTTGAGGATATCGATGCGGCTTGCGTTATAATGGCCGAGCGCGGAATGCGGGTTTTAGGCGCGCCGCGTATTGGCGCGCATGGCACGCTCGTCGTGTTCCTACATCCCAGCGATGCAGGCGGAGTGCTCATCGAATTAATGGAAACGCCAAAAGAGGGTGCCCACTAATGTCCATATTTTCTGGCTTTGTTGTATTTCTGCTGATTTGGTGGATCACACTGTTTGGTGTGCTGCCCATGGGCGTGCGCGGCCAAGCTGAGGATGGTAACGTTGTGAACGGATCTGAACCCGGCGCGCCTGTACAAAGCAATATGAAGCGCAAATTTATTCTCACAACGATTATTGCGACTATAGCATGGGTGATTGTTTGCGCAGTCATTATTACTGGGGCTTTGAGTTGGGATCAGCTTGGCTTGCATTTGCCAGGCGGCACGTAAACTTTTTACGCGGGCCGAGGTTTAAATTCTCTCCACTTTCATCGACTTGCGCATGGAATGCTTGGCACGGCTTGCATGAGCGGCTAAGCCATTCATATATAAATTAGGATTCTCTCATGCGTCTCTCGCGTTACTTTCTGCCCGTACTCAAGGAAACCCCGTCGGAGGCGACAATAGCTTCGCATCAATATATGCTGCGTGCGGGGATGATTAAGCAAAACAGTGCCGGTATTTATAGCTGGCTACCTTTGGGCCTGAAAGTTTTACGCAAGATTGAAAACGTTGTGCGCGAAGAGCAAAACAAGGCGGGCGCTGTTGAAATGCTCATGCCGACAATCCAATCAGCAGATTTATGGAAAGAAACAGGCCGCTATGATGCATACGGGCCGGAGATGCTGCGCATCACGGATCGCGGTGACCGCGAGATGCTATACGGCCCGACCAACGAAGATATGATAACGGACATTTTCCGTAGTTATGTTAAGTCTTACAAAGACTTACCCCAGCTTCTTTATCATATCCAATGGAAGTTTCGCGATGAAAGACGTCCGCGTTTTGGTGTGATGCGCGGCCGTGAATTCCTAATGAAAGACACTTACAGCTTCGATATCTCCGAAGAAGAAGCACGACGCTCATACTATAAAATGTTTGTGGCTTATTTGAATACCTTCGAGCGTTTGGGCCTAAAGGCTATCCCAGTTAAGGCGGATCCTGGTCCCATTGGCGGTGACCTGACGCATGAGTTCGTTATCCTCGCTGAGACAGGCGAGAGCGAAGTTTTCTGCCACAAAGCACTTTTAGAAATGGACGCGCCTGGCGTGGTCGATTTTGAAAGCGATTTGTCAGGTCATGTCGATAAGCGACGCGCGCTTTACGCGGCGACGGACGAAACACATGATGAAGCCGAATTTGCTAAAATCCCAGAGGCGGACCGTATGACGGCCCGCGGTATTGAGGTCGGGCACATCTTCTATTTTGGCGATAAATATTCCAAGCCGATGGGCGCGAAAGTGATGGGCCCTGATAACAAAGAGCATCTGGCAATGATGGGCAGCTATGGCGTTGGCGTATCGCGGCTTGTCGGAGGTATCATTGAAGCGAGCCATGATGAGGACGGAATCATTTGGCCAAAATCTGTCGCCCCATTTGGAGCAGGGATTGTCAACCTCAAAACAGGCAACGCGGAAGCTGATGCGGCTTGTGAAAACCTTTATGAGCAGTTGATTGCGGCAGGCGTTGATCCGTTGTATGATGACCGGGACGATCGTGGCGGCGTGAAGTTTGGCCGTATGGACCTGATCGGTTTGCCCTATCAAATCACAGTGGGGCCGCGGGGCCTGAAAAACGGCGTTGTGGAAGTTAAAGACCGCTCGACGGGCGAGAAACAAGAGCTCGCACCTGATACCGCTATCGCAATGATTTCTGATGCGTTTAAGGGCCTTTAGGTGAACGCTGCTGCGGACATAACGGGTCCAGCGCCCAGCGGCCAGAACAAGCCGTTTGGCAAAGTTGAGCGGCTAATTGCGCGGCGTTATCTGGGCGCAAAAAAGAAAGACGGCGGTGTCGGCCTTATCGCAGGTTTGTCGTTTTTTTGTATCATGCTGGCGGTGGCCGCGATGATTATCATCATGAGCATTATGAACGGGTTTCGTGACCGCTTGATTGAACTCACGATTGGGTCCCAAGGCCACATGTATGTCGCTTCCGCTGCGCCGCAGCCCACACCCGAGAGTGTACGAGACTTGGAGCGAAAACTCTCTGCGGTTCCGGGTATCGAAAAAGCCTTTGAGATGAGCGAAGATCAAACCATGGTTCAGCGCGACGGCAAAATCTCGGGTGTTGTCGTCAATGGTATTTCTCCAGAAAGCCTCAGAGGCTTTGACTTAATTGTGCAAAACCTCGTTCTTGGATCGCTGGATGATTTCGGCGAAGGGCGGGGAAGCCGCAATAAGATCGCGATTGGGACTGGTGTTGCGGGGGCCTTAGGTGTGAGCGATATCGGCGATACAGTTGTTTTATATAGCCCAAAGGTCCGAACAGGACCGATGGGCTCGACTCCGATCCGCAAAACATATGAAGTAGGTGCGATCTTCCAAACGGGTCTGGATTTGGCCGACGCGACCTATATTTATATGAATATCACGCAGGCTTCTCTTTTGTTTAACGACGGGAAGGCTGACGGCGCAATTCAGGTGCGGCTAGAGAACCCTGACGAAATTGACTCATTCGTACAACCCGTTGCAAATGCGGCTGGTGAACCCGTCTTCATAGAGACGTGGAAGGACAGGAATAAAACTATGGCGACGGCGCTTAGAACAGAGCAAATCGCCATGCGGCTTGTTTTCATGATTGTTGTGCTGATTTCGACGTTCCCAATTTTGTCAGCCATGATTATGCTTGTAAAAAACAAGTCTCGGGACATCGCCGTTTTGCGAACTATCGGGACAACCCAAGGCGGAATATTGCGAATATTCTTTATGTCTGGCGCTATGATAGGTATGACCGGCACCCTTGTCGGGTTGCTGATTGGGATATTATTTTGCTTTAATATCAATGCTGTGCAGGCTTTTATTGAATTTCTGACAGGCGTTGAGCTCTTTCCTGCGGACGTTTATCGTATGTCTGGCGGTATCCCTGTTAAATTTGTTTGGTCAGAGGTTGCAGGCGTAGCCTTCTGGGGCTTCTTGATTACGACAATGGCGACTTTTTTTCCAGCCCTTACAGCTTCCAAAATCGACCCCGTTGACGCGCTGAGATATGAATAATGCCTAATCCTAATTATAATCCCGATACACGACGTCCCATACTATCGGTTCGCAATTTGCACCGCACCTATAAATCAGGTGAGGGCACGCTAACTGTTCTTAACGGGGCTGACATTGATATCTTTCCGGGCGAGATGATTGGCCTCGTTGGGCCGTCGGGTTCAGGTAAGTCGACGTTACTTCATGCGGCAGGCTTACTGGAAAAACCGGATGCGGGCCAAGTTTATATCAATGGGCGGGAATGCCTGAAGTTATCAGATAATGAAAGAACCTCTATTCGCCGCCAATCTATTGGCATGGTCTATCAGTTTCATCACCTGCTGCGCGAGTTTACGGCCCTTGATAATGTTGCCATTCCGCAGATGATAGCTGGCAAGAGCCAAGCCGCTGCGCGGGCTGAAGCTAAGCGGCTGCTGACAATAGTGGGCCTTGAGCACCGCCTCGATCATACGCCCTCGCAAATGTCAGGCGGGGAGCAGCAGCGCGTCGCCATTTCGCGCGCAATTGCTAATCGTCCGCAGGTGTTATTGGGCGATGAACCTACCGGTAACCTGGATCCTGCCACCTCGACTCGCGTATTCCAGAGCTTGCTAACACTTACCCGCCAAGAAGGGTTTTCGGCGCTAGTTGCGACGCACAACATGGAACTGACGCAGTTTATGGACCGCGTTCTGACTGTGCGTGATGGTATGATTGTTTCGGTCAGCAGCAAGACAGCGCCGCGCGCTCCGATTACCTATTAGCCTTTTCAGATACCCAATAGAACAAAGCGCCCGAGAGGATAATCGCGGCCGCAAAGGCGGCTTTGCTAGGACTTATTTTCACAACGAAAATGAGGGTGAAGGCTGTCAAGCCAATATAGATGAGCGGCACAATCGGGTAACCCCATGTTTTATAAGGCCGCGGAAGATCAGGCTCTTTCCAGCGTAAAACAAACACGCCTATTACGGCAAGCAAGCTGTTGAGTGCTAGCATCGCGCCAGCAAATACAACGATGAATTTAAAGCTTGAGGTGACAATGAATATCAAGGCGACAAATGACTGGAAATAGATAGCATTACGCGGAACGCCGTCAGCATTTGTTTTCCCAAGCCAGCGAAAGGCCTGGAAGTCCTCCCCGACAGATTGAAGGGCACGCGGCCCCGCCAGGACCATTGCGCTTACGGTGGAAATAAGAAGGATTGACAACATTACGGCAATAACGCGCGCGCCTGTTTCGCCAAATATATAGCCCGCCGCGATATAGCCCACTTCCTCTTTACCAAGCATCGCTTCGATAGGGGCGACGCGCAAAAAAACAAAGTTCAGCAGGACGTAAAGCAGCATGACGAGACCTGTGCCAAACAGCAGAACCTTAGGAAGATCACTTTGTGGGTTTTCCATTTCGCCGCAGATGTATGTCGCCGCATTCCATCCCGTATAGGCATAGGACACATAAATCAGCGACACAGCAAAAGCACCACTTGTCATTACGCCCCAATCGCCGGATTGCGGCCTGAAGACCATTGTCGTGGTGTCCTGTGTGAGCAAAAGCCCCGCGGCACAAAACCCTATGACAAGCAAGACTTTCATGGCCGTGAATATTGTCTGAAAACGGGCGCTGTCAGAGCGGTTACGTCCATGGATTATAGTGGCAACGAGGACGACAGCCACTGCCAGAGCTTTTTGGAAAGCCGTGTCTGAGGTAAAGTCCCATGGCATAGCGGCGGTGAAATATTTGGAAAATACGATTGCGACAGCGGCGGTTGGAGCTGCAAATCCAATTAATGCGGATACCCAACCAGAGATGAAACCTGCGGCGGGATGATAGATGCGTCCCAAAAAGTTATACTCGCCGCCAGATCGGGGTAGAGCAGCCCCAAGTTCTGCATAACTTGCCGCTCCGCAGAGTGCCGCCACGCCGCCCAGAACCCACAGCATCAGAAGTGGAAAGCCGGACTGTATGTCAAGCAACTGAAAGCCAAGGCTTGTGAAGACACCCGTCCCAATCATATTGGCGATGATAACGGCAGCGGCTGTACGAGGAGCGTAATAGGGCGTGTGAGAGGTATTCATATGTCCAAATGGACTTACTCACAGGCCTGTGTCCAGCGTTAACACTCTTTTTGTTGACACAATTGTTGTGAACAGCATAAAGAACAAAATAAGAACATTGAGCAAAAGAAATGGGGATAAAATTATGAAGCAAGTTGCAGCAGACCTAAGCGCCGCTATGGTGATGGCAGGATTCGTAACAATGATGACAGTGTGGATGATGGTACTCGCGGGATAGCGAGACAGTAGGGAGGCCGCTATGGCAGATAAAACGGCACACTACGTACCGCTGCGCTGCCGCTCACCTTACTCTATACTCGAGGGTGCTATCCGTATGGATGAGCTTGCGAAGCGGGCCAAGGAGTACCGCTTTCCTGCTCTCGCTATTACCGACACAACAAATATGTGCGGCGCCCTCGAGTTTTCGGGGACTTTTTCTAAGGCGGGCATACAGCCAATTATTGGGGTGACTCTGTCGATGGATATCGGCCTTGAAGGCCAACCAGGGCGACTTCGCCGTGACCCTGACGGCACGCTTGCTTTGCTGGCCCAATCCGAGCAGGGGTACCAAAACCTTATGGTGCTCTCAAGCGCTGCCTATCTTGAGGTCGAGGCGACAGATTTACCGCATGTCAAAGTTTCAAAGCTTGAACGCCATACGGAAGACGTCATCGCGCTTTCCGGTGGTCCTGATGGCGCGCTAAACAAGCTGATATGCGCGGGCCAAATGGCGGAAGCGGAAGCGTGGCTTGATCGTCTCTCCGCATTGTTTCCAAGCCGCCTCTATGTGGAATTACAGCGCCACGGCACGGGACCAGAGATTGAGGCTGAAAAGACGCTAATTGACTGGGCTTATGCAAAGGGCTTGCCGCTTGTCGCAACCAATGAACCTTACTTTTTGGATCCTGATATGCATGGGGCTCATGATGTGCTTTTGTGTATCTCTGAGGGCACTTATGTTCTGGAGAAAGATCGCCGCAGGGTTTCAAAGGAGCATTATTTCAAGTCTGCCGAGCAGATGGCAGAATTGTTCAAAGATATACCTGAAGCGCTTGAAAATACAGTCGACATTGCCAAGCGCTGCGCCTATCAATCTGTAGCGCGCGCGCCAATCCTGCCAAACTTTGGTGATGGCTCTCAGAGTGAAGGTGATATTCTCGCGCAGCAGGCGCATGAGGGGCTAAAAGCGCGTCTTGCCGCTATAGAACCTGCCGCAAGTGTTGAGGCTTATACTGAGCGTCTTGATTTTGAGCTTGATGTTATCCGGAACATGGGTTTTCCAGGCTATTTCCTAATCGTTTCTGACTTTATAAAATGGGCGAAAATTCAAGGCATACCTGTGGGGCCCGGACGGGGTTCAGGTGCTGGCTCTGTCGTGGCGTGGGCACTGCTGATCACCGATCTGGATCCGCTAAGATATGGACTTCTTTTCGAGCGTTTTTTGAATCCTGAACGTGTCTCCATGCCTGATTTCGATATCGATTTCTGCCAGGAGCGCCGAGGCGAAGTCATTAAATATGTGCAGGATAAATATGGCAAAGACCAAGTTGCCCATATTATTACCTTTGGGACGCTTCAAGCGAGGGCCGTTGTTCGAGATGTAGGCCGCGTTATGCAAATGCCGCTTGGGCAAGTGGACCGTTTGGCCAAGCTTGTGCCATCAAATCCTGCCAACCCTGTAACGCTTGGCGAGGCCATTACAATGGAAAAGGGGCTGCGCGAAGCACGTGACAGCGACCCTGCCGTAAGAGATCTTTTGGATACGGCGTTGAAACTTGAAGGTTTTTACCGAAATGCAGGGACCCATGCGGCGGGCGTTGTTATTGGCGACCGCCCGCTGACAGAGCTTGTTCCGCTCTATCTTGATCCGCGCTCTGAAATCCCTGCGACGCAGTTTTCGATGAAATATGCGGAGAAAGCAGGGCTCGTGAAATTCGATTTTTTAGGACTTAAAACCCTGACAGTTATAGACCGCGCGCTAAAATATTTGAAGAAGCAAGGGCGCCCCATAAATTTAGACGCCGTACCAACAACAACACCTGAAGCCTATCCGCCTCTGGCGCAAGGACTGTCAGCGGGCGTGTTTCAGCTTGAGAGTTCGGGCATGCGCGATGTGCTGCGTAAAATGGCGCCTGATACGATAGAGGAACTCACCGCCCTTATTTCGCTTTACCGCCCAGGGCCGATGAAGAACATTGATACCTATATTGACCGAAAATATGGCCGTATATCAATTGAGTATCCGCATCCGATGTTGGAAGATATTCTCAAAGAGACCTACGGCATTATCATTTACCAAGAGCAGGTTATGCAGATTGCACAAGTCTTGTCGGGCTACTCGCTTGGCGAAGCGGACATGCTGCGCCGCGCCATGGGCAAAAAAGACCAAGCGGAGATGGACCGGCAACGCTCTCGGTTTATTGACGGCGCGGCGGCGAATAATGTCGATGCTAAGCTCGCGAATGAGATTTTTGATCTGGTCAATGAGTTTGCGGGCTACGGCTTTAACAAGTCTCACGCGGCAGCATATGCCCTGATTTCTTTCCAGACGGCCTATCTTAAGGCCGTCTATCCCACAGAATTTGTTGGCGCGACGATGAGCCTTGATATTGCCAATGTCGAAAAACTGGCCCAATTTTACCAAGAAGCGAAACGTATGGAAATTGGCATATTGCCGCCTTGTGTGAACAATTCCGCTGCTGATTTTGAAATAGAAGACGGTCAGGTACGCTATGCGCTAGGCGCTCTTAAAAATGTTGGTGTTGAAGCCATGCGCCATATGGTTGAGATCCGTGAAACTGACGGACCTTTTTTGGACATCTTCGATTTTGCGCGCCGCATTGATACACGTATCGTCAATAAAAGGGCGATTGAAAACCTCGCGCGTAGCGGCGCATTTGACTCCCTTGAGCCCAACCGAGCAAAAATTCTGGCCTCCGCAGCGACGTTACAATCCATTGGGTCTCGCGCAGCAGAGGAGAGAAACTCTAATCAGGGAGGCCTTTTTGGTGGCGATGAGATGGTCATGGCAGAACCAGAGCTCGCGGAAGTGCCACCTTGGGGCACAGTCGAACAGTTGGACCATGAACTGGGCGCAGTAGGGTTTTATCTGGGCGGACATCCGTTGGAGGCCTATTCAAATCTGCCAGACGTTAAAAACTCCATCCTCGCGATTGATATACAAGACCGTTTTCAGCGTTCGGGCCAAGTTGTTAAACTTTCTGGCGTTGTACGAAAGAAGCAAGAGCGTATGTCTAAGCGCGGCAAGCGCTTTGCCTATGTTGATATCTCTGACCCATCGGGGGATTTTGAAATATTCTTAGGGGAAAGCCTGTTGGCCACGTCGCGTGAGATATTAACGGCAGGCTCGGTTGTGGTGGTTCAGGCCAAGCTTGAAATGCGGGATGGAGAAATTCGGATTTTTGCTGATCATCTTTCTTCTCTTGATACGATGGCTGTTGCGGCTAGCATTGAAGGCTTCACGCTGCGCCTGCGTTCAACCGCGCCAGACCAACTCGACGAGGTCCACAAAACGCTAGCAGCGCTCAGCAATGCGCCGTCCAAAAAGATGGGACGTGTGGAGATCATCTTCCCAATGGATGATGGACGCGAAGGGCTCATGGCGCTGCCTATTCGTATTGGTACGGATAACGAAATACGCTCCGCGCTGAAGGCCTGCCGTGTGATAGAAACCATAGAGGATATTGCGGCTTAGAGCGCGAGAGCGATTTGTATATTCCAGTCGTTATTTATCACTTGCAAAGCATAGAATCGCGTCTATAAGCGCGCTTAATTCGCACAAGGGTGGCGGTCGCTGTCATATAGGCATTGATCTTTTCCGGTGAAGTCAGGGCAATCCTGTTTCCACATCCTTGTCAGGCCAACCGGACAAAGGAGATATTCCAATGGCTCTTCCTGAATTTTCTATGCGTCAATTGCTTGAGGCAGGTGTACATTTTGGTCACCAGACCCATCGCTGGAACCCGAAAATGGCACCTTATATTTTTGGCGCCCGCTCAAATATTCATATTATGGATCTGTCACAGACTGTCCCTTTGCTTCATCAAGCCCTTGTTCAAGCGCGCGAAGTCGCATCTAAAGGCGGCCGTGTGCTTTTCGTCGGCACAAAGCGTGCAGCGTCCGAACCTGTTGCTAACTCAGCCAAGCGCTGCGCGCAATATTATGTAAACCACCGCTGGCTCGGCGGTATGCTAACGAATTGGCAAACTGTTTCAGGTTCAATCAAGCGCCTGCGCGATCTCGAAGGTATCATGGAGAATTCAGCTCAGTCCGGTTTGACAAAAAAGGAAATTTTGAATCTGACACGTGAGCAAGAGAAGCTCGATAAAGCCCTTGGCGGTATCAAAGACATGGGTGGCAAGCCCGACTTGATGTTCGTTATTGATACTAACAAGGAAAGCATCGCTATTAAAGAAGCGCGCCGCTTGAAAATTCCTGTTATCGCTATACTTGATACAAACTGTGATCCTGCAGCCGCTGATTTCCCAATTCCAGGCAATGATGATGCGGCCCGCGCGATTCAGCTCTATTGTGACCTGATTGCGGATGCGGTTCTTGACGGTATGACAGAGTCCGCTGCGAATATGGGCGTTGACCTTGGCGCGGCAGAAAACCCTGTTGAAATGGCTATGGATGTGGCTGAACCTGCAGCAGCTGCGCTTGCGCCAGCCAAAAAAGCGCCTGTTGTTGAAACAAAGCCAGCCAAGAAAGTCGCTGTAGCGCCAAAAGCTGCGGAGGCCACTGAAGAGTCTGAGTATCTTCGTGTCACCCGCGAGTATGATGCAGACGTCGACGCCGCAGTTGTCACGAAGATTGAAAAGCACCTCGGCGCATCTTTGAGCAATAAAGACAGCAAATATGTTGCCTGTTCCGACGAAACTGAACTAGAGACAATCGTCAAAGGCTTCATGGTTAAAAAGCTTGAAGTCACAGACGCCGCTGAAGCGATGACGAAAGTCAAAGCGGTTTGCGAAACAATGAAGCCAACGCGTATGAAAAACCGTGTCACGTTTTATTACCTGCTTGCAAAAAACGAAGGCAAGCTGAGCGTATTTTAGGCCGCTTTTGCGACCCCTTTAAGTTCTGACTGCCTGTGACTATCTCACAGGCAGTCAACATTCATATTTAGACGGAGATAGTTATGGCCCAGATTACGGCTGCATTGGTAAAAGAACTGCGCGAGATTACGTCCGCAGGCATGATGGATTGCAAAAAAGCCCTCAACGAAACAAATGGTGATCTCGAGGCGGCGACTGATTGGTTGCGCACGAAGGGTATTGCGAAAGCGGACAAGAAAGCAGGCCGCGTTGCGGCTGAAGGTCTTGTCGCCGTTGCAAGCGAAGGCACGACGTCGGCCGTTGTTGAAGTTAATTCAGAAACAGATTTTGTGGCGCGTAACGATAGCTTCCAAGCCGCCGTTGGCGAAGTCGCGGCTATGGCGCTTAAGGCTGAGACCGATGCAGAGCTCGCAGCGGCTAAAACAGCCTCTGGTGATGATGTCACAGAGTTCTTCAAGAAGTTGGTTGGCAAGATTGGCGAGAATATGAGCTTCCGTCGAATGGCCAAGCTATCTGTGAACGATGGTGTTGTTTCGGGGTATGTTCACAATTCGGTTGCCCCGAATATGGGCAAAATCGGTGTTTTAGTCGCGCTTGAATCATCTGGCGAGAAAGACAAGCTCAATGACCTAGGCAAGAAGATCGCTATGCATATTGCGGCGACTAGCCCGCTTGCATTAGGCGTTAATGATCTTGACCCTGCTGTTGTTCAAAAAGAACGTGACATGCTCAAGGCTGAAGCGCTTGAATCGGGCAAGCCAGAAGCGATTGTCGACAAAATGGTCGACGGCCGTATGACAAAGTTCTTCAAGGAGTCTGTTCTACTGACACAAATCTTTGTCATGGACGGTGAGCGTTCCATTGAGCAGGTTATCGCAGACGAAGCAAAGGCTCTCGGTGCCGATATTAAAATGACCGGTTATGTGCGTATGGCACTTGGTGAAGGCATTGAGAAAAAAGAAGAAGATTTCGCAGCGGAAGTCGCTTCACTTGCGGGCAGCGCTTAAGCCGCTTTCGCTCCACAGCTATAAATATAAAACCTCGGATGTCTTAGACTGGCGTCCGAGGTTTTTCTCGCTATATTCACCTAAATTACAGTTTCGAATCATGTCGACAAGGCAGGCTTACGCTCTGTGGAATAAATTGGGAGGCGGCCTTGAGCGCTTATAAATTCAAACGAGTTCTTTTAAAGCTCTCAGGCGAAGCCCTTATGGGGGATCAAGACTACGGCATTGATACAGATATGACGGCGCGAATTGGGGCTGAGATTGCGGAGGCTCATGCCGCGGGGCTTCAAATTGCGCTTGTTATTGGCGCCGGCAATATTTTCAGAGGTCTTTCAGCGCAGGCTGGCGGCATTGAACGATCCTCGGCAGACTACATGGGCATGTTGGCGACCGTTATGAATGCGCTGGCGATGCAAAGCGCGCTTGAAAGACAGGGCGTGGACACGCGCGTTATGTCAGCCATTCCTATGCCGACTGTTTGCGAAAGTTATATTCGCCGCCGTGCAGTACGCCATATGGAGAAGGGTCGCGTTGTAATATTTGCGGCAGGCACGGGTAATCCATATTTCACTACGGACACCGCTGCAGCCTTGCGCGCGGCTGAGATGAATTGCGAGGCGTTACTTAAGGGCACGCAGGTTGATGGTGTTTACTCGGCTGACCCCAAGAAAGACCCTACAGCAACGCGTTATGACACTCTGAGTTATCAAAAAGTCTTGGCCGAGGACCTACGGGTCATGGATTCGTCTGCTGTGTCCTTGATGCGCGATAATAAAATCCCCATAATCGTATTTTCGCTTCACTCCAAAGGCGGATTTGACTCCGTTATGAAGGGTGAGGGGACCTGCACTACAATTACGGATGATTGAGAGCTTTAAAAAGACTAAAATAGGACTTAGATTTACCATTTGGACGGCTAAGTAAAATCGAGAGTAGAGGACGATATGGTTTTTGATGTCAAAGAATACCGCAAGCGGATGGACGGCGCGGTCAGCGCGCTGAGAAATGAGTTTGCGGGCCTTCGCACAGGCCGCGCGAATGCCGCATTGCTGGACGGTATTGTCGTGGAGGCGTACGGCTCTATGACCCCAATTAATCAAGTTGCCTCTATTAGTGTTCCTGAATCGCGTATGCTTCTTGTAAGTGTATGGGACAAGTCGCAAGTTGGCGCGGTGGAGCGGGCTCTGCGTCAGTCAAATCTTGGTATCAATCCTGTAGTTGATGGACAAACAATGCGTATCCCTATGCCGCCCTTGACGGAAGAGCGCCGCAAGGACCTTACGAAAATTGCAAGTGGATATGCTGAGAACGCGAAGGTCGCTGTTCGCAATGTGCGCCGCGACGGAATGGAAACGGTTAAGAAGCTAGAGAAGAACGGCGAAATGAGTGAAGACGAACTCAAAGCCCATGAGAACGACATACAAAAAGCGACAGATAGCGTCATTGATCTCATCGAAGAGAATTTAAAAACTAAATCTGAAGAGATTATGCAGGTTTAAGCTTGAGTTCTCACCCCAAATATAGAGCTGATATTCCGCTGCACATTGCCATTATAATGGATGGCAATGGACGCTGGGCACAAGCGCGGCACCGCCCGAGGGTGTTTGGTCATCAGGCTGGTGTGAAAACTGTACGCCGTATTGTCGAAGACGCTGCCGATATTGGGATTAAATATCTCACGCTTTATAGTTTTTCTACTGAGAACTGGACACGACCAAAGGCTGAAATCGCCGCTTTGTTTCAGTTGCTTAAGAAATACGTTGAAGATGATTTGGACACACTCAATGATAATAATGTGCGTGTCAGGATTATAGGATCGCGTGAGGGGTTGAAGCCTGACCTTCTCAAAGTCATAAAAAAGGTAGAGAAAACGACGGAACATAACACCGAGTTTTTTCTTAATATCGCGTTTAATTACGGCGGCCGTGATGAAATAATTCGAGCTGTTAAAAGCCTAGTTCAGGGCGGTTTCGCGCCTGCAGACATAGACGAGAAGCTCTTAGAGCGCTTTTTGGATACCACTGATATACCTGATCCAGACCTCGTCATACGGACAAGCGGCGAACAGCGCATAAGCAATTTCTTGTCGTGGCAGGCCGCCTACGCTGAATTTGTGTTTACTGATGTGCTTTGGCCTGATTTTTCTCGCTCTGACCTCGAGACGGCAATCTCAGAGTTTCAGCGCCGTGACCGCCGCTTTGGAAATTTGTCTGACACAGCTGAAGTGGCCTAAGGGCGTGGCTGATGACGGGACGAAAAAGGCGGGTGTCGCCCCGGGCAAACCCATATGGAAAAACATCGGTTCGCGTGCAGTTTCGGCTGTTATATTTGCGTTAATTTGTATTCCACCCATATATATTGGCGGTTATCTCTGGGCCGTTTTTGTACTCCTTCTCGGCCTTAGGTTAGTCCTCGAATGGGTGCGTATGTCCGACCCAAATAGAGATTGGACTGCAATGGCAATTCCGATGGTTGGCTTGACCTTAGCGATTGGATATGTCGGGCAAGAGCAGGCCGCGATTGCTTTCGCGATAGTCGCGGTTACAGCGATTCTAGCTGGACTTGAGCGCCTTCGCCGAGGGGGCCTGATGTGGTCATTTCTCGGGACGCTTTACATCGCTGTTCCGACTGTTCTTATGATTGCTTTGCGAGGTTCTGATGCAGGGCTGTCCGATGGCCTGAAAGTCATGTTGTTCATTATTCTAGTGGTTGTTGGCGCGGATGTTGGCGCTTATTTAGGTGGTTCAGCCGTGAAGGGGCCAAAAATTGCGCCAAAGCTAAGTCCGAATAAAACGTGGTCAGGCTTTGTTTCTGGCTTGGTTCTAGGCAGTGTTATTGGCCTGATAATTGGGAAGACCATTGGTTTGGATATGACTTATTCATTACTGCTTTCTTTGCCTATCATCGTTTTTTCTGTCATCGGAGACTTTCTCGAAAGTGGTCTAAAGCGCCACTTTAACGTCAAGGATACGGGCAAGCTTATACCGGGTCACGGAGGCTTGTTAGACCGCGTAGATGGGCTAATGCTTTCGATTGTCGCGAGCGCGCTTGTTCTGTGGACTGTGCCCACGCTCTGGCCGGGCGTTTTATGACCCGCCGCGTTACGGTTCTAGGGGCTACGGGCTCTATAGGCGATAGTACGCTTGATATTTTATCGCGGGCAGAAGTTGGCGCGTTTCAAATTATCTCGCTAACAGCCAACACCAATAGTAAAAAACTTGCGGCACTTGCGATTAAGTATAAAGCCGAATTTGTGGCCCTTGCTGATAGTCGGAATGCAAATGACTTGCGAAGCCGTTTGTCTGGCACACAGGTTGAAATTGGTGTCGGCCCAGGAGCCCTCATTGAAGCGGCGCGGCGACCATGTGACTTCACAATGGCTGCTATTATCGGTGCGGCAGGTTTGGAGCCAACGCTAGCAGCAGTTGACCAAGGCATACACATCGGCCTCGCCAACAAAGAATGCCTGGTCTGCGCGGGTGATTTGTTCATGGCGCGTGTTAAAGCTGCAGGCGCAAGCCTACTGCCAGTTGACTCAGAGCATAATGCAATTTTCCAAGTTTTAGAAGCGGACGCGCCCCAAGGGGTCAAGCGCCTGATACTAACCGCGAGCGGCGGCCCCTTTCGCGAAACAAGCGTAGCCAAGCTTAAAGATATGGTGCCGAAGGACGCATTGGCTCACCCTGTTTGGGATATGGGCGCGAAGATTTCCATCGACTCCGCAACTTTGATGAATAAGGGGCTCGAACTCATAGAGGCCGCTTATTTGTTTGACCGCCCCTCAAGTGAAATCGACGTGATTGTTCATCCCCAATCTATCATCCATTCCATGGTGGAATATATTGACGGCTCTGTTCTTGCGCAAATGGGTTCACCTGATATGCGTACGCCGATTGCTTATGCTTTGGGGTGGCCCGCGCGAATGGCGGCGCCTGTTGAACGGTTAGATTTTTCTAAAATTAATGGCCTCACCTTTTTTGAACCTGATACGGCTCGTTTCCCGGCGTTACGTCTTGCGCGTGAGGCGCTTGAATGTGGAGGGCAGGGGCCTTGTGTGCTGAACGCCGCTAACGAAATAGCGGTTGCGGCATTCTTGAAAAACGAAATTGGTTTTATGGATATTCCTGCCATTGTTGAGCGCAGTATTGAGTGGTTCTGTCAGGGCACGGATTTCAAAAACTCCCCAGATGATATTGAGGCTGTGCTCATGCTTGACAGGGCCGCCAGAGAAACTGCAAATCATCTATTGAAGGCCTTGTAAATCCGAGTGAATTTGCGCAAAAAGTCTCATGTTTTCGACTCTCCTTAACACTCCGCTATTTTTGGCGAGCTTCCTTGTCGTATTGGGCGCTCTTGTGTTCTTTCATGAGCTTGGACATTACGGTGTTGCAAAATTGTTCGGTACAGACATTGAACGCTTCTCTGTTGGCTTCGGCAAACCTATTGCGCAGTGGACACGAAAATCTGGTGAAATTTGGAGCATTGGCCGTATACCCCTTGGGGGCTATGTGAAGTTTCGCGGCGATGCGGGCGGGGCGAGCAATCCTGATCGCAATGAACTGGCCAAGCTAAAGGGCGACCTCGAAGCGGATGGTAAATCCGTCTCAAATTGTTTCCATTTTAAGCCGCTTTATCAACGCGTTCTGATTGTGCTTGCGGGGCCAATGGCTAACTTTTTATTGGCCATAATTATCACAGCTGGACTCGCAATGACCTATGGCACAACGTCTTTTAAGTCGGTTGTGGCAGAGGTCAGCCCTGGTATGCCAGCTGCAGCCGCTGGCGTGCAATCGGGCGATCATTTTTTGACGATGAACGGCGAAAGCGTGCGCGAATATCAACAGCTTGTAGGCTACGTTGCTGTGCGGAGTGGCGTGCCGCTCGAAACAGTTATTGACCGCAATGGCGAGATTGTCACGACGACGATTACCCCTGTGCGCAAGGAGCGCAAAGACTTTATAGGCGGACGAAACGACATTGGCACGATTGGTGTGTCGCTTTCTAGCGATTCGCGGGAGCGCGTTGACCACAATGTCTTCTCCGCTATTGGCCACGGCACGACGGATCTTGTGATGACCGTAAAAACAACTGGAACTTATATCGGGCGTATCTTCACGGGCCAGGAAGATGGTAAGGCGCTTGGCGGGGTGGCCCGAATCGCAACGATGACAGGCAAGACCGCTGTTGATATTGCGCAGCAAGAGGCCACGGTTCGGGACCGTATTCGGAACATGATTTATGCGCTATTATCCCTTGGCGCGGCACTTTCGATAGGTTTAGGTGTCGCAAATTTAATGCCCATTCCCGCACTGGACGGTGGACATTTGCTCTACTACGGCTATGAAGCGCTAGCGGGTCGTCCGTTAAGTGAACAAAAACAGGAGTTTGGGTTTAGAATCGGGTTTGCAGTCCTGCT
>CAKZTE010000150.1 GCA_937923115.1 uncultured Caulobacterales bacterium | reverse complement strand
GGCCGTTTCTTTCGCATCGAATTTGACCTCACAAAACCGCTGTAATATGGGGCCCGACTCCATAGAGCGCTATGCGCGTCATCTCGTGCTCAAGGAAATTGGCGGACCGGGACAGCAGGCCTTGCTCTCGGCCAAAGCGGTCATTGTGGGCGCGGGCGGTCTCGGCGGACCCGCAGGGCTATACCTCGCGGCAGCAGGCGTGGGGCAAATAACAATCATTGATGACGACGTCGTCGACGCCTCCAATCTACAGCGCCAGGTCCAGTTCACCCATAGCGATATTGGCATGGGCAAAGCTGTGGTCATGGCCGATACGCTGGATGATTTAAATCCCGATATTAAAGCCATCGCGGCGACAGAAAGGCTCACGGAGGAAAATGCCAAAACTCTGCTTGGCGGGCACGATATTGTTATTGACGGGGTCGATAGTTTTGAATCGCGCTTTGCGATTAATGAAGCCTGCCTCGCGCTTCAAATACCGCTCGTCTCGGGCGCGCTTGGGCGGTTCAATGGCCAAGTGAGCGCGTTTAAAAATGACAGAAGCGGGCCTTGTTACCGCTGCCTTGTTGCGGATATTCCGCCCAATGCCGAAACTTGCGCTACCGTCGGCGTTGTCGGCGCGCTAGCGGGGATTGTGGGCTCGGTTATGGCGCTGGAGGTTATTAAAATCATCACAGGCGCAGGCAATCCATTATTTGGGCGGCTCTGGCTTTATGACGGGCTCGCGGCCGACAGCCGCACGGTTGGTTTACCGCGCGATCCCGCTTGCCTCGCTTGCAGCGAATGAGACGCTGCGATTAACCGCGAATGCCGCGCGTAAATACGGGACGAGAGATAGCTTGCCCCCTCCCCCGCGTGCCTCTGCCGCCAAAACCTTGTCTTCTTTTTCCAAAACTTGCCCGCGACACGCTCGCGCCGAAACGATAACGGCCTGAATTATAGCGCGGCTGATATCCGCTGCGGCTTGGGCCTAAATTATAAAAGACGGGCTGGGAACGACGCGCCAGAAGTTCTGCACGGGCTTGATCAGCAGCGCGCTCTGCCCGTATGGCGCGGAGATTGGCAGCCTCGGCGCGTTTTTCAGCGGCCATACGCGCCTGCGTAAGGGCCGCGCGGGGGTTATTAATATTCGGAATATTGCCGCGCATAACGGTCACGCCGCGCTGCACATCAACCGCATGCGCGCCAAAACTTTGCGGCGCAGGCTGACAAGGGCCGCAATCGGCCAAAGCCGTCGACGAAAAACAAAAAGTCAGCGCGGTAGCAGAAACAAAACGGAACATCATGGCGGTCTCCTATGGTTAATCAAAAATTAATGCAAAAAACTGGCCAAAGCGAGGACTTGCGCGTCTCGCGAGATTCATAACTTCAAAGTCCTCTTATACGGTGAGCCGGTCTTTCGCGAGGACGGCGTAATCGACCATACAAGCGCTATAGATGTCTTGGAAGCGCGGCGGTACGTCAGGCAAATCTTTGGGCGGGGCGCTAAAACCTGTAGAGCGCTCCACCGAGCCGTACCAATAAGGTGCCCAAGCCCCGTCAGTCTGGCGCGCCCCCGCCTCCCAGCGCAGCATGTCTTCATCCCACGGCAGGTCAAGAGCTGCACAAAGCTTGGGCAGAATATTTTCGGGCGTGCGCAAAATATCGTCGCAATCTACAATCGGCGGCGCTGTAGCTGTCATCTGCGTGAGCTGCTGATATAATTGCCGCTGCGAGCTATACCCAAGATCCTCAACATCAAAGTCCCCGCGGCCCTTGGCATAAGAACAAATCACGCGAGCGGGATGACGAATGAGGAAAAAATGCGTGCCATTTTTGGCCCAATCCATGGGAAAGTCCGGCAACATATGATGTGGCATGTGTTTTTGAAAATAATAGGAAGCGCCACTAGGCGGCGCCGCGGCGCAATCGCGAGCCACCTTAAGCGGATCGGTTTCATGGGCCGCCAAAGTCTCCGCACGTCCGGGATGAGCCTTTCCAGAGGCTTGAAGGAAAGGCGCAAAGAAAGGCTCATCCCAAACATCGCAATCACGGCGCGCGCCAAAGCTGCGCATCATCGCTGTGGAGAGATTACGCGGCCCTGACCACATACAAATAGAGCGGCTCATCACGACTATGCAGCCGTATCAGCGTCAATCAACGCGCGGTAAAGATTTTGCAATCGCTCTACCATTGGCCCGCGTTTGCCATCACCAATTTGGCGGCCATCTATCGTGCCGACGGGAGCAAGCCCAGCAAAAGTACCTGTGGTGAAAGATTCGTCCGCGCCGTAGCACTGCATGAGTCGAAAGTTTTTCTCGAAAACAGGAATATCGTTATCCTTGCAAAGCTGCACGATTTTACCGCGTGTGATACCGTCAAGACAGTAATCACCAGAGCTTGTCCAAACCTCGCCCTTTCTTACAATGAAAAAATGGGTCGAATTACACGTCGCAACAAAGCCTTGCGGATCAAGCATAAGCCCCTCATCCGCGCCCGCTTTTATCGCTTGAATACAGGCCGTAATGCAGTTGATTTTTGAGTGGCTGTTCAGGCCAGGATCTTGCACGTCGGCGCGGCCTCGCCGCACGGCAACCGTGTAAAGATTGAGTGGATTAACAGCGGTCTTGGGATCGGGCTGCTTAAACTCTGGCGCAATGACAATTGTTGCAGGGCTTATAATTACGCGCGGGTCTTGATAGGGCGTGCTGCGCAGACCGCGCGTGACCATCAAGCGGATATGCACATGCTCTTTCATTTCATTGGCTTTAAGCGTCTGGTCAATGCGCGCGATAAGCGCCTCTTTCGAAATTCCAATATCAATATCAAGCGCCTTTGCGCCTTCCCAGAGGCGTGTCATGTGATCGTCCAAAAACGCAACGCGGCCATTGTGAACGCGCAAGCCTTCCCAAATTCCGTCGCCCAGCATGAAACCCGAATCAAAGACATTGACCACAGCTTCGGAGCGGCGTTTTAGTTCACCATTTACGTTGAAAAAAACCGTTTCATTACGCGCGTCCGCCACATAGGCGTGAGAGCCAAAAGACATATAGTTCTCCTTAATTTTCATGCCACGCTAGTCGAAGACAGCGTGCGGTTGAAGGATTTTTTAAGACATTAGCTTGTTATCTCGCTGTCGGTTTTAGTAAATTATCCCCATGACCGGAAAATGTGCGGAGGATATGGCAACAAGATCGTTCGTAAACTTGAACCCAGCCGCCCAGATATGACAAACCCCTCTCCCCAGTTAAGGGGAGAGGGGTCGTCGTGCGCTAAGAGCCTGAAATCCCAATTGGGGGAGGAATTTCCCGTCTTAGCGCTCGCCCCGAGGAATCGCGTGAAGTGGCTTTAAGCCGTCTTAAGTCGGTTTGTTATTCACCTGATATAGATCTGTAAGCAATGCGCACCATATTCGTCTCGTCGATGAAGCTAGCATATTTAGCGTAGTCTTGCAAAATGTTTGAGGCCAATATGGTTTCCAAGCTATCGCCAGCCTCCATACGCGCTTTGACCCGCTCATGAATGGTTTGCAGCATGTCGCGCGCGGCCTGCAAATCAGCTTTGCTCGCCATCGGGCCGTGACCCGGAATGATGCGCGTCTCGTTATTCGCCAGCATCAGCGCCTTATCATGCGCCGCAATCATACCCGCAACGGTTCCGCCTGCATCAACATCTATATAGGGGAAAAGACCATTAAAGAAATTATCACCCAT
Source organism: uncultured Caulobacterales bacterium (assembly GCA_937923115.1). Taxonomy (GTDB): domain Bacteria; phylum Pseudomonadota; class Alphaproteobacteria; order Caulobacterales; family Maricaulaceae; genus Fretibacter. Next base: position 12,194 of record CAKZTE010000150.1, on the reverse strand, counting down.
ATGAATCGTATTCGCCCTCACAAAATGCACGAGGCTATCCCCGTCCGTATGGGCATTGGGCGTATGCAGTAGGTTTACGAAATCACCATTAAATTCCATTGTGGTCGTGCCGTCATACGTTGTCGTCGGCCATAGGCTTTCATCGACTGCCTTCGTCGTGCGGCCAAAGGTTTTATTCTCAAAAGTCATGCCCATGCGCGCACGGACATTGACGTGGCCAACAAGCTCTGCGCCTGCCGCCGCCATCTGCGCGTTCGACCCTGTGTGATCGCCGTGGTAATGAGTGTTGAGAACATAGCGCACAGGCGCGTCAGTCAATCCTTTGACTTGCGCCAAAATGCCTTCGGCATTTTTCTCAAATTTATCATCAATCAGCAAGACGCCATCATCGCCTACGCTAACGCCGACATTGCCGCCAGACCCAAAAATCACGTAAAGATTATTGCCAATGGACTCGGTACGCAGATCATCAGCTGGCGCAGGAAGCGGACGGTCAATGGCCTTAATCATATCGGTTGCGGCCGCTTTTACGCCTTCCGCCGTCTTATCTGACGCCGTATCTGCAGCGGAGCAGGCCATGAGGCCAAAGGCGGCGCTTAAAAGTAGAAGATTTTTCATAATAAAGTCCTGTTGTAAGCCCATTCAAGTGAGCGTTTAATATGGAAAGCCAATAGGCCCCTTAAGGCCCTCGGGGCTTTAAGGAACCGCACCGGGAGGCAGCACGCGGTCGGGGCACAAATGGGCATCAATCATCGCGCGGATATTAATGAGAACTTTTTCGCCCATTTCGCGGCGTGATTCAAATGTCGCAGAGCCAATATGGGGCGCGAGGATAACGTTTTCTCGCTTTAGAAGCTGCGGATGGATGCGGGGTTCTTGCTCATAGACATCAAGGCCAGCGCCGCTAATGTGGCCTGCTTCGAGGGCATGCGCGAGTGCAGCCTCGTCTATCACATCGCCGCGCGCCGTATTCACGATATAACTCTCTGCCCCCATCAGAGCAAGGCGGTCTGCATTGATTAAGTGCCGTGTTTGCGGCGTGCTCGGGCAATTTATCGAGACGATATCAACCGCCCTAAGCATCGCGTCCAAATCTTCCCAATAAGACGCCGAGAGATCAGTCTCAATCGGAGCCGGAAGTTGTCGCCGATTATGATAGTGAACGGATAGACCAAAGGCACTAGCGCGACGCGCGACTGCTTGGCCAATACGGCCCATGCCGATAATACCCAGTTTTTTACCGCGAACCCTGCGCCCCAAATGCGAGGTTGGCGCCCAGCCATCAAAGCCCCCCGCGCGCGCCATACGGTCACCTTCGACGAGGCGGCGCGGTACGGCCAAAATAAGCGCCATGGTCAGGTCTGCTGTATCTTCGGTCAAAACACCCGGAGTGTTTGTAACAACAATATTCTTTGCATGTGCGGCGGCAACATCAATATGTTCTGTTCCTGCTCCGAAATTGGCAATTAGGCGAAGCTTAGGCCCTGCCGCCGCAATCACCTCCGCGTCAATGCGGTCAGTCACAGTCGGTACAAGAACATCGCTCTCTGCGACGGCCTTGATGAGTTGCCCTTTGCTGAGCGGATAATCACTCGCGTTCAAATGCGAGGTAAAAAGGTCCGAAAAGCGCGCCTCAATTTCAGGCGGTAACTTTCGCGTAAGGACAACGGACGGGCTGCTGGGCAGAGATGGTATTGCTGGCGTGTTCATTGCACTAAAAGACGCCCAAACGCGCGCAGTTTCAAGCGGTGAATTGCATTTAACTTCCATATTATTGCATTTAACTTCCATATTTATGTAAAACTTTTGGGCTTAACTTGTTGCTAAGGATAATATTTACCACCCGTTTAGGCTTTGCAGCGATAAAGGGCGGTGCCATTTGCCTTGTCAAAACCCCTCGCCGTAATTTCGGCCCTTCTCTCGGCCCTTGTCGTGGTCATGCTGCTTGGCGTGCCCAGCGCGGCGGCGCAGGACGCAGAGCGGCGCGTCGTGAGGCAGACGGTCCCATCGCAAGCGGCCTCCGTTAAAAATATTCATCGCGTTGTCGCGGCTAAAACGCCGTCAGGTTTCGAAGTGCCGCGCTATGTGTCGCTTAAATTTGGAAAGACGAACGGTCGCTCTGGCCCCAGCGTTAATCATCCAATTGTCTGGCAATATCGCCGCGCGGGCTTGCCAGTTATTATTGTTGCGGAAACTGAGAATTGGCGCAAAATTCGAGATATACGCGGTGATGAGAGCTGGATTTATAAAGCGGGGCTGTCGGGTGAGCGTAGCGTCATCGCGCAAATAGACGCCCCGATTTATAAGCGGGCAAATAAAGAGGCCCCCGTCGTTGCAATTGTAGAACCCCAAGCACTGTTGCGGCTAGAGACCTGCGAGAATGACTTATGCAAAGTCTTTTCAAGCACGGGCCTAAGAGGCTGGGTGGATAGCGGCGCACTTTGGGGCGCAGCGCCTTTATTTTAGCCGCGCAAGACGTCTTTAGATTTAATCTCGCGGCTTTGTACGAATAATCACATCAATGCGGTCGATCTCCTGCCCCTCCGGCACGTCCGGCAGGCCTTTAATTTCCATTGCTTGCACCTCAAGGTCTGAGAGCAGACGCCCGCCCGCATCATAGATATGATAGTGATGGGAGGTATTGGTATCATAATAAAGCTTGCCCGAATCGACGCTGAGCGTGCTCAGAAGGCCCGCCTCGGTAAAGCCCTTTAGCGTGTTATAAATCGTTGCCAAAGAAAGGCTATCACCCCCGTCTTTGCGGCTCAGCTCACGAAATAGATCCTCCGCCGTGAAATGCTTGTCTTTGCCGTCAAAGAGATAGCCGCAGACCATAAGCCGTTGGCGCGTTGGCCGCAGGCCCGCTGCTTGTAAGCGCGCTTTGTGCGCGTCAGAAATATTTACGGCCTCACTCATGGTCATCAACTCTACTTTGAAAACGGTAAACTTAAAATTAGACTTATTCTAAACTAATGAATCGCAAATGTCGACAGCCGTTTAGCAGCCTATTGCGTTCTCCATCCTGTAATTCGCTCCGGGCTTAGCTCATTTGCATCATGTTGCTTGAATTGACCTACTCTAGACTTGAGTTTGAAGGGTAAGCCGCTACTGTGCCGGTTCATTAACGAGAGGCTAGCCCACCCATGAAGTTGATTAAAAACGCCTATGATTATGATGACTTGATTGTCAGCGGAGAACAGAGCCTATTTGGTCCTGGAAATGCGAAGCTGCCCCTACCGCCCATGCTCATGCTCGATAGAATCAATAAAATCACGGATGAAGGCGGTGAATTTGATAAAGGCGAAATTATCGCCGAACTCGACATCAACAAAGACCTTTGGTTTTTTGACTGTCACTTTCGCGGGGATCCCGTCATGCCAGGCTGTCTTGGCCTTGATGCTATGTGGCAGCTTGTTGGCTTCTGGCTTGGCTGGACGGGCTCACCAGGGCGGGGGCGCGCGCTGGGTGTTGGCGAAGTGAAATTCACGGGGCAAGTCACGCCGGACGTAAAAAAAGTGCGCTACCATATTAATCTCAAGCGGGTTATCCGCCGCCGTCTGGTGCTCGGTATTGCTGACGGCACGATGGAAGCAGACGGCGAAGTGATTTACAAAGCCAAAGACCTGAGGGTCGGTCTGTTTATTCCTGAAAATACTGAAACTGGAGGAGTTGCCTAATGCGCCGCGTTGTTATTACAGGTTTGGGAATTGTCTCGTGCATTGGTGATGATGCCGATAGCGTCGCTGCCAGCTTGAAAGCTGGCAAATCAGGCATTACGCGCGACGAGAAACAAACAGAGCTCGGCTTTAAGTCTTGTGTCTCTGGCCGCCCCACGCTTAACCCCAAAGAACATGTTGAAAAACGCAGCTACCGTTTTATGGGCGAGGGCGCAGGCTGGACCGCGGTGGCTATGCAGCAAGCCATTGATGACGCGGGATTAACGGGCGAGCAGGTCAGCCATGAAAGGACAGGCATAATCGCAGGCAGCGGCGGCCCCAGCGCGATTGAAATCGTGCGCGCGGCGGACATCACCCGCAAAAACAATAGCCCCAAACGTATTGGCCCCTTCGCTGTCCCCAAAGCCATGTCGTCAACTATTTCGGCAACGCTGGCGACCCATTTCAAAATCCAAGGCGTGAATTACTCCATCACCTCAGCCTGCACCACCTCGCTGCACTGTATCGGCGCTGCGGCGGAGCAAATTCAATGGGGCAAGCAAGACATCATGTTTGCAGGCGGCGGCGAAGAGCTGGAATGGGCGATGACCGCGCTATTTGACGCCATGGGCGCAATGAGCAGCAAATATAATGACGCGCCAGAAACAGCGAGCCGCGCCTTTGATGTGAACCGCGACGGTTTCGTCATCGCAGGCGGCGCGGGTATGCTTGTGCTGGAGGATTATGAGCACGCCAAAGCGCGCGGCGCGAACATTTATGCAGAAATAACAGGCTATCAAGCGACATCCGACGGCTATGACATGGTGGCGCCCAACGGTATTGGCGCAGAAAAAGCTATGCGTGGCGCGATTTCACAAGCCGCAAAATCAGGCGTGAACCAGATTGATTATATTAATCCGCACGCCACCTCGACGCCAGTTGGTGACGTGGCCGAAACGGGCGCGATTGCCAAAGTCTTTGGAACTGACGGCCCCATGTTATCGGCAACAAAATCCATGACGGGCCATTCACTTGGCGCGGCAGGGGTTCAAGAATCAATCTACAGCCTATTGATGATGAAGCACGGCTTTGTCGCGCCGTCGATTAATGTGTTTGATTTGGATCCAGACTTGCCAAAAATCAACATTGTACGAGAGACGCGGGACGCTGATTTAAAATCCATTATGTCTAACAGCTTTGGGTTCGGCGGCACAAATGGCAGCGTTATCTTCACGAAAATCTAATCTCAAAAATAGGCCGCAATTATAAAAGTTATGCGGTCTAGGTTCGAACTCTATGTGGAGCCTACGGGGCACTGCAGACAACACGTTCAAAACCCAGACCGCATAGCATTTGCCAATGGAAGGCAAATTTCAAAACCGTCTTCAACATCGAAGTCGAGTATGTGGTGATTTAATGTCCGTGGGTACCCTACAAACAGGCAGAATAGCGCATTACTATTAACTAAACCCTCATTGAACTATTATCAAAACTTATGAAGTTAAGGCACAATAAGCCCAAGCTGCATGGCCCGGGCCACAGAATGCGCGCGGTTACTCGTTCGCAGCTTGACCGACAAAGCTTTAAGATAATCTCGAACAGAATATTCACTGATCGATAGCACTGTGCCAATTTCCCAATTGGTTTTACCTCGCGCCACGAGCGTTAAGACGGAGCGCTCGCGATCAGAGAGGACCAAGCCAAGCTCCGGGACCATTTCAGAAAAATATATGCTGGCCCGTTCAAACGCCATCATGCAGACTACGGCCATATGCATAGCCTCCGTAGAGCTTAGCGCCACTTTGGTACGGCCAGCGTAGCTTACAATACCCGGCGCAATTCCAACTTTGTGTACAGGAACGGCCCAGCCAAATTCAACACCATGCGCAGTGGCCTCCCGTTTATACATTTCAACCTCTGGCGTACGGGAAAGATAAGCTTCTTCATAAGTAAAGGGGCGGCAAGTGCGCATCGCCATCTGGGTAATGGGGTCGAGGCTATAGAGATCGAGCTCCATATAGCGCGCAACCCATTCAGGGCTAGCGCTAGTTAAAAAGGGCGGGACGCTTTCTGATTTAATTATAAGCCGTCCGCAAATTGCCATTATAGAGACTTCAAATCCCAGAGACTTCCCATAGGCATCCACGATATCGAAAACGGCTTGAGCGTTATCACACAGCTGCAGTCTCTCAAGGATAGAGGTTAAATCACTCAAACTATTAAGCACCAAACTTCCTTACCAGCACCATTCGCGCTTACATATCCAATGCGGACCGTGAGGTATGAAATATTGCACGCCAATGTGACAAGCGTATGAAAGTAAGCACACTTAGTGATATTTTTTAAACTTCCCAGCACCCAATCTCCCAATCGGCGCAACCTACCCAGTCCCATACGCTAACTGCGCCCATTCAAATCCTAGAGGGTAACGCCCCAATTACAAATCAAAAACTTTCCGCGTAACAAAAGATTGAAGCAAGGTTCGCGCCGTGTTTTCAACATTACAGCTAGAAACGAGACATGACTTACACTATTCTACATGTGCCGCGCGTGCCATTTTGGCAGCCGCTAGTCGTTATAAAGAGAAGGCAATCCCATGGCAGATACAGAGTTTCCAACAGGCACGCTCATGGCGGGCAAACGCGGGCTTATAATGGGTGTGGCGAATAAGAACTCGATTGCGTGGGCCATCGCGCAGCAGCTTGCCGCGCAAGGCGCTGAGCTTGCTTTTACCTATCAGGGGGATGCGCTCCTGCGCCGCGTGAAACCACTCGCTGAGTCTGTTGGCGCGACAATACTTTGCGAATGCGACGTCACGGATGACGCAACAATGGACAGCACCTTTGCCACTCTTAAGAAAGAATGGGGCGAAATTGATTTTCTTGTCCACGCTATTGCCTTTGCGGGCAAAGACCAGCTTGCGGGCAGCTTTATCGACAACACAACGCGCGAGGGGTTTAAATCCGCGCTTGATATCTCTGCCTATAGCTTTGTCGACGCGGGCCGCCGCGCCAGCGAGATGATGAAAGACGGCGGAGCAATGGTAACGCTCACCTATCTTGGCTCGGAGCGCGTCATCCCTAATTACAATGTCATGGGCGTAGCCAAAGCCGCGCTTGAAGCTAGCACGCGCTATATGGCGGCCGACCTTGGCCCGCGCGGTATCCGCGTCAACGCAATCTCTGCTGGCCCGATTAAAACGCTCGCGGCCGCAGGCATTGGCTCTGGACGCCACATGTTCCGCTTTAACAAAGCCGCCAGCGCCATGCAGGATAATACCGATTCCAAAGGCGTCGCAGGCGCAGCGCTTTACCTTCTCTCTGACCTGGGCCTCTCTTGCACAGGCGAAACGCATCACGTCGACGGCGGATTCCACGCCATCGGCATGCCGCAAGAAGACTCGCTTCGGGCAAGCTTGGAGAGCTAAGCGGCTTCAAAATTATGGTGTTTTCGGTGCCACGCTAAATATTTTGAGTGAGGCCATTCGGCCTCATTTTTAGGTAAAATAACTCTACGGTCCTTATTTATCAGGCGATCAACCTCATCTGCATTGTTCACTTTTCGCGAAACTAATATCTCATAATCATCAGAAACTGAGACTAAACCGCGGTCAAACATCCAGTGGATTGTGCCTGAAAGCGCAATACCATTATTGACACTGTCAGGCCCGTCATATTCTACAGACTTAATGTGGGCAGCCTGCACTTCTGCCCGACCTCTGCCATTAATTAACCTCATCCCGGTGAGAGCACATTGTTTATCATAAGCTGAGATGACTTTTTCCCGAAACAAGCGCGCACGGACTTTCTTATTCAAAACCACTTCAACGGTTTCGCGCTCAGCATCGAACACAAAGGGATCTTGATTAGCCTCACCAACTTCAAATTCTGCATTATCGAAACGCGGCAATTCCGAAACCTCTACAGCCGCCAAAGCAACAATTTTCATGTAATCTTCTTCAGAAATTGGCCTGACAGCCCAAACCTGCTTTCCGCGGTTCACAGTGCCATCACCGTTATCCAGAAAGGCGTTAGCTGGCTTTCCATTCAGTCTAAAAGGGATATTCTTAGAGAAAGGCGTATAGCTCCTCGGGAGTATGTTTGCGTAATAATGTCCTTCAGGATCCTTGGGATCCGGAGTAATGCTCTCAACTCTAGCTGTCGCAGTGTAACCGCCTTTTTTGCCAGACTGATAAAACAAAACATTATCGCCGATAACTGGCTTCGCCCGTTTCAAATACATCCTTGGAAAATGATATCGCGTTGCAGGATCATCATCATACGGAGTATCGGGATTATGAATAAAAACGCCTTTTGCCATTCTTGGACTATCCTCTAGCGTAACGACGTTTGCAACGACACCTAGGCCGCCAAACTCTCTAAATCTTCCCGCGTAAACTTTACAGCGGCGAAGTAGACGAGCTCGAGCAGGACTATGGGGCGACCGCGGCCTATTAGCTCGGCAATGGCAGCGAGATAGTCGGCGTTTTCTTGGCTAATGCGCACGGTCGTTCGGCTACGCGCGGCAAAGCGCGGCTCGGAGAACCAAGCGGCAACCTCAGACACATGATGATCTTGGCGGATAAGGGTGAGCGTGCGGTCTATAACTTTAGAGCGGGCTTTGGATTTTAGCTGTTTTCCCATATATTTAATCAGCGCATCTGCGCCCGGCTCGATAAGCATTTCTACGGCAAGGGTCATATGCGCGCATTAACGGATTATGGTTAAGCAATGATGAATAGTTCCGCTTAAATGAAAGCATTTTTGACCCATTTGTTAATTGCGCGTTTATGAACCCCTTTGAATGAAAGACGATCGTTCAATCAATAAAAGTAGCGCGGCGCAGCAAAAGCTAATCAATCCTTATGGCAACCCCTTATCTGAAAGATATTTACCCCATCACCTTGCGCCTGCCCGCTTTGAGCCGTAGGCATGAAGCATCGGCACGCGCCTCCCGTATCTCGCCGCCCTTTATATAGACAAGCCGCGCGTTTCCCGCTAACCCACATCTTAATGACAAGCGTGCAACACGGCACATCAATAGTCTAAAAAGAGTCGGTTATGAATAAAGGTTTAGTCACAGTCTTTGGCGGGTCTGGTTTTGTTGGAAAATATGTTGTTCGCGCCCTCTGCCGTGACGGCTGGCGTGTCCGCGTTGCCGCGCGCCGCCCGCATACCTGCCAAGACCTGAAGGTTATTGGCAATGTCGGCCAAGTGCAGCTCATGCAGGCCAACATTCGGTTTCCCAAATCGGTTGCCAGCGCCGTCGAGGGCGCGGATGCCGTTATTAATCTCGTGGCCGTGCTTTATGAGGACGGTAAGCAATCATTCGAGAGCTTGCATATTAAGGGCGCGTCCACGGTGGCCGAAGCGGCCGCCCGCGCCGGCATCACTAATTATGTGCAAATGTCCGCTCTCGGCGCAAGCGAGGAAAGCGAAAGCGAATACGGACGCTCGCGCCATATGGGCGAGCAAGCGGTACGCGCCGCCCTGCCCTCAGCCGATATCATGCGCCCCTCTATTATTTTTGGCGAAGAAGATAATTTCTTCAACCGCTTTGCGCAAATGGCGCAGTTCGCGCCAGCTCTACCGCTGATTGGCGGCGGCGCAACACAGTTTCAGCCCGCCTATGTCGGGGATGTTGCCGACGCCATTGCCAAGGTCGCGGCCCAAGGCACAACGGGCCAAACATATGAGCTTGGCGGACCGCGCGTCTATTCTTTCAAAGAGCTTCTTTCCTTCATGCTGGAGACGATTGACCGCAAACGGTTTCTTGTGCCCGTCCCCTGGTTTGGCGCAAACATTCTTGGCGCGGTTGGCGACATTAGCGGAAAGTTACCTCTCATCTCGCCCTTCCTCACCAAAGACCAAGTGACCACGCTGAAATCTGACAACATTGTCGCGGATGACGCCAAAGGCTTTGATGATTTGGGCATAGAGACTGAAACCATAGAGGCGATTGTTCCAGATTACCTCGCGCGCTACCGCAAATACGGTCAATTCCACGAAAAAAGTGCTTGATGTAAATGGCGGCGACACACACGCCGATGTCATTTGATTTCGGCGCCGCTCTAGCCTATCTTCCCGCAACTTTCAGGGAGACACCCATGTTCTATAAAAATTTAATTTTCGCGAGCGCGGCCATTGCAATGGCCGCTTGCTCTAGTCCAACAGACACAATTCGCGACGCGGCTAAAGATGCCAAAGCCAGCGCAGAGGCAATGGCCAATGACGCCAAGACCAGTGCTGAAGCTATGGCCAGTGAGGCGAAGACATCTGCGGAAACGATGGCTGGCGGCGCAAAATCTGCGGTCATGGATACGGCAAACAAAGCCAAGCTAACAGCCATCCTCGCGATGCAAGATGACAAAGCCAAAGCGCGCTATCAATTCCGCAATCCAAGTGAGACGCTTTCATTTTTTGGTATCACTCCCGGGATGAAAGTCGCCGAAGCTTTGCCGGGCGGCGGATGGTACTCCAAAATTCTTATTCCTTATTTGGGGGATGAGGGGCACCTAACAGGGGTCGATTATTCTCTTAAAATGTGGCCTGAGTTCAGCTTCATGACGCCGGAGCGCATTGAGGATAAAAAAACCTGGCCCGCAACATGGACCGAAGGCGCGCAAGACTGGCGCGGCGGGTCCAAAGCGGTAATCGACGCCCACACATTTGGCGCCCGCGATACAGCGCAAGACGGCACTTATGATGCGGTGCTATTTATTCGTGCCTTGCATAATCTCTCGCGCTTTGAAGCAAATGGCGGCTATATGAGCGAAGCTATTGCGGATACACACGCTATGCTCAAGCCCGGCGGCATTGTCGGCGTGGTTCAGCATTCTGGCCCCGAATCGAATTCCGATGAGTGGGCAACAGGCAGCAATGGCTATTTGAAACAGTCAGCCGTTATCGCCGCCTTTGAAAGCGCAGGATTTGAACTAGTTGCAGAGAGCGACATAAACGCCAATCCCAAAGACATCCCGTCAAACACGGACGGCGTTTGGCGGATCCTGCCAAGCCTGCGCGGACATGACGACGATCCTGAGATGAAAGCGAAAATGGAAGCGATTGGCGAGAGTAACCGCATGACGCTTAAATTTAAAAAATCGTCCTAAAGCCTAAAATCTTTGGAACTAAACGGCTATGACTCCGTTAACGGATTAACTTTAACGGTTAACGGAGTCTAAAATGTCAAACTTTAAAATTGTAACAATTCTTTCAGCAGCCGCCGTCCTCCTGGTCGCAGAGGGGGCAATTGCCGGCGAAATGAAGACACAAGCGTCCGCGGCGGAAAGCACAATCAGTGTAACCCAGACAGCAAATACGCGCGTGCTGAGCGCGCCGAACGAGGGCCTCATCGCGGTAAGAGATGCGGATGGCAATCTGTTCTACAACCAGATCGTTCCAGTCGAGGACCTTCAAGATGTGGAACTCGACGCCGAGGTCGTTGATACCTTTACCTATGAATATCAGGGCCGCGTCTACACAAACAAGATTGTCAAATAAGAGACTATAGATTACTTCAAAACCCGCTTCGGCGGGTTTTTTTGGCGGCTTGACGCAGCGCCATCTATAAGACCTATCAGATTGATGCGCGGTGCGGCGAGGCTAAGATAAGGAATGAACGATAATAAGATTGAAAAATCTCGCCGCCGCCACTCTGGCAGACGCCGTAAGTCCTCACCTTCAGGGACATTAAGGTCCTTAGCGTTTGGCGGATTGTATCTCGTCATTGGGGCGCATCTCTATGTTCTTGCATTTGGTGTTCTTCCTGCGCCGCGCACGTGGACAATGACAGGGCGCGTTATGGCGGGCGAAACCTTGCAGCGCAAAAACGTAAGCCTAGATAAAATCTCCCCCTTTGTTATCGCTGCGGTAATTGCCGCTGAGGATGCCCGATTTTGTAGCCATCACGGCATAGACCGCGCCGCCATTGAAAAAGCGATTGAGGATAATAAAAAAGGCGGACGCAGGCGCGGCGGCTCCACGATTACCCAGCAAACGGCAAAGAACTTATTTTTCTGGAACGGCGGCGGCATGGCGCGCAAAGCGGGCGAAGCTTATGCCGCCCTATTGATAGATTTGGTTTGGCCGAAGACAACAATCATGCAGCATTACCTCAACATTGCGGAGTGGGGAGACGGCATCTTTGGTATAGAAGCCGCAGCGCAGGCGCGGTTTGGAAAACCAGCAAAAGATCTCTCGGCCTATGAAGCCGCGCTTCTCGCCAGTGTTTTGCCAAGCCCGAATAAGTGGCGGCTTGATCCGCCAACCACTTTTGTTCAAGGCCGCGCGCGCACGATTAACGCGCGTCTGATGGTAACCGCGCGTGAAGGCTTTGGGGATTGTGTATTGCTTGGGCATCCCGCGTATAAGCGCGCAAACTTTGGCGCGACTTCAGTCGACGCCAAAGAAAAATTGAAAGACAATCAAGGCGCTAAACCGCATTCAGCGGATACCGCGATACCGCAAAAGACCGATGACGCGACCTCTCTTGATGATGTGCTCAGCGCGGCGCAGATTGCCGCCCAAGCCGCGCGCG
>CAKZTE010000149.1 GCA_937923115.1 uncultured Caulobacterales bacterium | reverse complement strand
CATGCCGCCCCAGCCGCAGCCAATATCCAGAACGCGGTCACCCGCTTTGAGATTTAGCTTTGCCGCGATATGCGCTTTTTTCTCAAGCTGAGCTTGCTCAAGACTCATGCCTTCGCGGGGCCAATAGGCGCAGCTATATTGGAGATCTTCATCCAAAAATAAGCGGTAGAATTCATTAGACAGATCATAGTGATGCTGCACGTTCTTCCGCGAGGTATTCGTTTTATTGCGTTGGTGCCAGCGGCGTATTTTCTTAAGCCAGCCTTTGAGCACTTTCTGCCCGGGATGTTTACGCAATCCGTCGCGGTTATAGGCAAAGACCTCTAAAAGCTCTCGAATACCGCCGCCTTCGCAAATCAGCGTGCCGTCCATATAGGCCTCGCCTGCGCGTAGCTCTGGATTTAGAAACAGCGTGCGGTACAGCGTTTTATCGGTCAGGCGTATGGTGGCCGAAGGATGACCGCCCGGCCCGTGGACATGGTGCTTACCGTCCGCGTCGATAATCGTGAGCTGCCCCGTTTTCACAAAGCCAGACATCATAGAGTTTAAAAGTTTCATGCCGCCTCGTCCTTTACTGCTCCCAATAAATGACAATTATGGCTGAAACGCAATTCACGTTTTATGTGTTTTTGGCAGGGTTGATAATACGGCCAAAAAAAACCGCCCTAAAGGGCGGTGTCTTCTTTAATTTTGTTCGAACCCTATTTCGGAGCGAGAACCATAACCATCATACGGCCTTCGGTTTTGGGTGCAAATTCGACCTTTGCAATATCTTCAAAATCCTCGCGCACACGCTCGAGCAGGTCTGTTCCGCGGTCCATATGTGCCATTTCGCGGCCTCTAAAACGAATCGTGACTTTCACCTTATCACCGCGGTCAAAGAACTTTTGCATCGCTTTGGTCTTCACACCATAATCATGGACATCAATATTGGGGCGCATCTTGATTTCTTTGAGCGCCTGCGTGCGTTGATTCTTGCGGTTAGCCGCTTTCTTCTTTTGGTTTTCAAAACGAAGCTTACCGTAATCCAGCACTTTACAGACGGGCGTTTCGCCGGGGCCGACCTCAACCAAATCAAGCCCCGCCGCGCGTGCCGCTGCTAAGGCATCATCGAGGGCCACAACCCCTTTTTTCTCTCCATCTTCGAGAATGAGAAGGACTTTTTGATTTGTAATATCCCGATTAATACGGGGGCCTTTTGCTTTTTGAGCGGGGGCGGCAGCCATTGGACGTCTAGCGATGCTGAATTCTCCTATGTTGTTTCAAGCGAGGGTGAATATGGGCTAAAAAAGCCGATTTTTCAAGTGTTACGCCTCGATTAGGCCGCTTATTCTCTTAATAGACGCCTGTAAACGTCTAAAGTTGCGCTGCACATGGCAGAATTCGTAAATTTGGTGCGGGCGCGGGCCTTTGCCGGCGCTGCAAAGGCTCTGGCTTGTTCTGGACGCAGGACCGACAGGGTTTGAATTTGCGTGTTTAAGCTGCGCGCATCACTCGGCACGGCAAATAATCCAAGCGGCGGCTGACCCGCGCCTCCGCTCAGAATTTCCAGTGAGCCGCCGTGAGCGGTTGCAATAACGGGGATCCCCATCGCGCAGGCTTCTGCGGTGACCCGGCCAAACGCTTCGGGGTCACGGCTGGCCGAGAGCGCGGCGAAGCTCGCGGCATAAGCAGCGGGCATATCTGTATGCGGCGCGGCGATGATTATCCGCGCCTTTGATTGCGCAATCAGAGCCAGAAGCTCCGCCCTATATTTTTCTCGCCCCTGCGCGTCGCCCTGAATAACAAGTGTAAGGTCTTTGATGCCGTCCATGGCCCTGATGGCCACATCTTGGCCTTTCCACCGCGTCAGGCGGCCCGGCAATAATAGAACGCGCTCAGACTCGCTTACGCCCCAATGGGTCCTTATGGCGGCGATACGCTCTGGTGGAATGGTTAGGGTAAAGCGGGACAAATCAACACCGCGAGGAATGGCAATTACTTTTGCGCCGTCAAGGCCGTGTTCTTTAATGATGTGCGCCTTTGTATATTCGGAATTTGCAATCACCAGATCACCGCGCACCATAACCTCATTATAGCGCCGCTTAAGCGGATTATTCGCGTTATAAATACCGTGATAGGTTGTGAGATATTTCGCGCCCGTTGTGCGCGCCGCCCAGAGCGCAGGGCGGGCCGGAGCGCGGGAGCGGGCATGGACAATATCAATATCATGGGCGCGGATGAGGCTGGCAAGCGCGGCTGATGTATTTCGCCAAACCAAAGGGTTTTTAGACGCGAGCGGCAATGCATGATGCACCCCGCCCATAGCCTCAATATCGGCCACCAGCGGCCCGCCTTGGCTCGCGACATGCGGGACATGCCCGGCGCCGATTATGGCGCGGGCCACATCCACCGCCGTGCGCTCCACACCGCCCGAGCCAAGCGCCGGTAAGACTTGTAAAATTTTCATGCCCCCCCATAGCGCGGCGCAAGAAAATTGCCTAGGGTTTAGACAGAAGCTTAAAGGAAATGAGACACGCCATGGCAAAATCGACAAGACGTCCGCAGCAGATTTATGCAATTGTGATGTGGGCGCTCTCGCTTGTCTTTGCGGGGATTTTGATGGGTCTAGGTAGCCTTATCATCAAAGATCTCCCGCGCGTTGATAAGACGGTCACAGTTGAGCAATTTGTCGATGCGGGAACACTGTCGAAAATTGAAAACCGTATTGAAAGCTCTGAACGTGAAGCCCGCCTTCTCACGCGCAATACTGAAGATGCCAATAGTAATTACATGTCAGCCGCAGCCGATTATCAAAGCGCGCGCGCCTCGCTTGAGAATTGGCGCGCAGCACGAACAGCAACCGAGGCGGCAGATCAAAACCCGCAAGTCATTACGCGCACAAAAGCTGTGGAAGCGCTCCGGGATAAGGAACGGCAGGCTCTACGCGTGTTTGAAGACGCGAAAGGCGCTCAAATTGAAGCCAGCCGCGCGGCCTCTGATTTGCGCAACGAGCGAGCAGCGGTGATTAAAGCGGCGCAGCCCCAGTTCCGCAAAGCCCAAAAAGCACAGGAGTTTAAAGTCTTTCTCTATCGACTTGCACTGACCTTGCCGTTATTAGTCATAGCGGGTTGGCTCGCGATGAAAAAGAGAGACAGCGCCTATTGGCCGCTACACCGCGGATTTATTCTATTCGCGCTTTTTGCTTTTTTTGTGGAGCTTGTGCCCTACTTGCCCAGCTATGGCGGTTATGTGCGTTATACGGTCGGGCTTATCCTCGTCTTGATCGCAGGGCATTTCATCATCCGCGCTATGCGCAATTATTTGGCGCGCAAGCAGCTTGAGGAAAGCCGCTCTGAGGGTGAACGCCGCCAGTCAATTGAATATGAAACGGCGCTCAAGAAGATTGCCGCTAAAACTTGTCCAGGCTGTGACCGCGCCATAGTTGCGCGTGATGATGTGGAGACAGATTTTTGCGTGCATTGCGGTATACGGCTGAAAGAAAAATGCGGGAGCTGCGGGGAGCGTAATATTTCTTTTCACCGCTTTTGCCTGTGCTGCGGCGAGACAACAAATTCGGGGCACCAATCCCAAACCCCTCAAAATCAGGCCCCTGCATAATGACGCGAGAGTCGCTTACATGCGAAGACGGCGAGATAATTGCCTTTAAGCGCAACATCGGACAGGCA
>CAKZTE010000148.1 GCA_937923115.1 uncultured Caulobacterales bacterium | reverse complement strand
TCCGTAATACGGCCGTCATGAATGGTGACGCGGCTTTCGTTTGCCATGGCCATCGAATAACCAAGCGGCAGGCTGCGGCCGTCAATTTGAACATCATAGATACCAACCTTGATGTTTTGTATTGTGAAGAATCCGCCGCGATCTGTTCGAAGCGCCATGCGCGTGCCTTTAAGGCGAACCATAGCATTGGGAACAGCCGCTTCATCGTCTTGCTTTATCCCATCGCGGTTTTCATCGACAAAGGCACGCCCTTTGAGTACGCCTCTGCCGTCAAGTGTCTGTTTATACTTACGTTTTTCATTAAAGTCGAAACGGCCATCCAGCTGTAAACCAAAACGCTGATCACCGCTTAGATTGTTGCGATAAGATAGGCCAAGGGCCATATTGTTCCCAATACGTATTCGCCGCGCGAGACTCACAGACAGATATTTGTCGGTTTGGTTTGTGCTATTCCCATTATTACTGCTCACGCCCCCAATAGATTGAAGAATTCCAAGGCTAGCGTCGAGACGAGTTTTTTGTCCTAGAATTTCGCCCGAGTTGAAGTTGGCCACCACGCCGCCGCGCAGCGACGTAAATTCTGGGCTCCAGCTTGCCGTTGCAGAGGGCGCAATTGATAAAGAGGCACTTTTCGGCATTGGAAAGTTGAACGACCGCGCGGACGCCGTAAGGGCTGCGCTTTCGCGTCTTTCGCTACCGTCTCTCACTGAATTTAGGTATTGTGCCCGCAACGTAACATTTTCAAATTGTTTATAAGCACGAGCCGAATATCCGTGGCCGGAGATTGAGTCATCACCATTGGCGAAGCTTTGCTCAAAGGTATTGAAATCTGCCGATACACTTACGCCTGTATCGCCCAAAGAGGTTGCAACACTCGCGCCGTAGCTATCGACTTTTACTTGAGCATCTTTACCCGTTGCAAAGCCTGTAATCGCGCTTTGCATGCGCACAGAGGCGGCGGGGTTGTGCAGGATACCTAAGTTTTTATTCGGCGTGAGACGTAAAGATGTGCCAACCGTCATCTGATCCAGACCCCTCTGGCGTGTATCGGGTATGACAGTGTCTAGTTCTGGGTCGATAGCATCATCAGGGTTGAGAGTTTGAGTGATTGTATCCGCAAGGGCCTCGGCGGTAAGTCTGTTGCGGAGGAATTCTGCGCCGTCATATGCGGCATTCGCATCGAGCGTAATTGTCGGATTCACATCAATGCGGCCAGAAAGCCCAAGGCGTAGATCAACTGATTTTTCACGGGCAACGCCGCTAAAAACGCCTAAGTCAGCACGCGCATCCCATTGAATTTGCTTGTCTTCTGCGCGGCCCAATCGGCCAGAAATAGCGGACAATACAGCCATTTGATCATCGGAGAGGCCGTCCTTTTTTGCTGAAACGCCAGCTTCCCAGCCTTCACGACTTTGATAGCGCAGGCCCGCCGCTGCGCCGCCAAAGGTCAAGCGAGATTGGTCTTCACTAATTTTCTGAGCGCCGTCTGTCGGCGCCCCAATCGCCGCAGCCCAGCGGCCTTTATCGGTTACCTTAATAGCGCTAAGACCCCTAATACGGCGAAGGCCGACCCCGTCCAGTTCACGGTTGTCGGCTGAGTAATCACCAATGGCCCCGGTTACGCCATTAACATGAGCAAAATCGACACTCAACCAACTCGGCTGCGCTTCAGCGCCCGTCATAGGCAAATCAGGCATTTCATAGCGCACGCGCCCATTAATCTGTTTAACCCTGAAATTCAAATCAACTCGGTTAATTGTATCCAGTCCAACATGGAGATTAAGAGTTTCAAGCGTAAACGGCTCTTTCGCGGCAATATCGCTGACTTTTTCGCCCGGCTTAATTGCGCCAGAGAGGCGCTCATCCAAATCGACAAGAATTCGGCTGGAAGCGCCCTCAACTTTGATATTCGTGCCTGTAAGTGTTTCAATAGCGCTAACAGGAAGCAATAAGTTTATTCCGTCAATATAAGTAATGTCTTTGGTTATTCCGAAAGGTACGCCGCGAAGCTTAACGAGGCCCGAATCAAGGTTCAGCGTGAACTCCGCACTATCCTGGGCGCGGCGCACACGAACCTCATTAGATGCATCAAGAACCGTGACATCGTGACCGAGCGCTTCGGCAATTGGTAAAAGCGGCAGAATAAGAACAGGCCCAATTGATTTTGGCTCGGGATTAAGGTTCCCCAAGGATAGACCGTTGACGATAATGTCAAAACCTGTGGCAACCTTCAGGCGCGGGTCGAGTTTGAATGAAAAGCTATTGCTCTTTTTGTTATACTTACCCGCCGCGCCTGACATGACAGCGATGGCATTTGGCGTGAGCAGAAAGCGCCCTTCTTTGACTTCACCAAAATGCTTAAGCTTACCTAAAGGGCGGCCATCCGCCTTTACAATGCCAGTGTCAGTATAAAGCTCCATAACGACATTGTCCTGACTGCGCCGTACGATTAGGGCCTTGGACACATCATCATATTCAACGTCATTATTGAGCGCCGTGAATATAGGCATAGCGTTCACGTATAACTCGCCCTTGGCAGTACGGTGAACCTCTGTTGATTCCAATGTTTCGCCGTCCAATGTGACTGTAATTGTTGTATCCACCTCAGCAATCAAAGTTGTATTGATTATTTTTTTAGGAGGCTCATCGGCTTTCGGCGCAGCCTTTATGCCTGGTAACGCCGCTGACTTAACCGCCTCTTTCCTTACGGTATTGACTTCGACGCTCTCATCCGCAAAGGCCGCCTGCGTCAGCGTAGGCGTTAGAACTGAAAAGAGGGCAACACAAAAAATCACAACAATGTTGTGCAAAACACTGTTTTTGTTTGTTTTTTTGAAAAAACCGTATGTTTTGGGTCGCTGGCCTAACACTCCGGCAACTCCGCAAGTCGGCGGCAGGCCACATCGATACTACATGTCTTTTTGACACGTACATCGATTTGCGACCATCCACCCCTTACGGAGTTGTAGACATCTACACGGACCGGGGTGCTCGCCATTGAAAAACGGAACTGCTGACGCAGCTCCACTTGGCGTGAACCCATTCGGACATCGTTTGAGATGACTTTGGATGTCATTGAATTAGTTGATTTTTTCTTAGAAGAGCTAGATTTAGCCATTGGAATTGGGCGGCGACATTCGCCGACGATCCACCAGGCTTTATTTATTTTTTCATCTACTAAGAACGAAGTATCCCCGTCAACAATTTCTATCATAACAGCCTCAGTCCCTGCGCTATGCGCAAGGCTGGCAAGACTGGCGAAGCCAGCCCAGAGCAGCGTTGTTATGACCAGACGTTGTTTCATCGGACTTTCGTTTATTACCATTCACACCATATGCGGACTTTGCCGCGCAGCGATCTATCGTCGCTTGTATGTAGAATACCCAATGAGAGTTTATATCTGGCTAATGGAACGGTAAGGAAGTGACGTAAAAACCACGCTAAAACGCGGGTTTTAGTTAAGGCCGTGTATAAAAAGGAAAAAAGATCTTTTCGTTAACTTTCGATCGAAAATGAGGTGCGAACGAGCTGAAAAACTCACCTAACTCTCGGTCGTATAATATTGATATAAAATAATATTTTAAAATGCGTGCTGAAGCCTAGCCAAGTCTAGAGTGTGTGAATTATTCGGTTATTAACTTTTAGAAAAACAAGCTAATCATCTGTTTTTTATAGCTTTATTAAAATTTTGGCAAAATGAAATCATTCGAACACTTTGCCACTTATGTCATAGTGTTTGGGTAAGTTCTTAAAAGCTTTATAGTGCAGCTCACTGCTCGGAAACAAGATTACCCATGCCGTCAAAAATATAATTCTGATATCTGTCCAAAAAGAGGCATGCTCTTGATACCACATTTCCAATTCTCCCTTATAGGGGGCTATGACCCGTTCCATAAAAGAATGAGGGTCCTCATTTGATTTGGAAATAAGCTCTTGTTCGTCTCTGAAAACAATAGAGCCTATACCCGTAATTCCCGGTTTTACCTGATAGATGGTGTTTTGCACGGCCTCAGAGTATTTAGAGAAAGCGGCCCGATCTAAAGGACGGGGTCCAACAATACTCATATCCCCCTTGCAGACATTTATAATTTGAGGGAGTTCATTAAGCTTAGTTCCTCTGAGTATTTTGCCGATAGGCGTAACCCTGGGATCATCCCTCAACGTAATAGTACCCGTTCCAATATTTGGGCTATCTTGCAACATCGTCGCAAATTTCCACATAAAAAATGGTTTGTTTTTTAACCCAATTCTTTCTTGAAGATAAAAAACATGCCCTTCAGCAGTTAAACGCTGTAGGATGATAATGGGTATGAAAATAGGAAGAAATATCAAAAAAGTCGTTACTGCAATGGTTAGATCCATAAGCCGTTTGATTGCAAGATACATATCTAATTACATTTTAGAATCTAACGTCTTACCTGTTTCAATATGTTGAAAGTCAGGTAGATACGATGAGAGCAAATCTACAATACCTTGCTTTTGAAGGTCATTTTGACTAAATAAATCTTCAAACTTTACAAGCATAGCCTCTACATCCGCTATGGAATGAACCGCTGTATTTTTTATAACGCCGAGCGCCTTAAATGTCGTTAAATCCAGATTATCCTCTGCTGAGAAAAACTCTTCATACATTTTTTCACCAGATGTCTCAGTTTTAAAGAAATAAACGGGATATTTTTTATCCGTCGGTTGCCATTTTGCGGCCTTTTCCTTTGCTTCATTTTCGCTTGAGCAATAATCAGTTTCAAGTCCTAGTTCTGAAAGGAATAGCTCTGCAATAGAAGAAAATGTCATCATTTGATCTTCTCCAAGTTTTGGAAAGAAGATATCTTTTGCATTTCCAAGCAAGCAAGCGAGCATACAAAGCTGTCCTGATTCTTCTGGTGAGACGAAATACCGCTTTACGTCCGAGGGGGCAGTCAAGGGCTGTCGCTTCATGATACGCTGAATGAAGCCAAATAAGAGACTCCCGTTTGAGAAAGCTACATTTGCAAACCTAGCGGTAGAAATTTTGAGCTCACCAGTATAAGCGAGCAATACCTTTTCCATCATTTTTTTACTCGCACCCATCACATTTACTGGGTTAGCCGCCTTATCAGTTGAAACGGAAAAAACGTGTTCGGGGTTTTTCTTCAAAGCCAAATCCAAAAGTGTTTTTGTGTTAAACACGTTGTTTCGAACCATGGCTTCAATCGCCAATGAGTCCTTTTCACTCCGGACATGTTTATGGGCCGCAAAACAGGCTACAATATCAAAATCTTCTTGCTTAAATAGTCTGCCGAAGACATCACTGCCAAAATCAAAAGGATATGTAATGTAATTTACAGGAATAACTAAGCCTGGCGTACTTCGCAAATCTCTAGTCAGTTCAGTAAGGCCATTTTCGCTATAGTCAACAACAGTCAAGCTCGTGGGTTTAAACGGCAAAATAGCTTTGATAAAAGAGGAGCCAATTGTACCTGCTCCGCCAATAACCAAAACAGATTTTCCACTTATCTTTTCAGACAAAGTCTCGAAATTACTGTCTATATCTTCTTGAAAATAACTCACCTCTCGTTTGGTGATGTGCTTTGAGATGAATAGATCAATATCAATAAATTGGTTCATTAACTTAATTTCTTCTACGAAGTTGATTATGCATTTTTACTTTAAACTTGTTCGTTGGCAGGGGTAATAATGGAGTAATTGTTATACGCAAAAAGCGTGCCGCTTATTCCCATTCAATTGTCCCAGGGGGCTTTGATGTTATATCATAGACCACTCTGTTAACACCGCGCACCTCATTTATAATGCGTGTAGCTGTCTCGCCAAGAAATTTATGGCTGTAAGGATAGTAATCAGCCGTCATGCCGTCTGTCGAGGTCACGGCTCGCAGCGCCAGAACATTTTCATAGGTTCGCGAGTCACCCATCACGCCAACGGTCTGCACTGGCAATATAACTGCGAAAGCCTGCCAGATTTTATTGTACAAGCCATGTTTACGTATTTGGTCGAGGTAAACGGCGTCCGCCTCACGCAAGATATCGAGTTTGTCGCGCGTGATTACGCCTGGGCAGCGAATAGCCAGACCAGGTCCTGGGAAAGGGTGGCGTTCGACAAAGTCCTTATGTAAACCAAGCTCACGTCCAAGGGCCCTCACCTCGTCTTTAAATAACTCACGCAGCGGCTCGACCAGTTCCATTTTCATTCGGGCAGGCAATCCCCCGACATTGTGATGAGATTTAATCGTGACGGACGGTCCGCCGTCAAAGGACACGGATTCGATAACATCTGGGTAAAGCGTTCCCTGCGCAAGAAAGTTCGCGCCGCCAACCGCGTTTGCTTCGCGCTCAAAAATATCAATAAAGGTGCCGCCGATAATTTTACGCTTCTTTTCGGGATCAGAAACCCCTTCGAGTAAATCAAGGAACTCATCGCCTGCGTCGACATGGACGAGGTTCATATCATAATGCTCTTTGAACAGGCTAACGACTTGGCCGCTTTCGCCTTTCCGCATCATGCCTGTGTCCACATAAACACAGACGAGTTGTTCCCCAATCGCTTCATGAAGAAGCACGGCAACGACAGAGCTATCCACGCCGCCGGACAGGCCACAGATCACTTTGCCCGTACCCACTTGTTTGCGGATGGCAGCAATAGCTTCATCCTTAAACGCAGCCATAGACCAGTCACCTTTTAGGCCTGCAATTTCGTGGGTGAAGTTACGCAGCATCTGTGCGCCGCGCGGCGTATGCACAACTTCAGGGTGAAATTGCGTTCCATAAAAATGGCGGGACGTATCGCCTATCACAGCATAAGGCGCGCCCGGGCTTGTGGCGAGGACGTCAAATCCAGCGGCCATTTTTGCGACATGATCACCGTGGCTCATCCAAACTTCTTCTTTACCGTCATGGCCTGCGTCGAACATATTCTTGAACAAGACAGTTTCAGTATTGGCTTGTATAAAAGCGCGGCCAAACTCACCGCTATCGCCTTTTTCGACCTTACCGCCCAGCTGCTCCATCATAGTTTGCTGACCATAGCAAATACCGAGGATTGGCACGCCAAGCGTAAAAACTGCATCATCAGCGCGCGGGCTGTTAGCGTCCACGACACTGCTTGGACCGCCCGAAAGGATAATGGCTTTGGGGTCATAAGACGCGAGCATCGCAGCGTCGACACGGTTGTAAGGGTGCACCTCACAATAAACACCGCTTTCACGAACGCGGCGCGCGATCAGCTGCGTGACCTGTGAGCCGAAATCAATAATCAGCAAATGCTCGTGGTTTTCGCTTGTTTGTAGCGATGTATCCTTGGTGGGGCCTGCACTCATATTAGTCATTCTTTCTTTCCATCACCGCAAAGTAAAATCCGTCTGTATTAGTTGAAAGTGGCGTTAGCGTCAGCGAACATCCATCCTCTGACCATGGCTTAGGCGCATTTACACCAACCCTTTCCTCGTAAACTTCTCCAGCGGATAAAAGTGTAAACTCAGGGTTTTTCTCAAGGAAAGGGTAAATCTGACCTTCGTTCTCTTCGGCCAGCATAGAGCAGGTCACATAGAAAAGCAGTCCACCTGGCCTCACAAAGTTCTTCGCGCCCGCAAGAACAGTGCGCTGTTCCTTGTACCGGGTCTTCATGTTTTCTTCGGACAGACGCCATTTGGCATCGGGTTTGCGCCGCCATGTGCCAACGCCAGAACAAGGCGCATCAATCAGCACTTTGTCCATATTGCCAAATTGCGGTTGAAGATTTGTGGAGGGAGGCTCGACAACATTTATGATGTCAGCCCCTGCCCGCAGCGCGCGC
>CAKZTE010000147.1 GCA_937923115.1 uncultured Caulobacterales bacterium | reverse complement strand
ATCTATAAGCTGCAAGCTCAGACCACAGCCCCCACACCAATCGCCATGACGCGCCATGAATATTTCAATTTGACGGACGGCGGGGTAAGCCGCATTGATGGCCATCATGTCCAGCTCAATAGCACGTCCTATGCGGCCCTCGCTGAGGATAACACCGCCAATGGTGAGGTTGTCTTAATGGCTGGCGCTGGGCAAAACTTACGCACGCCCAAGCCTCTCAAAGGGTTTAAAAACGCCGACGGCGCATTGCCATTTGACCATCATTACATCGTGCGAGGCGAAGGCCTTCGGCTTATGGCCCGTGTTCAAAGCCCTGCCTCTGGACGGCAACTTGATGTCTTTGCGACAACCGATGGCCTGCAATTTTATACTGGCCAAGCTATGCCAGTTTTCAAAGGCGCGGGAGGCGTTTCTTACGGTCCGTCGCATGGCTTTGCCCTCGAGCCGCAAGCGCGCCCCAATGCTGTGAATCATGCCCATTTCCCATCAATAATATTGCGCCCCGGCGAAAGCTATAGCGATACAATCATCTATCACTTTGGTCTTATTGACTGATAGCGCAGGAGTGATAGCAATAGCTCATGACACGCAAAGCTATACTCTCGATTGATCAAGGCACGACAAGTTCGCGCACATTGGTTTTTACGCCTGAGGGCGATATTCTATTTACCGCTCAAGAAGAGTTTCCGCAGATTTATCCTGCGGATGGATGGGTGGAGCACGACCCAGAAACTATTTGGGACACGGTGCTCAGCACGCTTAAAGAAGCCTATGTTTTTGCCAGCAGCGGCGGCTACGATATTGTCGGCATTGGCATCACTAATCAGCGCGAAACAACCGTCATATGGGACCGTAAAACAGGCAAGCCAATATATAATGCGATTGTCTGGCAAGATCGCCGCACGGCTGAAATTTGCCGTCAGCTAAAGTCAAAACATGATGAGGCAAACGCCGTCACCGCCAAAACAGGGTTATTGCTAGACCCTTATTTTAGCGCCTCCAAAGCGGCGTGGATTCTCGACCATGTGGACGGCGCGCGTGCGCGGGCCTTGAGCGGTGATTTGGCTTTTGGCACTATCGACAGCTTCCTGATATGGCGGCTGACGGGCGGAGCTATCCATGCGACAGATGCCACGAATGCCAGCCGGACAAACCTTTTAAATATCCATAGCAGCACTTGGGATGACGGGCTCCTGAAACTATTTGACGTCCCCTCGCAGGTTCTGCCGCAGGTCAAGGACTGCGCGGATGATTACGGCATCACCGCAAAAGATGTGCTGCCTGAAGCGCTGCCTATTCTCGGCGTTGCAGGCGATCAACAGGCCGCCGCAATCGGTCAAGCCTGCTTTGACGCGGGCAGTATAAAATCCACTTACGGCACGGGGTGTTTTGTCATTTTGAATACGGGCCGTGAGTGCCTTAGCTCAAAAAACCGCCTGCTATCGACAGTGGCCTACAGAATAAACGGCGAAACAACCTACGCCCTCGAAGGGTCCATATTTGTCGCAGGGGCCGCCGTGCAGTGGCTACGCGACGGAATAGAGATTATCAAAGATGCGCGCGAGACCGAAGCGTTTGTGCGGGGCACAAAAGATAATGCAGGCGTCTACCTTGTCCCCGCCTTTACGGGGCTTGGCGCGCCGCATTGGGACCCCGATGCACGGGGCGCTATATTTGGCCTGACTCGCGATACAGGCCGCGCAGAAATCGTGCGCGCGACTCTCGAGTCGGTTTGCTACCAAACTTATGATTTATTTGCCGCCATGAAAGAAGACGGCGTCACGCCAAAACGCCTGCGGGTTGATGGCGGCATGGTGCATAATGACTGGATGGTGCAGTATTTATCAGGCGTACTAGACATGCCCATTGACCGCCCCCGCGTCATGGAAACAACGGCCCTCGGCGCGGCCTATTTGGTCGCGCTTCAAGCGGGAATTTATAGCTCTCTGAGGGACGTTGCGAAAAACTGGAAAGCGCAAGCTAGTTTTGAACCTAACATGAGCGCGCAGGACAGAGAAAAGGCCTTGAGCGGCTGGAACCGCGCCGTTGGGAATGTTCTGACCGCATAGCTCATTTGCCGCAACCGCTCTGCGGGCAGAGACTTGACAGCGCGCCCATGTTCGCTAATTGTTCACTATGCCCTCGCCGTCAAAATCCTCCATTTCGCAGCGCGCTATGCCGAGTTCAGCTACGCTTGACCAAAGCCGTTCTCTTGGCCGCGCTCGGCGTCCGGCGCGCAAACTGCCTGACCTTCCGCAGTTTTACTACCACACCCATTTCACAGATATGCTCAGCAAAGTCGCCGCGCGATCTGCGGGCTGCCTTGAGGGCGCGCCGCAGCAGTTCATATCAGAGTTTTTAGCGCTGCCACGCCTCGCGCAATGTGCCTATGTGCGCATCGCAGGACGCAAAGGGCGCGTGTTTAATACGGCCAAATTAAGCTATCCAGAGATACCCAATTTGGCGGAACAATTTAACACGCTTTTGCGTGCTGGCTTCGCCTTTCCTCTTGGCGATTCTGATGCCGCAGATTATTTGGCCGCACTGACGAAAGCTGATGTTACAGCGGCAATAAAAGAGCATCTATGCGCAAGCGCTTATCGCGCCTCATGGAATAAGCCCCGTCTTGTTGAGACGGCGCTCGCCCATATCCCAGCGCAACATCTCATAAACTCTGCTGCGGCAGATTTTGTTGTTCAGGGCCGCCGCGACGCGCTCCGCTACATTCTCTATCTTTACTTTGGCCGAATTGAGGACAGCCTACAGCCCTTTACCCTGCGCGATCTCGGTCTTGTAAAAGCCCCTGATTTTAAAGATAGCTACGGCCCCCGTTTTGAGAGCGTCGCCGAAGCACGCACCGCCTTTTTCTACGCTTGCGCTTTGCACGATTTCAAAAACGGCGACGACGCGGATGTTACGCGGCTAACAGACAGCACAGGCAACTGGCCCGCCCCCCTTTGCAGCGTGTCATATGCGGGACGCGATAAGCTGCTGAGCAAGCTTGGCGGGCTTTCCGAACGTCTGGGCGACAGCAATGCCGCGCTCTCCCTCTACGGCCTGAGCGAGACGCCGCACTGCAATGAGCGCAGCGTGCGCCTGAGATATGCCCGAAATGATGAGGGGGACAGAGAGGCCGTAAAGGCAAGGCTTGAGGCCATGATCGAGGACCCCGCTTCGGATGATGAATATCAT
>CAKZTE010000146.1 GCA_937923115.1 uncultured Caulobacterales bacterium | reverse complement strand
TTTGCTGGATATGTTTAAAATTCGCAGTGAGTTTTTGCTCAGGTTCATATCATATTTTGTGTTTATGGCGTTTATCGTTACATCTTTTGAAATCTGGATTTGATAACTTGTACTTATTCGCTCATCCCGACTCTAGCGTTTATCCACATACGAATGGCCGAGGTGAACGGTGCACAAAAGCCCGCTAAGGCTGCGGGCTTTTGCTGATCTTTTCGGCGTTCCTTTGGATTGCCTACCCAACAACACTCACCGCGAACGCATATTCATGTGCCGCTTCCTTTAGGCTGTCATATCGGCCTGATACGCCCGCGTGGCCGGCGTCCATATTCATTTTTAGCAGGATTGGCGCTTTGCCTTTTTGGTGATCGCGGAGCCGCGCGGCCCATTTCGTGGGTTCCCAATAGGTGACGCGCGGATCGGTTAGCCCGCCAGTGATAAGCATGGGCGGGTAGTCGGCATCGACTATATTGTCATAGGGCGAGTAGGCGGCGAGGCGGTCGTAATCCTCTGCGCTTTCGAGCGGGTTACCCCATTCGGGCCATTCGGGCGGGGTGAGTGGGAGCTCTGCATCGGACATGGTATTAAGCACATCAACGAACGGCACAGCGCCAATGACGCCGCCAAATAATGATGGGTCTTGGTTGACTGCCGCCCCAACAAGAAGCCCGCCCGCCGAGCCGCCGTGCGCGACTATCTTGCCGCGCGAGGTGTAATTCATATCGCAAAGGCCGCGCCCGACATCAACGAAATCATTAAAGGTGTTTTGCTTTTTGGCGAGTTTCCCGTCCAGATACCATTGATAGCCCTTGGCCATGCTGCCGCGAATATGGGCAATGGCATAGACAAAGCCGCGGTCAACAAGTGATAAAATGCTCGTGCGAAAGCCCGCAGGAATTGTGATGCCGTAGCTGCCGTATCCGTAAAGCAGCAGCGGGGAGTTTGGTGTGGGCGGCGTGTCGGCGCGGTAAAGAATCGTGACGGGCACGCTTTCCCCGTCGCGCGCGGTAATGGTCAGGCGCTCGCATTTATAATCGCTCGGCGTATGGCCTGATGGCACCGACTGTGTCTTGAGCAGGACTTTCTCGCGCGTGTCCATATGATAGTCGAAAATCTGGCGCGGCGTTGTCGGCGAGGAATAAGTGAAGCGCAGCCACGGCGTATCAAACTCATAGCCGCCGACAAGACCGAGGCCGTAGGCGTCCTCATCAAAGGCAATCTCGTGCTGCTCGCCGCTGCGCAAATCCATGATGCGGATAATTGGCAGCGCGTTTTCGCGCACAAGCCAGACAAGGTGATGGGCGTAGGTCTCTGCGCCTAAAATCAGTGAGCCTGATGTGTGGGGAATGAACGGCTCCCAAGTGCTGGCCTCTGGCGTTGCGTCCTTGGTTTTCATGATCTGAAAATCGGTTGCGCCGGCTGTATTGGTCAGGATGTAGAGATCATCGCCCGTCTCGTGCAGGCTATATTCGCGGCTCTCCTCACGCGCGGACACAAGAGCAAGCTCGCCCTCAGGCGCATCAGCGCGCAGGCGGTGAACTTCAGACGTGATGTGGTTATGCGCGCTAATCTCAAGGTAACGCCCGCTTTCGCTCTCACTGACCGAGACAAAAAAACCGGGGTCGGTTTCTTTATAAATTAAGCGCGGCTCAGATTTGGCGTCATGCACGTCTTTGGCAAAGACAGCATAGGGGCGCTGGTTCTCGTCGCGCTCGACCCAGAATAATGTCTTTGAATCGGCGGCCCATTGCACGCCGCCTGCGCAGGTCGTGATACCCGTCGTCTTGGCTGCGCCGCCGTCAATTTCGCGTAGGAACACTTCATAAGTTTCAGAGCCATTGCGGTCGACCGTATAGGCAAGCCATTTGTGATCACGGCTATGCTCTACCGCGCCCAAATCAAAGAAGTCGCCCTCAACTTCGGCGGCCACAGCATCCGCATCGAGCATCAAGATTTCGGCGCCTGTGGTTTGGCGCGTTTCGGCGTCAAACGCTTTGCGGCCATAGAGGCCATGCTGATCGCCTTTGCGGTAGCGGTGATAATAAGCGTATTTGTCGTCGGGCGCCGGCACGGACTCTTCTTCGGGTTCCATGCGGCCTTTCATCTCTTCGAAAATATCCCCTGATAAAGGGGCGAGCGGGGCGGTGACCGCCGCGTGATAGCTGTTCTCTGCCTCTAAATAATCCCGAATTTCTGACTTGAGCGTTTCAGGGGCGCTCATCACTTTTTGCCAGTCAGGGTCTTTCATCCAGTGATAATTGTCCGTGCGCTCACGCCCAAGCTGCGTAATCTTATGCGGGCGAAGCTCCGCTTTGGGAGCTTTAGCGGACAGATTTAGTGAATGGGGCATAGTGACCTCTCAAGAATGGATATCCTCTAGGTAGGACATGCGCCTCAATTCTCAACCCTCTTTATAAGCGCCGCGGCGGTTTTGCGCCAAAAATTAACCGCCCATAAAGAGGTCGAATTTATAGTTAAGGCCTATTTAAGGGATGGCTATAATGCGAGCACCACAGGCAACACCTCAAAACATGGGGCAAGAGAGCAGAGTTGACGGGCAGGGGGATGTTCCAGCCCGCGTTCCGCAGGCACAGATGCAGCCTCAGAGCCAGCCTCAGGCTCAGATCAATATGCAGCAGGCTCAACCGCAGGTGCAGCAGTCCCATTCTCTTCCTCAGCCACAAGCGCAGCCTTATCCGCCGCAGAGCCCTTCCGCTCAACATATGCCCGCCCAACACGTGCCCGCGTCGGCCTCTGTGCCTCACGCCGCTTCTGTTCAAACTCAAACCGCTCCGCAGATGCCCGCGCCGCAGCACAGCGCCACGGACGTCTTGCGCGCCACGGCTGACCTTGATGAAGCGAGCGACATTAGGCGCGCTTTGGCCAAACGCTTGTCTGATGTGATTTGTATTCCAAGCAGCCAGCTTGCACCGCAAGAGCGGCACATGGCGGGCGATGTTTTGGTGGAGTTGCTCCGCGACGCCGATATTGATTTGCGCGAAAGCGTGGCTAAGCGTCTTGTGATGTTAAATGAAGCGCCGCGCACAATTTTGGTCATTTTGGCCAAAGATGATATTCGGGTCGCGCGCCACGTGCTGGAGAAGAGTAAAAGCTTGACCGATTCGGATCTTATTCAGATTAGCAAAAAAGTGTCCTCTGAACATCGCATGATGATTGCACAGCGCCGTGTTGTCTCTGATGCTGTTAGCGACTCGCTTGTGCAGTTTTTAGAAGAGGATGTTGTCGAAACACTGCTGAAGAATAAAGGTGCGGCCTTCTCTGAAACTGCGCTTCAGCGCATTCTCACAGTTTCTCGCCAGCACAAAGCTTACATCAAGCTGCTCATTAAGCGTGAAGAATTGCGTCCCTCGCACGGCCTCACAATGTTTTGGTGGGCCGGTGGTGACGATCGCCGCAAAATTCTCACGCGCTTTGGCGTAACGCGAAGTGTCTTGCAGGAAAGCTGTCACGACCTTTATCCGCGCGCGGCCAAAGACGGCTGGTCTGATGCGGGTGTGCGTAAAGCCTTGCAATTTATCGAGCGCCGCCAAAGAAATCGTGCGGCCATTGACCGCTCAAGTTACGGCTCGCTTGAGGCCGCCATTGACCTTGCCGAAGCGAACGGTATCAGCCGAGACTTGACCGAAGAGATTTCCTACATGGCAGGGGTTAAGCCTGCGACGGGCGCGCAGATCCTTACGGACCGCGGCGGCGAAGGCCTCGCGATACTGTGTAAGGCGCCCGGACTTAAGCGGGAGCACGTCGAGAAAATTTGGCGCGCCTTGCGCCGCCCCGTTCATGATGTTGACGGCGAAATGCACCCTGATTTGGCACGGGTTATGCGGACCTACGACTCAATCTCGACTGATAAAGCACAAACGGTCCTTCGCTATTGGAACTGGTCTTTGACTTCGTCGCTGAACGCGGAAGTTTTGCGCCATATTCGTGATGGCGTCATTCCCAAAGAGGAAGATTTCGGCGCGGCGGCGATTACGGCGGCTCTCGTCTTTGGCAATCGTAGCAATACATAGTTTTCAGCGTGAAACTGGGGCAATAACTCACAGAAATTCCGAGTTTGAAGCCTAAAACCGCTTTAATTTCAAACACAAGAGGTCTAGACCTTAACAAAAGGTGAGAAACACGTTGTCATGCCTTGGGCGCGGCGCGGGTTTACTCTCCAACTGGAGGTTTATGTGTTCCGATACGGCGTAATATTAGCTTTGGCGTTGACGGCTTTCTGGCTGTCTATGTCGGGTATGTTTACGGGTATGTTACTCAGCCTTGGCGTGATTTCAATTATACTGACGTTGTGGATGTGCAAGCGCATGGGCATTTTGGATGCCGAGACTGCGCCTTATCTTTTCATGCCGCTCACGCTCAGCTATTTTGTATGGCTTGGGAAAGAAATTTACAAAGCCAACATCGCTGTTGTTAAAGCAGTCATGAGCCCTGAGATGAACATTTCTCCTGCGATGGTGCGCGTGCCTGTAAACCGCAAGACGGATATTGGCGCGACAATGTTTGCCAATTCAATCACGCTTACACCCGGTACGGTCAGCGTCGAAATTAATGACGAGTCTATTTTGGTACATGCGCTTTTATCGGAGATGGCCGTTGCAGATGATTTCACAGAAATGGGCAACAAAGCTGGCTTTGCGATAGGCGAGGGCGCGGCATGAGCGCGGCCATGATGAATATAGCGTTTGCCGCCACAGAGGCGGCAGCGGGCGGGTCTAAGATTGCAGGGAAAATGGTCGCGATGGGATATTTTAATCTTGGCGTGGCTTTTCTTATCCTCGTCAGCATGGCGCTCATGCTGGGGCGTCTTATTGGTGGCCCGACGCTTTATGACCGTCTGCTGGCTGTAAACTCATTTGGCACGAAAACAGTTTTATTTTTGTGTGTCTTTTGCTTTGTGATTGGACGCCCCGATGGCCTCGATATTGCGATATTGTATGCGCTGATGAACTTTATTGGCACAATCGCCGTGCTGAAATTCTTTAATTATCGCGCGCTGGGCATTCCCATTAATGATGGCCTTTTCGCCGATGAGGATGTGCTGTGATGAGTATGATTATCATGGCAGGGTCTGAGGCCGCGCAAACCGCCACAGCCCTTAATATTGATTGGAGCCTCATTGGCGCTTGGCTGCGTGCGGGGCTCTCTGCGGCCTGTATTATCATGGGACTGCTGTTTGTTTTTGCAGGCACAATTGGCGTTTTGCGACTTCCAGACTTTTACACTCGAATACATGCCGCCGGCATGACGGATACGCTTGGCGCAGAAATGGTGCTGCTGGGTTTGATTATCCAAGCGGGTTTTTCGCAGATGACACTTAAGCTCTTGATGATTTCATTTTTCTTATTGCTCACGAGTCCAACGGCCACCCATGCTGTGGCCCATGCCGCCCATAAGGCAGGGCTGAAACCCAAATTGGGCTCGCAGCGCGCCAAGACAATTGACGAATTAAATACCCACAAAAGAGGCGGCGCATGATACCGTCAGTCCTTATCCTTGATATTGCAATTATGGCGATGCTTGTCGTTGTAGCCTTTGCTATCGTGCGTATGCGCTCGCTATTTGCTATCGTTATGCTGCAAGGTGTCTATAGCCTTTTATGCGCGGCCTGGTTTGTGTCGCTAGACGCCGTGGATGTGGCTTTTACCGAGGCGGCAGTTGGCGCAGGCGTCTCCACAATTTTGATGCTTTCAGCGATGCTACTCGCCGATCGCCAGAGTAAGCCCATTGAGATGCGCCGCCAACTTGGCCCGATTTTAGTGGTTTTGGTGACGGGTGCTGCGCTGTTTTACGCTATTCCCGACATGCCGGCGTTTGGCGCGGCCAATTCGCCGGCTAATGCTTATGTCGGCATGGATTATATCGATCGTACCGCTGATGAAATTCATATTCCAAATGTGGTAACAGCCGTGCTGGCGAGCTATCGCGGTTTTGATACCTTCGGCGAGGTCGTAGTAATTTTTGCGGCGGGACTGGGCGTATTATTACTGCTTGGCCTGAATGGCAATGCCGGTAAATGGCGCGCGCGTCCCAATGGCGTCAATGTCAGTTCTGCCATGCTGCCAAGCGCGCAGGCGGCTACGGGCGAATCGGTTGAGAGCCTCGCCAATAAGCAAAGCACAGAAATACCGCCCGCAAAACCAAATGCGGCAAAGCCCAAAAAGGAAGCCTCGAAAGCCACAAAAGGAGGCCGCTCATGAATCCTCATGTCATCCTTCGGGTCGTAAGCAAGTTCCTCATTCCGCTCATCGCGCTTTTCGCGTTTTATGTGCAATTCCACGGTGATTTTGGCCCGGGCGGCGGATTTCAAGCCGGGGTCATTCTGGCTGCAGCTGTAATTTTATACGCGCTTATCTTTGGTATTGACGCGGCAAAAAAAGCGGTCCCGCCGTCTGCCGTGCGTATCGGTATGTCATTGGGCGTTTTGATCTACGGCGGAACGGGCGTTGCGACATGGCTGCTTGGAGCAAACTTTCTTGAATATGGCGTACTCGCGCATGATCCGAGCCACGGGCAGCATTATGGCATTCTCGCGGTAGAACTCGGCGTACTGTTCTCCGTAGCCAGCGTTATGGTGGCTATCTTTTACGCCTTTGGCTCTCGTCAACCTGATTTGACGGATGAGGATTGGTAATGTTTGATCTCATCTTTACTCACTTCAACTACGCCGTTGTCATCGTGCTTATGATGGTCGGCCTTTATGTTATTTTCGCCACGCAAAACCTGATTAAGAAACTTGTGGGTCTATCCGTCTTTCAAACCTCAGTCTTCTTGCTGTACATCACAATCGGGAAGGTCAGCGGCGGTCAGCCCCCCATTCTTGTCGAGAGCCACGGCGGCGATCATGCTTTGCTGTCAGAGCCCGTTTTAGTCGCAAGCGCCGCGCCTGTTGCCACCCATAGCGGGGCTTATGGTCCAGAAGTGCTTTATTCAAATCCATTGCCGCATGTTCTTATTCTGACGGCGATTGTGGTCGGCGTCGCGACATTGGCAATTGGCCTCGCGCTTGTTGTGCGAATTCGCGAAGTTTATAGTACGATTGAAAAAGACGAGATCGATGCACTTGATTATCACTTCAATCTCGAAGGGATAGACGGCTAATGGATTTGCTCTCTTTCTTCCCCGAATGGGTTATGACCCACGGCGCGGCCCTGCTTGTCGTATTGCCGCTTTTGATGGGCGTCGTGCTTGCAATATTGCCGTCTGAAAAATTGGCATGGGCGCTGGCCTTTATCGTTGCCCTTATCTGTAGTGTGCTCGCGCTTGGACTTGTGCTGCAAATCTTTGGCGGCGAAAGCCTTGTTTATTCTATGGGGGGATGGGATCCGCCGCACGGTATTTCCTATGTTGTAGACGCGCTCTCCGCGCCCGTTTTGCTGCTTATTTCGCTTATGGCGGTACTGTGTTTGCTTTACGCATGGCCGTCGGTTCGCGCCGAAGTGGAACCAAAAAAACGCGCGCCATTTTATGCGGCCTTCCTAGTCTGCATGGCAGGTCTGCTGGGCATGGTGGTGACGGGCGATGCGTTTAACGTCTTTGTCTTCCTAGAGGTTAGCTCCATTTCGACTTATGTGCTTGTCGGCATGGGCGCGAGCCGTGACCGCCGCGCGCTTACAGCCTCCTTTAATTATCTTATTCTCGGCTCTATTGGGGCGACCTTCTTTGTTGTCGGCCTTGGCTTTCTCTTCATGGAAACGGGCACGCTCAATATGGCGGATATGGCGCGTATCCTACGCGATCTGGACGGGGGATCGCGCGTGGCCCAAGTGGCCTTCGCCTTTATTATTATCGGCCTTGGCCTTAAGCTCGCTATGTTCCCGCTGCATGTTTGGCTGCCAAGTGCATACGCCCACAGCCCCAGTTTTGTAACAGCCTTCTTGGCGTCAACAGCAACCAAAGCGGCGCTGTATCTCTTGCTGCGTTTTACTTTCACTATCTTTGATGTGAACATCAATTATGTGGGCCGCGCAGAAATGATATTGCTTGTCGGGTTTGGCGTTGCGGGTATGATTTTTGCGAGCCTTCAGGCGATTTTCCAAACCGATGCGCGCCGTACTTTGGCGTACTCATCCGTGGCGCAGGTCGGCTATATGTTGCTCGGCATTGGCCTTGCCACGGCAGCCGGCGCAGCGGCAGGTTATCTGCATCTCCTTAATCACGCGGTTATCAAAGGCGGCTTGTTTATCTGTCTGGGCGCGATGTGGTACCGTTTTGGGATTACCCGTATTAGCGATTTCCGCGGCCTGTCCAAAACCATGCCGTGGACTATGGGTGCGTTCACCATATCTGCCCTTTCCTTGATAGGCGTGCCGTTTACCGCAGGCTTTGTGTCCAAGGTCAACCTTGCCACGGCTGCGGCCAATGAGGGCTGGTGGTGGGCCGTTGGCGTGATTGTTATAACCTCTATTCTCGCCATTATTTACATGGGTAATATTCTCAAGGAAGCCTATTTCAAGGAGCCGCCCGTCGTGAACGGTGCGATCGTGGCGCGTAATGAAGCGCCATTGATGATGCTTATTCCAATGTGGGCCTTGGCCTTAGCTTCCATCGCGATTGGCATTAATTCAGACCTCATGGTGCAGGCCGCAAACGGCGCTGCCGAGCTTTTATTCCCGGTGACAAATGCCTTACCAGGAGGTGTTACCCCATGAGCTATACTTCTGAACTTGCCCTAGCGTTGTTGCTTATCATTCCGCTAATCGCAGCGGGATTGATTTATATTTTCCGTAAGGCTCCCAATATCCGCGAAGCCGTCACGCTAATCGCCGGTGTGGCTTTGCTTATCAATGTCATCAACCTTGTCGTCGTCGTAGCAGGCGGAGCGAGGCCTGAACTGCATCTGGGAACTTTTGCTGGGCGATTTGACGTTAAATTTGTCCTTGAACCGCTTGGCGCGACTTTTGCAGCGATTGCCAGCTCGCTTTGGATTGTCAACTCGCTCTATTCCATTGGTTACATGCGCGGAAATAAGGAAAAACACCAATCGCGCTTTTACGGATTCGTTGCCATTGCGATTGCCTCTGCAATGGGGATTGCGGCCTCGGGTAACCTCATTACCTTGTTCATTTTCTACGAAGCCCTAACGCTCTCAACTTTCCCGCTCGTGACCCATAAGGGCGATAAGAAGGCCCTTAAGGGCGGCACGATTTACGGCATGATTTTGATGGGGACATCGCTGGCGCTCTTTCTGCCCGCAATTATTGGGACGCATGTTATTGCGGGCACGACCGACTTTATGGTGGGCGGCGTGTTCCCCGATGACACAAGCCTGCTCGCGACCTCCATTCTCTTGCTCCTCTTTGCGTTTGGTATTGGGAAGGCGGCCCTCATGCCGACCCATCCGTGGCTTCCTAACGCGATGGTGGCCCCGACGCCTGTCTCGGCCTTGCTACATGCTGTGGCCGTTGTGAAAGCAGGCGTGTTCACGATGCTCAAAGTGATTACCTTTACTTTTGGCCCCGCGCTGACTGCTGCAACGCCGTCGTCGACATTTCTGTGCTGGCTTGCAGCGTTCTCCATTATCATGGCATCCGTTATTGCGCTTCGCCAAGACAACCTAAAAGCGCGCCTGGCTTATTCAACCGTCTCGCAACTCGCCTATATTACGCTTGGCGCTATGCTTGCCGCACCGCTGGCTATCATTGGCGGCGGCCTGCAAATTGTTATGCATGCTTGGGGCAAGATTACGCTCTTCATGTGCGCAGGCGCGATTTATACCGTCGCCCACCGTGCTGAAATTTCAAAACTCGACGGGCTAGGCCGCTCTATGCCGTGGGTGTTTGGCGCGTTCTTGATTGGCGCTTTCTCCATTATTGGTATTCCGCCCATGGGCGGCTCTTGGCCCAAGTTTTTTCTTATGGCGGGGGCGCTCGATAGTGGCAAAGGCATTTTGCTCGCCGCGCTCATCGCCTCATCTGTTCTAAATGTTATTTATCTGGTGCCGATTGCCGCGCGCGGATTTCTGAAACCGCCAGCGAATCCCGAAGATGACGCGCACATCAGAGCGCTGCGTAAGCAACATAAATGGGTTATAATCCCGCCTGTGATTACCGCCTTTGGCGCGTTTGTCCTGTTTTTCTTTGCGGGACCGATTGCTGATTTCCTAACGCCGATTTTGCCAAGCGGAGGGCTGTAATGTCTGACCATCACGATCACCCTGATATGCCTGACGATTACTCTCCCGAAGGGCTCGCGCATATACATCCTTATGCCAAGCCGTTTCTCTTTCTTGGCAAAGAGAGCGTGAAACGCAACTTTATCTGGTTCCCCGTTGTTGGGCTTATCATCGTCTCTATTATGGGGTTCTTCTTTCCGCCTAAGCATCCCGCGCCATGGGATTTTGGGTTTAGCTGGGCCGTCATTGGCTTTGCCGCCTATACCGTTGTCGTGCTGAGCGCAGAGCCGCTCTTTCGTCTGCTCGCGCGCGAGGAAAATTATTATGGGGAGGAAGAAGCGCCTAAGCTAAAGAATAAAGGAGATCACTATGAGTGATATCCTTGCGAACTTTTTCTCAATGGGGAATTTCAATCCCGGCTTTATTATTATACTTGCGGGACTGCTTTGTATTTTTATTCCCGTAAGCGAGATCCGCAAAGCGCTTGTACTGCTCGCCCCCATTGCGGGCGGCGTTCTTATTTTTCAGCAGTTCACGAGCGCCGAGGTCATTGGCGGTATTTGGCAGGTCGGCCCTCTTAAACTCACCACGCTGCGTATCGATAGTCTTGCGATAATTTGGGGCTATATATTCTGTCTTGCGGGCGTTCTGAACGCGATATTTGGCTTCCATGAGAAGTGCAAAATCACCGATAGCTCTGCCTTGATTTATATGGGCGCAGCTGTTGCCGCTGTCTTTGCGGGCGATCTGATTACTCTATTTGTGTTCTGGGAACTCACAGCGATTTCTTCTGTCTTCCTGATTTGGAAAGGCGGTGACGGTAGCTTTCAGGCGGGTATTCGGTATCTGGCGTATCACGTTACGTCAGGCGTGCTGCTGCTTGCGGGTGCTGTTATTTACGGCATGTCGCGGGGCGGAGATTACAGCTTTAATTATATCGGTCTTGACGCGCCGGGTGCGTGGCTCATCCTGCTCGGTATGGGCATAAAGGTCGGCTTCCCCTTCCTGCACAACTGGATTCAAGATAGCTACCCCAAGGCCTCTATTACGGGCACAGTCATTCTATCTGTCTTTACGACTAAACTCGCGCTTTACGCTTTGGCGCGCGGCTTTCCGGGCACAGAGCTGCTGA
Organism: uncultured Caulobacterales bacterium; assembly: GCA_937923115.1. Taxonomy (GTDB): domain Bacteria; phylum Pseudomonadota; class Alphaproteobacteria; order Caulobacterales; family Maricaulaceae; genus Fretibacter. Next base: position 13,278 of record CAKZTE010000146.1, on the reverse strand, counting down.
TATACATTGGCGCGATTATGACTTGTTTCCCCGTTTTCTTTGCGGTGATTGAAAATGATCTGCGCAAAGTTCTGGCGTATTCGCTCAATAACCAGCTTGGCTTTATGGTCTGCGGTATTGGTATCGGTAGCCAGCTCGCGATGAACGGCGTTGCGGGTCAAGTCGTGGCGCACGTTATCTTTAAGAGCCTGCTGTTTATGTCCATGGGCGCCGTTATGCACCGCGTTGGCACGGCCAAAGCCAGCGAGCTTGGCGGACTGTTTCGCTCTATGCCCATCACGGCAGTTTTCTGCCTTATCGGGGCGGGCTCTATTGCGGCTTTCCCATTGCTCGCAGGTTTTGTCACCAAGTCGATGATTATTACTTCCGCGATTGACCATGCCAGCTACGGCGGCGGGCCAGCGATGTGGGTTGTTGTGCTCATGCTGCTCTTTGCCTCCGCAGGCGTGATGGAACACTCTGGGATTAAGGTGCCGCATTTCACATTCTTCGCTCATGACGGTGGACACCGCGTTAAAGAAGCGCCGTGGAACATGCTTGTGGCGATGGGCCTTGCGGCCGCGCTGTGTATCTTCCTTGCGTCGCCTATTCCCGGCATTGGTGGGTATAAGTGGCTTTACTCGATGTTGCCTTATGACGTTGAATATAACCCCTATACAACGGACCATGTGGTGTTTCAGCTACAGCTTCTTTTCGCGGCTATGTTTGCTTTTGCCTTCCTTAAGCGCCAAGGTGTTTACCCCGATGAGCGAAAGGCTGAAATTCTCGATTTTGATTGGACCCACAGAAAGCTAGGCGCAAATATCGCGATTTGGGTGGGCGCGATGTGGACGCGGCTCTCGGCCAATGGCGCAAATGTTCGCGCGAGCTTTGTCGACGTTGCAGGCCGCCGTTTACAGCAATTGTTCAGTCCTGCGGGCGCGTTTAGCGCGGCGTCACCAAGCGGCTTGCCAGCCCTGCTGACCTCGGCCATGCTTGCCTTTGCAATGATTGTTATTTTCGTAGCGGCAACGTGACAGGTGAGGATAGCGTAGAGCGGCGACGTCAGCTTAAGCTGACGCGCGACATTGTCTCGGCGTATGTCGCGGGCAATGTGATTGCGCCAGAGGCCATGCCGTCCCTTATAACTGATGTTTTTGAAACATTGGAGCGGTTGGCGGCGGGTGACCAGAACAAAGTCACAACCCAAGAGCCCGCTGTTCCAATAGAGCAATCAGTCACGGACGACGCTATTATCTGCCTTGAGGACGGTCTTCCGTTTAAGTCCCTCAAGCGGCACTTGCGCACAAAATATGAGTTAACGCCCGCGGCCTATAAAGAGAAATGGGGGCTTCCCGTTGACTATCCCATGGTTGCGCCTAACTACGCTAAGCAGCGCTCAAAGCTTGCACGGCAATCAGGATTAGGACGGCGAAAGACTTAGTTGCGCGCTCATATTAGCGTTGCATTATACAGGGTTTGCGCGAATGCCGTATTTTCCGAATCGGAACCGTGACAAAAAACAAGGTTAATTTGCTGTTAACCCTTTGACTTACCGCTTTAATGGCTTGTCCGATTCAACTCAATTTACGACTCTTTGGCATGGAAATACGTGTTCGGGGCAGAGTAAAGGGGATAAGGGGCAATCATGTTAAAGGGAAATGCTTTGCGGCATCAGATGGTGCTTCCGCAACAAACAGCTATTTATGATTATTGGCGCTCGCGCTGCAAGAACGGTGGTTTCCCGTCGCGCTTTGATATCGAGCCAGAACATCTCACCACACATTTACCCACCATGAGCGTCCTTGAGGTCTCTGGGGTTCAAGCAAATGCAGCGCAGCGCCGTTTTCGTTACCGCCTTGCGGGGACAGGGTTTTGGAACCTCTTTGAAGACGAAATTCAAGGCCGCCATGTTGATGAACTCCCGATTGGGGACCGCCGGGATTACTGGCATCGCATCTTGGGCAGTATCATTGACAAGCGCCGTCCACTGGCAGGTGTCACGCGCCCTGGAACGCCGCTTGGCGCGCATCTTGCGCAGTTTTGGATTCGGATGCCGCTGTCATCAGATGGCAATACCATCGATATGATTTTGGGGTATGACCATCTTGTAAAACTCAGCACTGTCGAAGACGCGCAGGAAAACGTCAGCCGTCTATACGCTTAAAGTCGCTTGCCGTGGAGAGCACTAAGGTTGACGGCCCGTCGGCAGGTAGATATCGACGCTTGTCCCTTCTTTTGGCTGGCTGGCGATCGCGAAACGCCCGCCATGTAAATCGACAAGCGATTTAACCAGCGACAACCCAAGACCGGAACCGCGCGAGTCAATTTGCTGGGCGCTCGAAGATTGGCTATAGGGCTCGCCCACTGTTCTCAGCTCATCCGCGCTCATGCCCAGCCCATTATCCGATACGTTAAGCAAAAGGGTCTGCGCCATAGATTTTATGGAGACTTTTACTTCGCCGCCTTTTGGCGTGAATTTGATGCCATTGGATAAAAGGTTCAGCAGGATTTGGCGCACAGCCTTTCGGTCCGCCTCAATCACAAAGTCTTTCTGCGTGGGGACATCTACCGTAATCATCACTTGCGCCGCATCAGCGCTTGGACGAACCATTTTTACGCTACTGCGGACAACGTCAGCCATGTCAAAAGCGCCATAATGCAGCGTGTATTTACCTGCTTCGACCTTGGACATATCTAAGACGTCTCCGATAAGGTCTAGCATGTGCTGCCCGCTATCGTGGATAAGGTCGGCATATTCCGCATATTTGCCTGGCAAAGGCCCAAAGAGGCGTGTGCGCATCATATCTGAAAAACCAATGATAGCATTAAGCGGTGTGCGCAATTCATGGCTCACGCCAGAGAAGAATAGTGTCTTGTCGGCTATGCTGCGTTCAAGCTCTTGTTGGGACAGGCGCAAGTTCGACAGATCACGTTCGCGCGCAGACACATCATGCCCCTGAATTAAAAAACCGTCCTCAGTTGGGGACGCCGAAACATCAAAAAACTGATGGCCTTGCTCGCGCATTATTGTTGCGGATGCCGTCGTACCTGTCGTCTTCGCCTGCTCCAACAACTTTGCAAAGGCGGTCCGAAAGCCTGCGTCTTTGGGGCTAATGGCCTGAAGAGGCAGGTGGCCAGCATCGCGCGGCAAGCCAAACATGGTATATGCACTTTTTGACGCGAAGGTGATTTTATCAGTCTTGCTCACGCGTAAAAATCCGCCTGGTAATGTGTCTAATATATCGGCCGTATCGCCAACCGCTGCTGCTGGCAGTGTTTGAAACGCCCCGTGACGGGCGCGGGTCTGTGAGGCAGAGAACAGCGCCGTAAGGGCTAGCGCCGCTGTTCCTAAGGGCGCAATAAGGGCAAGCCAATTTGCGGCGCCAGCTGGAGCCAATGGTGTGGGTAAATTACCTGTTAAACCAGCGCCGTAAATGACGGCGGAAATCACGGCTGATAAAAACAGCGCCTCAATGATCATTTCGCGCTCAAACAACGCGGCCATTACGGGCGCGCAGAGGAATAAAATTGCAAAGGGCCAAAAGCTGATGCCAAGACAAGCAAAAACTGCGAGGCTTATCCAAGCGAATATTACAACGAGCCTCGCCCACTCTTTATGAAGCAGAGAGCGCAAACTCAGGGAGAGGAGTGCAGGAACTGCGGCAATGAGGCCATAAAGCCATAGCGTCTCAAAGCTAACCCCTCGCAAAAGCGCCGCGCCAAAGCCCGCCGCAATCACGACAAGCCAGATAATGCTGGCGGTAAAAATACCATTATATTTTCGCGTCTCAGAGATAAGCTCTATCCTAATCCTATACATCAACCGGCATTTGCCGATATTCGCGATCATAAATCTAACAGAATTATGGCGCCGCTAGGGTTACAAGACTTCATTTTTAGCCGCTATGCCATGTATTTCGCGTCAGGGGTGAGCGAATTACGCAGAATCCCTTGATTTTGCGGGCGAGAGGCGTCTGCGTCACAAATGACATTGGTTTTTCGGCTCAGCGTCACTATATCAAGGAAAATCAATAGAATTGACCCGTTATGCCAAATGACCATGCCCTGCCTGAAAACGTCCAATCCATGATTGATGATTTCTCGTTCCTGACCGATTGGGAAGACCGCTATACACATGTTATCGATATGGGACGGCAATTGCCGCCCTTAACGGCGGCGGAAAGAAATCCTGCGACGAAGGTCAATGGCTGCGTATCTCAGGTGTGGCTCGTGAGTGAATTTGATAAAGAAAAGCTCCGCTTTCGCGGAGATAGTGATGCGCATATCGTGAAGGGACTTGTCGCGGTTGCGCTTGAGATTTTTTCTGGCCGTGCCCCGCGCGAAATCCTGGCGCTTGATGCCGAGGCTATCCTTGCAAAGCTTGATTTGTCTGAGCACCTCTCGCCGCAGCGATCAAACGGACTTAAAGCGATGATAGCGCGTATTAAATCTGAGGCTGAGCGCGTTAGTGCTTAATCGCGCAATTAATCGCGTCCACAGTCTCGCCTCTTGTCGCGCCTCTGCAATCCTGCCGTTTGCGAAAGCGCCAATCCACCCGGAACAGGCGTTAAAATACCATCGGCCTCTAGGGCGTGTACCATATCCCGAGAGAGCCAATCTGTGGCAACAGTGCGGCGATCCCCACGCGCGAAAACTGGGCAAGGCCCAGAACCGCTCGTGATAATAAGGGAGGCCTCTCGTTTGAAACGCTGAAGAACTGAATCGCTAAGGCTTTGCATTTGGAGCCTCCGGAGTTGAAGGCGCTGTCAATAAGAATTGCTCCAGCTGCGTTAACAGATCATCAAAAAGAATGCTGTCGCGCTGATCTTCTATGACCTTACAGGCATGGCGCACTGTTGTTCTATCACGTTCGAAAATACGTGCGACCCGCGATAAGTTAAAGTCGTAAACGGTGTTCAGAAGATACATTGCCATTTGCCGCAGGAAAATGTCGCCCGCAGATAATCTTTGGCGCGTAAAGACATCGACATAAGGCACGCCAAAGGCGAGCGCAGTGGCCGCAACTGTTAAATGGGCTTGAGCCTTATCGGCGGGGCTATGGTCTTTTGCTTTCATAAGAATCTCGCGTTGAAGTATATTTCAACTTAACACGAAATTCTAATGTGAGGAATATATTCCTAAAATAATGACAAACCCTTGTCTATTTGAACCGATCTATGGGCCGCTTTTTAGGCTTAGGCTTTATCAATCCAAGCATGAGTACGAGCATAAGCAGCGAAAGTCCCATCAAGATACCGAGAAAGCTATTTTTGCTATCCCCGCGTTGTAGCATTTGCATAATTGGGTTGCTCTCAACCAACAGGGTGTTCTCTATAGCCGCGATTGACGGCGCCGCAGACGCTGAAGGGACCGCCGCAGGGGTGTCAGCAGATGTCTTTTTTTGAACTTTAGCGAGCAAGTTTTTAATCCATTGCGGTGTACGGCTGTCGACTTTTTCCATGGCTTTAGGGCTAGAAAAACCTCTGAGCGGGGCGACGAGTTTTTCGGAAAGAACGGCTTGCAGGCTAGGTCTTTGAGTGGCCGCTGACGCTGTTTTATAGAGGGGCTCTGCTGCGTTCAATGACGCCGCTTTTGAGGGCTGGGGCACACCGGCTGGCGCGGGGCGGCTAAGCTCTGCTATCTTGGAACGCCCCGTGTCAGCCGGCAGCGTTTCAACAAGCCGTATTTCAACGCCGCTGCGTATGTCGGCAAATTTTTCGCTTGCCATATCGCCCAGATCGGCCAGCTTAACAAGGCCGTCTTGTAGACTGTCTTCTAGCCAAGCTAATTCGAAACGCGGCAATACGTCGTTAGTTGTACTCGGTAGGTTGAGCTGCGGCGTTGGGAGAGCGGTCTGTGCCATCAAGACGGTCTTGCTATTCCAGCGCGACACACTCCCAGACAAATTATTCCATTGATCACCCTCGAGCAAATCCTGAGTCACAGAGGCAAAGCTGCGGCCAGGGGTACTGCTGACAACTCCGATGAGACGAGGACCATCTGGGAAAATAGCTGCCACGCCGCCGCTACCAATGCGGCTTTTGGCGCGTGTCTTTGCGGCGTACATTTGCAAGGTTTTAGCCGCGTCCGCGGAGGCAAATTTTTCATAGTCGCCGAAGTTGCGCACCATAGACCCTGTAGAGCTTTTACCTTTCAGTGCTGCGCCTAAGCTGCGCGGTGCTGCATCGAGCAAGCCTGTTCGGGCCGGATTAGGGCCAATGACTAAGATATTTTTTGAACCGCTATCGGCAGCATTGCGCGATATCGTAGCATTCGTCCAGCCCGTGCCCGAGGTTCTGGCAAGTTTGGCCAAGAGCTCAAGCGAGGCTCCAATATCATTTTGTCCTTTGGCCGTTAAAACGATATGGGTGTTAGCGCCAGCGGCATTGGCGAAAAGGCTACCGTCTGCGGTTAGGCGTGACAGTTCAGAAAAAGGTGAGGTGCCAATTGTCGAGAGCTCGATGCGCGAGCCATCTCCGATGAATAAACCGGGTTCGTCATTGATAGACGGACAGGCTTGGCCAAAGGTTTCAACTGAGGGCTTTTTCTCAAGCGCAGGTATGATTTTCAGCGTATTACCAGAGCCGTGCAGCGCGCCTTCAGGGATAGCGAAGTTGACAGATTTACGGCGGCGATCGAGTGTTGTGAAGCCTATGGACTGTCCGTTGAGTTCAACTTCGACTTTACTGTTTTCAGACAATGTCTTGCCTTTTGAAAGGCGCAGCAAGACATTTCCGCTGGTCACGGAAGGGTCGGCGACATTAAATGTGAGCGTGTTTGGCGTGCCGCTCATATTCATTGCGCGAACAGTTTGGTTCAAATCACCAAAACGCGTCTTGCCGCTCAAAGCGATGTGTTTATCCGCAAACGGAACTTGAAAGCCGACCTCGCCTGAACTGGCGTGTCGGCGGCGTACAGCCGGCAGGTGGTAGCTGGCAAAAGATTGAGCTGCGCTCAACACTTCTGCATCCGTGTCGCCCGTGATGACAAGGCGCATGGGACGGCCTTTGTGGACGCTAATTTTTGGACCTGTGTCTGATAATATATCTTTGTCACTTACGCGGGTAGACAACTCATCGCGGCGTGCAATTATGACGTCCATATCAGAGCGGCCCGCTGTCGTTTTGAAATTTGGAATGTCAGGCGTCTGCAAGGCAATACCTTGTGCCGCGAGCATTTCAAGGCGCGTCTTTTGATTGCCTTTTGCCAGTATGGATACTGTCTTTGGTGTGGATGTCGGATTTTGGAGGCGGTCTGCTACTTCGCGCAAGAAGAAATTTCTAGATTTTGCGCGTGTCCGCACGACGATGGAACTCTTCTTGACGTTGACATTCCAGCCGCCGTGCTCGGTTGTTAAGCACGTCCCGCCGTCAGGGACAGGCACGCGAATTGTGATGACGTTGCCCTTGGCACGTACAAAACTTTCATCGAAGCGAAGACGTGCATCAAAGCTTTGGCCGTAAGGATTCATTTTTAGCGGAGCGCTATTGTTTAAGCTCACAAGAATAGGTCCTCGGCGGGAAACCTGGCCGCTGGGGTTCATGGACAGTATAAGATCAATGCCGTCAATCCAGTCAGACTCCGTCAGGTCGAACTTCAGCTTCATTTCAGGCTGACGCCAATCAATACGTGATAGCTCCGCCCCTCTCATTGAGGATAGCCGCGTTTGGGTGATTTCTTGGCGCACTTGCGGGGTTTGCGCGGGCGCAGCATAGCTGGGAGCCGCAACGCTGAGGGCTGCCGCAGAGCCGAGTAAAGTTATCGCTATTGAACGTGCCGTTTTGCCGAAAACTAGCCCTGTGGGTGAGCGGAATTGATACATTGACGTAAGCCTCATGATTAACATGGGGTTCACGGTGCAAGAGCAGTGCCACTTGCCCCTGAGAGGCGAAATTTCCGAATTTTTGCGTCGTGCTTTTTATATGAATTAGGCATTGCGCTGCATGAACTTGCGCCCCACATCTAGCCGGGGCGCATAAGGCCAATGCAAAGGAGACGCCAATTCCGCGTTTAAAGACAGATATATGGGTGAGCGCACTTATGAGGCGAGCCTTATCCGAAGGCTCCTTTGCCGTAGTTGCCAAGAAAGGGGACCGCGATAGCGGGACAGTTATTTTAACGGTTCGGCAGCGAGACGGCATGACGCGCCTTTATCAGGCTGCAACAGGCATGGACGGCATGCGGGTGTGGCACGAAAGCGAGGCAAAACCAGCGCGAGATATAGACGCCGTGATTGCGCGGCAATCGGCGCAAGATATGGATTTATGGGTCGTAGAGATTGAAGACCGAGAGGGTCGGCACTTTCTAACAGAGCCCGTAGTTAGCGCGGTTCAGTTATAAGCGACTAACTTTCAGGCGGTTTCTCGCTTGTACCTGTTGGCATTTGCCCGAGCACATCAATGACTGATTTAATTAGCGGGATTTCGTGCTGCATAGCACGGTAGCCGCGTTCAATCAGTTCATCCGCCTTGGTAAATTCAAGCATTCCGATATGGCCAATACGTGGTGCTATAAACACATCAGGCGGGTCACCTGCGAGGCGAGAGCGCGAGATACGGTCCATCACAATGTTGAGCGTGCTCATCATAACAGAGCCCACTTTTGGGCCCGCGCCTGGCTTATGCTCGCCCATCATAGACTTGAGTAATAGGCGGTCTGGACGCAGCTTGTTAAGCGATTGGCTTGCCAGTTCAAAGGGATCAATAGAGCCGTCATCACCTGTTGCTTCTTCAATCGGGCTTTTGTCAAAATCCAGCTCATGGCTTGTTCCGATGGGGCCAAAGGCGTCACCGTTCAGGCTAACGGCAATAACCATATGTGCGCCAAGCGCGCGGCAAGCCGAGACAGGTACAGGGTTCACGAGCGCGCCGTCAATCATATGTCGTCCATCAATCTCAATCGGTTCAAATGCGCCGGGCAGCGCGTAAGAGGCGCGGATAGCGGGCACAATCGGGCCTTTTTGTAGCCATACTTCATAGCCCGTGCGCAAATCACACGCGACAGCGATGAATTTACGGTCAAGCTCCTCAATACGAACATCGCCCATATAATGGTTCAACACGCGTGCTAGCCGTTCGCCGCGCATAAACCCTGACCCGCCCCAACGTACATCCATATAACTCATCATGCGGCGGCGGTTGAGCTTTCGTGCCCAGTCCTCCAGCACGTCTAGCTTTCCAGACAGATAGGCCCCGCCGACAACCGCGCCGATGGAGGTGCCTGTTATTATGTCAGGTTTAATGCCCGCTTCTAGCAGGGCGCGTATCGCGCCAATATGGGCCCAACCGCGCGCAACGCCGCCGCCGAGCGCAAGGCCCAATGGCGGGCGGGAACCGTAGCTTTCGGAACTGGACGCACTTTGTAATCTCATAAAGTCGGTCTACGGCTCGCGCGCGGTTTCGTCAAACATCTTAAACTCAATATGAACACACAACTCAGTGAATGTTCAACGGGCTTTGTTATTTTAAAAGAAAAACGGAGGCGACAATGGCAAGATTACCAATTGGAAAACAAATGAAATCCGTAGGGATTGCGCTTTTGCTATTGGGCGTCGCAGCCCTTTCGGGCTGCGCAACAATCTCCGAAGATAAATGCATTGCTGGTAATTGGCAGGAACTGGGCTACCGAGATGGAAGCTATGGCGTAAAGCGCGATAAAGCCTCCAAGATTGCAGACACTTGCGCGAAATATGGCATTGATATGGACTTTGATTCTTACTTATCTGGCTTTAATCAAGGCCTCCCAAGCTATTGCACATATGAGCGCGGCTTTGCTTTAGGCGAGAATGGATCTTCCTATAATCAGATATGCTCTGGTCAACTCGCGCAAGATTTTGCGCCCGGTTATGATGAGGGCCGCGCTGTTTACGCGGTCTATCAAGAACACAAATCTTTGATATCCTCATATGAAAGTAAGCTGGATGATATTGCGGGCGTCAAAGGACGTCTGGAAAGCGAAAGTCTTTCAGCGGAGGATGATAAGCGTCTTCGCAAGAAGCTGCACCGTTTCCGCCGCCAAGCCGAAGATATGAAAATCGATATTCGGGCGTGGGAGCGGCTGCACAGCCTCTCGCGTTATCAAGCCTGATCTATGGACGGCGGGCTCACATTCATTGCAGCCAACTGCGCGCAAAGCGCACGGTTATGCGCTGTATCGCTGAGTGCGGGTATGCGCGAGGCGTCCGTCTCGTAATTTTCAGAGCTCAGCGTTCCGATAAATTCTTGGGCCTCTTCTTCAGGCAAATAGCTTGTCGGACATTGGCGCTGTTTGGCTGAGAGTTTCGCGACTTCAAAGATGTTTACCTCGCGGCTAAAGCGGCTAAAGCCGTCATATGCGAAATGGCGCTCAACATGGGCGTCGCTTGATTTTAGGCAAGCTTCAAACAGGCTGTGCAGAACGTCCGTAGGCGAGAGGCTGGGGGTGATAAAAGTTAGCCCTTTATTGCAAAGTTGCGCAAATTCACCGCGGCTTTTCTTCTTTGGGGTTAAGGTCAGGACAGCTTGACCTGTGGGAAGGTCTATTGTGTTCAAAACTGCAAAGCGCATGCCGTCATAGACAACGCCCTCGATGACGGCGCTTACCGAAGCCGATTTCGGATGGCCGGTATAGCAGCGCGCGTTGCGCGCCATGTGTGGCAAGTCTTGGTGACCATTAAACGGCGTTGTGCGGCGTCCCTCGCATAGCCATATGAATCTTTCACGTAATTCGTGCTCGCGCGCTTTCTTAATGGCCAAGAAGACGGTCTGAATGATTTCTGATGTGGGTAGATTGGGCTCAACCCGCCACTTACGGCCATATACAAGCTTTTCTGCTGATGATTTATAATTATCAGGCCCTACAATTCCTATCTGGATATAAAGTCCGCCCGCATCCCCGCTGACAAAGACTGGATAACGCGGATCATAGCTGATTTTAGCCGTTATGGCTTCGACAGTCTCGCTGCTATGCTGATAACGCAGGAAGTGTTGGGGGATGCAAAGCTCATCATGTTCTAGCCGAAGCACAGGCGCGAGCGGAATAGCTGTCTCTCCAGGGCCAACGAGATTGCGGCTCGGCTGAAGGCGCGTCTCGCCTGATGTATAGTCAAAATTGCGCATCTCGCGTCCTTGCTCATCACTGTCTTGGTCTTGTTACGGCGCAGACACGGCAGTTGATTGGAGCAAATGTGTCAGTTTTACAAAATTATCGTTTTAAACGTGTACTTAATATTACGGAGGAGACAGTCCGCTCGACGCCTTCAATGGCGATGAGCGTATCAATCACGCTATCGAGGGCGGTAACGGACATTGCGGCGACCTCCACAATCAGATCATAGGGCCCTGAGACTGAATAGACGGCGCGAACCGGGTCTAGTTTTTCCATTTCGTTGATAATGGCGTCTGTCGCGCGCGGCTGGACAGTTATCATGACATGTGCTTTGATTTCGGCATCAAGATATTGCGAGGCAAGCTGCACAGTGTAGCCCGCAATCACGCCTTCGCCCTCTAGCCGTTCGAGCCGTTTTTGTACGGTGGAGCGCGAAACACCCAGAGATTTGGCTATATCAGTCGTGCTCGCGCGTGCGTTAGCTCTTAGCGCGCCGAGGAGCTGCTGATCTTTAAAGGTTAAACGCATCTTTATGTATTCCCGTTTTGCGCAAAAATAACATCAAAATGCCTAAAAATATACATGAAATTGCGCGATATGTCCCTGCACAATTGCTGCGAACTTTGCCAAACTCACTCCAATTGGGGGATATAATGACTGAAACGCGCCGCAACTGTTATCTGATACGCCCTTTTGAGCTTTCCGATGCGCCTGCGCTGCTCGAGCTTATTTTGCAAAGCAGCGGGGGGCTTTCCAGTCTTCAGCCGCGCCTAGACTTCCTCAAGGATTATATTCAATCGTCGGTTAATAGTTTTGGCGGAAAATATCCGCTGGAAAAGCCGCATAAATATCTGCTCGGTATGTTTGAGCAAGGTCCTAATCAGAAAGGGACTGGCCGCCTGATCGGCTGCTCTGCGGTGAAAACGCAAATCGGTATTGAGAGCCCCTTTATAAATTTTGACCTTCAGGGCGACGGCGAAAACCAAGTGCTACGCGCGTCCTCAAGGTTTAAAGGCGCAACTGAGGTCGGGTCCCTGTTTCTGCATCCTGATTACCGGGATAGTGGGCTGGGACGATACCTAGCCAAAGTACGCTATCATCTTATTGGTTCTGAACCGTGGCGTTTTGGCGATATGGTGATTGCTGAGCTGCGCGGTATCTGCGGCAAAGAAGGCAGCCCGCTTTACGATCATCTTTTTGAATATAAGCTCGATAAGACCTTTCTTGAGGCCGACGCGGAGTATTTTGATCGCGACCCTAATTCGCTAGGCGATATTGTTCCAATCGGAGAGGTGCCAACGTATAACTTCCCAATCGAAGTCAAAATGTCGCTCGCCCAGCCGCACCCAACGGGCGTAGGCGCTATGCGCCTTTTGCAGCGCGAGGGCTTTATCTTTTCAGGAACCATCGACTTGTTTGACGCGGGCCCGATCATGTCGGTTCACCGTGATACAATTCGCACGACACTGCAGACTAAGACTTTGCCTTGCCTTAGCGCTACGGATTTAATTGACGCGCAAGACAGCCTCATTAGCGTGGGGACGGTGGCTGATTTTCGCGCCGTTGTAACGCCTGCTGCAGAGCTGGCCCGCGGCGTTTTAATCCCGCAGCGTGCGCTTGACGCGCTCGGCGTAGAGGCGGGCGCTCAGCTTCGTTTCTGGCAAGATGAACGGCGCTTACGCAAAGGCCAGACTCCCCAAACCCAACAGGTAAAAGCGTAATGGCGAGTAATCTTTTTGACCGCCCAGCCGCTTTGGATGCGGCCTTCATAGCGCGCGTAAAGTCTGGCGATATGCCAGAAGTGATCTCCGGCAATATGCCCGCCACAATTCTGGCCGATATTTTTGACACGCAGCTCATGAACCGTCACTTGGATCTTATGGCGCGCCGCACAAAGGGTGAGACGTTTTATTCTATAGGTAGTTCAGGCCATGAAGGCCTTGCTGCGCTCGCCTATGCCTCCCGCCCCGATGACATGGCGTTTTTGCATTACCGCGACGCGGCCTTTTGTATACAGCGCCGCAAAATGGTCGACGGCTCTAGCCCGCTCCATGATATGGTGCTATCTTTCGCGGCCAGCAGCGAAGATCCTGTTTCGGGGGGGCGTCATAAAGTGCTTGGCGGAGCCGATATTTTCGTGCCGCCCCAAACCAGCACAATCGCCAGCCATCTGCCCAAAGCGGTGGGCGCGGCACATAGCTTGTGTTTGGG